>SVST01000027.1 GCA_015064155.1 Oscillospiraceae bacterium | reverse complement strand
TCGGTACCAGGACACATTTGCTTTCGATTAGATGGTCAATGAAAATCGAGCAAATACACCGTAACACCTCGTTTTATTCGAGTTTTACTGTGTTGTCCCTATTATAACACACTCCCATTCCCTGCACGATGCCGCCCGATGCTGCCAAAAGATCGGGGTCGGTCACGGTCACGGTAAAGCACTTGGAGCCCTTTGCGTCACGGTTGATATTGGAGATGCGGATATCGTAGCGTTCGATCTGATTGGAGTCCAAGGTGGACAGGATATAGGCGTCGCCCTCCTCGATCTCGTCGCGAAGCCCCACGGGCATCGGTTCGCAGTTCAGCTCGGGCAGCTCGGTGTACACACCCCACACGCCCGACGACGAGTTTCCAAGCAAGGAGCCTACCTTGCCCGCGTTGAAATAGCCCTTGAGCTCGCCGGGTGCTCCTGCCGCGCCGCGTACCACCGAGCTGATGGTGACGTCGGACACCGAGCCGCGCTTCATCGGAATGAGTGCGCCCGTGTCTGCGTCGCAAATACCGTGTCCCAGTCCCGCAAAGGCACCGGTTTCGGGGATCAGAAAGGTCACCGTTCCGATTCCTGCGCCGCTGTCACGCACCCAAATTCCCGTCTTGTAGCGTGACTCCGCCTCGCACCATTCGGGCTGCAGCTTGGTGTCAAACTCGCTGCCCCCGCGCTTGCAATGCAGTGTCAGCGCGTTTCCGCCGCAGTTTTCAATCAGCTCGGTCAGTGCCGACGCACCCGAAAGCGGTTCTCCGTTGACCGAAAGAATCACGTCCTTTTGCTTGATCCCCGCACGCGCTGCGGGATTGACCTTGCCCGACTTGCCCTCCACCTCGGAAAGTCCCACGACCGTCACACCCTCGGTGAAAAATTTGACTCCAAAAGGCATTCCGCCGGGATATACCTGCAGATCCCGAAGCATCTCGGGGGCAACCGTCATTCCCGAATCGGCATCGGTCGTTGCTTCGGTGTTGCTCGGCGTATATGACTTTTTCGAGGGCTTTCTCATAGCAAACGCGGGAACGCAAAGCGCGTCGATCTCCTTTTCGGGTGTGCTGAGTCCCGCGGTGGGTAGGATCGCGACGGCGACCGTTCCAATGATCAACAGAATACAGCACAAAAGCTTCCATACGGAATTTCGTTTCATGATCTTCATGCAAACCTTTCATTTTTTAATAGCAATGCGCAGTTTCGGCTGTCATGTACTCCGCCGTCCGTATTGCTGCTACTTAATGTGCGCTGTCCTGCGGGATTTCATAAGTAACAATTATGTCCACATCAAGCAATCAAAGAGAAGCCAAAAGTCCGTCGTTTTGCCATTTGTTTACAATATGTACTTGAAATCCTTTCTCAAACGAAATATAATTGATTTGTTTATTTATAAACTAATTAGTTGGAGATTCAAAATGGAACAAAACGAAAAGACACCCTTTGAACACCGCGCGATGCTGACGCCGCCGATGGTAGTCAACGAGATTGCAAGGCTGTTTCACACGCGGATGCGCTCGTACGAAACCGACCGCCTCTTCTCGCAGGACAGCGTGCGCTTGATTATGCGCGAGCTCGGACATTGCAACGGCTGCAGCCAGCTTGATTTGGTCCGCAAGACCCATCTCAAGCCGCCAACGGTAAGTGTAACGCTCAAAAAGCTGGAGGAGGAGGGCTTGGTGACACGCGAGCAGGATCCGATGGATCTTCGCGTTACGCGCGTGTTTCTCTCGCCGCGCGGAGAAGCGCATCATAAGGCGGTGCATTCGCGCCTTGCCGAGGTGGACGAGATGCTGATGCAGGGCTTTGACCGCGCCGAGTGCGAGCAGCTTTTGCAATTTTTGTTGCGGATGCGCAACAATATTTTACCCGAAAATGCAAAAAATAACCTGCAACGCGATGCAGAAAAAAATTCCAAATCAAATGAAAAGGAGGAGGGGCTGCTTTGAAAAAGCTGTTTCGTTATCTGAAACCCTACTCGTTCCTTGCCGTCATTTCCCCCTTGATGATGATGGGCGAGGTGCTGGCGGACCTATGCCTTCCGTTTCTGATGTCGTTTATCGTGGACTTCGGCATTGAAGCCGACGGCTTGCAGACGATCACCGATTCGCCGCTTGCATACGGCATTATGTCCACGCTCTGGGGCAAGGACTTTACCCAAATGCAGATCATTCTCACCTTTGGTCTGTTGATGCTCTTGATTACGCTGGTTGGCGGCTTCTTCGGCGTTTTTTGCGCCTATACCGCCGCGCGTGCCGCGCAGGGCTTCGGCAATGATTTGCGGCGCGATGCCTATGCACGCGTCATGTCGCTCTCCATTGAGCAGACCGACCGGTTTACAACCGGCTCTCTGGTGACCCGTATGACCAACGATATCGCCATGATCGTGGAGTTTATCGAGCAGATGCTTCGCATGTTCGTCCGCGCGCCCATGTTCCTCATCGGCGGTACCGTCATGCTGATTTTGCTGGATGCCGATTTCGGGCTCGTATTGCTCTTTTCGGTTCCGGTTCTCTTGCTGACCATGATCCTGGTGCTTTCGCGTGCCATTCCCATGTATGCCAAGCTGCAAAGACGGCTTGACCGCGTCAATTCGGTGGTGCAGGAGAACGTCAGCGGTGCGCGCGTGGTCAAGGCTTACGTCAGCGAGGAGCAGGAATCGGCTCGTTTTTCTCGGGCAAACGACGATCTGTGCGACGTCAATTTCCGCGTTCTCAAGCTGATGGCAATTATTTCGCCCGTGTTACTGCTGATTCAAAACGGTGCCGTGATCGCGCTGATCTGGATCGGCGGAGTGAATCTCGGAACCGTCGAAGCAACCGGCATGACCACGGGTACGATCATGGCAGGTATTACCTACGTCACGCAGGTGGTTCACTCGATTATGATGGTTACCACCATGTTTCAATCGGTTTCTCGCGCCATGGCATCGGCAACGCGCGTACGGGAGCTGCTTGACACCGATCCCGCCATCCTTGGCGGCACGCAAGAGGGAAGCGATGCGCAAGCCCCCGTGGCAATTCGTATGAAGGACGTTTCCTTCCGCTATCCCACCGCCATCGGTCGTCCGGTTTTGCACGATATCAATTTGGAGATCCGCCGCGGCGAAACCTTTGCCATCATCGGTGCAACCGGCGCTGGTAAGACCTCTCTTGTGGGCTTGATTCCCCGTTTCTACGACGCTACCGATGGCAGCGTGGAGATTGACGGTGTCCCCATCGGGGAGTACCGTTTGGATGCGCTTCGCCAAAAGATCGGTTACGTGATGCAAAAAAGCGAGCTGTTTTCCGATACGGTAGAGGGCAATATCCGTTGGGGTGACCCGAACGCCTCACACGATGAGATCCGGGATGCCGCGCGTGCTGCGCAGGCGGACGGCTTCATTACGGGCTTCCAGGACGGCTACGATACTCCGATTGCCGAAAAGGGAGCGTCGCTCTCGGGCGGACAGAAGCAGCGCATTTCGATTGCTCGCGCTCTGACGAGAAACCCCGAAATTCTGATTTTGGACGATTCCACCTCAGCTCTTGACCTTGCGACCGAGGCAAGACTGCAAAGGGAGCTTCGTGAGCGCTTACGCGATACCACCGTTGTGATGATCGCGCAACGCATTGCCAGCGTACAGTCGGCAGACCGCATCGCGGTCTTGGAAAACGGCACGATTACCGCCTGCGCACCGCACGACGAGCTGTTAAAGAGTTCTCCCACTTATCGGGAGATCTACCGATCGCAAATGGCGGCTACCGAGAAGGGAGGGGATGCGCAATGAATCAGCAAAACCGTCCAACCGCAAGCAAAGCACAAACCCCGCCTCCCGTGATTCCGTTGGGACCGAATCGGCGCGGCGGAGGACCGATGGGCGCAAGAATGCATGCCGAAAAGCCGAAAAACACCAAAAAAACGCTGGGACGCTTGTTGCGTTACATCGGAAAAAGCGGCGTTTTGCTGGGGGTACTGCTCGTGATCATGGTGATCGTTACGGTGGCAGAGCTGTTGGGTCCCTTTTTCCAGGCGTGCGCCATTGACACCATTCAAAAGGATGCGGTCAGCGGCAGATTGACCGTTGATTTTGATGCCATGCGGGGATATCTTGTGATGATGGCAATCGTTTTCGTCATCAGCGCGGTGCTTTCCTATTTTCAGGAGGTGCTTGCCGCCAAGCTTTCCTTGCGCACCGTTCGCGCCATGCGAAACGATCTGTTTTGCAAGATTTCGCGCTTACCGATTCAATACACCGACACCCACCGTCACGGTGATATCATGTCGCGCATGACCAACGACGTTGAAAACGTGTCCAATGCCATTTCACAGTCGATCACTTCACTGTTCTCCTGCGTGCTGACCCTTTTGGGGGCTATGACGATGATGCTGTATTACAGCCCCTTGATGACCTTGATTGCCGTGATCACCATTCCCATTTCGATTTTGGTGTCCTCCAAGCTTGCAAAGTTTATGCGCAAGTATTTCGTGCGGCAGCAGCGGCTTTTGGGACAGCTTAACGGTCAGGTTGAGGAAACCGTAACCTCCTACAAAACGGTGGTTGCCTACGGAAAAGAGGAGGAATCGGTGAAAAAATTTGCCGAAACCTCCAATCAGCTTCGCGCGTGCGCCATCAGTGCGCGGGTATGGGGCTCCATCATGGGTCCGATTATGAATTTCCTCGGCAATCTCCAATACGTTGCCATCGCGGCAACGGGAGGTGCCTTGGTTCTGTCGGGCAGAGCCATCAGCATCGGCAGTATTCAGGCAATGCTGCAGTATTCCAAAAAATTTACCCGTCCGATCAACATGATCGCCAACCAGTATTCCAGCATTCTGACGGCACTGGCGGGCGCAGAGCGCATCTTCGAGATCATGGATTCGGCGGACGAAATCGACGAGGGCACGAGAAAGATCGATATTTCGTCGGTCAACGGGCATATTGAGTTCCGTGACGTCTGCTTCGGCTACGTGGAGGGAGAGCCGGTCCTCCAGGGCTTGAATCTTTCGGTATCCCCGGGGCAAAAAATCGCCATCGTGGGCGCAACGGGATCTGGAAAGACCACGGTCGTGAATCTTCTTACACGCTTCTACGAGCCGAACAGCGGACAGATTCTGATTGACGGGATCGATATCAGAGAGATCCCCAAAGCCGACCTGCGCCACGCGATTGCCATCGTTTTGCAGGACACCGTGCTGTTTTCGGATACCATTCGGAACAATATTACCTACGGACATCCCGAGGCAACCGACGAGCAGCTGCGAAGAGCCGCCCAAACTGCCAAGGCCGACCGCTTTATCGAGCGTTTGCCCGAGGGCTACGACACCAAGCTGACCGAATCGGGGTCGAATCTGTCGCAGGGTCAGCGGCAGCTCCTTGCCATTGCGCGTGCCGTGCTTGCCGATCCCAAGATCCTCATTTTGGACGAGGCGACCTCCAACGTCGATACGCGCACCGAAATGCAGATTCAAGAGGCGATGGTTGCCCTGATGAAAAACCGCACCTCGCTGATCATCGCGCACCGACTGTCCACCATTCGCGATGCCGATCTGATCGTGGTGATCCGAAACGGTCAGGTTGCCGAGGCGGGAACCCACGATACGCTTCTTGCGCAGGACGGGGAGTACTTCAAGCTGTATCAAAACCAATTTGCGGGGATTCAAACCTGACACGTTTTGCGGGAACCTTTTTGAAAAAAGAGCTTCCCGCAGGATCATTCCGCACTTTTTTGCGGTATCGGTACGTGTGTGGGCGGAAAAAATCTTTCCTTTAAAAGATAATTCTATAAAAAATGTGAATTTTTGTTGACATACGCACAAAAAGGTTGTATAATATTGTCGTGTGTAACTACATAAAATTTTTTAGGAGGCTATTATGGCAAACACGAAAAAAACAGTAACGATCCTTCGCGTTTGGATCAGTGTTCTCTTGGCTATTTTGGCGTTGGTCATCAGCGTTCAACCCATGATTACCTTGCAAACCGTCCAGAACGAGGATAAAATCGACAAATTGATTAACGAGCTTGATTTGGACGTCTTGGATGGCGAAGAGCTTCCGGACGAAGTGGAAATCGGCGTTGGTACGATGATCAGCAACGTCGGTTTGATTGCGGACTTGGTCGGTGCGATCAAAGACAAGAACTTTGATTCCCTGGAGGAGAGTCTGTCTTCCGAAGACGCGAAGGACGCATTGATCTCCTTCGTTGCACTTGCATCCACCGTCAGCGGTCCGATGCTCGATGGCGACGGCTCTTCCGGCGGCACAGCCGTTTGGGTTGAAACGATCGTTGTTGGACTTGCACTTTTGGTATTGCTCTTCATGATCATCTTTTTGCCGATTTCGATGTTCATCAAGGCAATCGGTGCGTTGGTAACCGGATGCTCGAACATCAAGACCCCCGAAAAGGCTGCAGGCAAGCTTTCCCGTACGCTGGTAAAGTTTTTGTCTTTCGTCTTCACGTTGATGGTCTTCCAATCGTTAATTCCGGGTATGTCCTACGGTTCCGGAGTCCTTCCTCTTTTGATCATCGCAATCGCATCGGTTGTAATGGGCGTGCTGGCATCCAGACTGCAGCGTTACACCAAGAATGAGTTTACTTACCTGAACGTTGCGCAGGGCGTGTCAATCGTTGGTATTGCAGGCTTCTGTCTGTTCTTCTTCAACATGATGAAGACCGGTGTATTCACCTCCTTCCTCCGCAGCAACTTTGCGGTTGAATTGGTTCGCGCTGTGAACGGAAAGGGCGAGATGTCTGTTTTGATTGACTGTGCTCTCGTGATCTTCCTGTGGGCACTCCTGCTCGGATCGGTCAAGTACCTGATCAAGTGCGTTTCCCGTCTGTCTTGCTCGGTGAAAGCCGGTGACGTGTTCCCCGTAAGAGGTATTTTCCTTTTGATCATAGCAATTCTGCCCCGTTACCTTGGCTCTGCTTCCAGAGAGCAGGTGTACGTTGCATTCACCGATGAGGGCGTTTCGGCACTGAATCTGGCACTGGTTGGTGCGATTATCGTGGTTGTTGCCGAGTTCGCAATGATCATTCTGAAGGGCACGCTTTGCAAGAAGCTTACCGAGGAAGAAAGAGTTGCCGTGATTACCGGTACGAAGCTGGCAGAGGCAACGGTAGAGGTTGTTCCCACCGTTGAGGAAATGATGGGCGGCATGCACGAATCCGAGGCACCTGCTGCCGAAGCGACTGCACCCGAGGCGGAAGCTGCTACCGAAGAGGCTGTTGAAGAAGCTGCTGCCGAAGAGGCTGCTACCGAAGAGGCTGCTGAAGAGGCTGCTACCGAAGAGGCTGCTGAAGAGGCTGCTACCGAAGAGGCTGCTGAAGAAGCTGTTGCCGAAGAGGCTGCTGAAGAAGCTGCACCCGAGGCTGAAGCTACCGAAGAGGCTGCTCCTGCAGAGGAGGATGCCGTTGCGGCATCTGCCGAGGTTCAGGACGAACAGTAAAATACGGATTTTGAAAAGGGGCTGCTGCAATTTTCTATTTGCAACAGCCCCGGAGGGGTTGTTTTTGTTATTTTGATCATTATACTTGCTTTGGTCTACACTCTCGGGGCGTGACCGTCGATAAGTCGGCGGTCACGTCCTGCTTTTTGGAAGATTGCCGGAAATGCCGGCGGTTCGATCTGTATCTGTACCGTTTCCGTGGGGATTCGCTATTGTAGGGTGAAAAATGCTTTCCGTTGAAAAAAATGTCTTTTCGCCTTGCATTTTACCAAGCTTTGTGCTATACTTGACGTATCATCAAGATATATTTTACCTAAGGAGGATATCCTATGATTTTTCAACTTCAGGATCTGATTTTGGGAGAGGGAAGCTTTGTTTTCTCGGGGGAGGTACGTGCCGTTGCCCATCCGTGCCTCAATCAGGCGATTACCAAGGAATTTTGGTACAATTTCAGCTTTCAAGCATCAACGCTTTGCGTTTCTGCGTGCGACGATCTGTGCTTTTCCATTGGAAACGCGGAAAAATATCCGCTTGACGGACGCGCGTGGAGTGTGTCGGTCGAGCCCGATGGAATTTGTGTTTGCGCCAAGGATGAAAAATCTCTGCTGGACGGATATATGACGCTTTTGGACCGTTTTTCGGCAATTGATCTGGCGGACGGTTCTCTTGGCGTTGAGATTCCATGCTGCCGTTTCCGTGAGGATACTCCTTTCTCCGTGCGCATGGTGCACTACTGTATTTTCCCCGAAACCGAGCTGTGGGAGCTGCAACGCTTCGTGCGCTTTTGCGGTGCATTGAAATATACCCACATCGTGTTGGAATTCTGGGGCATGCTGAAATACGATTGCATGAAGGAGCTTTCTTGGCAAAACGGCTTTACCAAGGATGAGGTCAAACCCATCATTCAGGAAGCGCACGATCTCGGTCTTGAGGTGATTCCGATGTTCAACCACTGGGGTCATGCGTCGGCATGCCGCGGGTTAAATGCAAAGCACGTTGTGCTTGACCAAAATCCCACGCGTCAAACCTACTTTAGTGAGGAGGGCTGGTGTTGGGATATTCGTAAGGACAAGGTGAAAGCACTTCTTGGTGAGATTCGAAAGGAATTGATCGAGCTTTGCGGTGAGGGGAGCTATTTCCATCTCGGCTGTGACGAGGCTTACGGCTTTGAAATGAACGAGGAAAATATGACCATGCTGTGCAACTTTATCAACGAAATTGATGATGAATTGCGTGAACAGGGACGGCGTGCGATTATTTGGGGAGACATGATGCTCTACCAAAAGGCGGAATACAACCCGAACAACCGTTACTGCTGTCATGCCCCCTCTCCCGACATTGCCCCCTTTATGTTGGCACGTCTGAACCGCCATATCGTGATTGCCGATTGGGAATATCACGCAAAAGAGGCACCGATCGAAACCGAGGCGATCTTCCGTGAAGCAGGCTTTGATTGCTTGCTTTGTCCTTGGGATGACGGTCGCGAGCCGATGAATGCGGTTTTACAGACCGTTCGCGAAAAGCAGCTGATGGGATTCATGCACACCACATGGCACACGCTCTCTTCCGGTATGCCTTACGTTATGATCGCTGCGATCGGTGGTCTTGACAAACCGGGAAGTATGGCGATGCATTATGTCCGTACTTGGACAGCAGCCCTTTTGCGGAAAGTGATGCCCAGCGGAGGAGAATATCGCCGTGCGGGAATTGCAAGACAGCAGATTTACGAAAAATGGTAATTTACAAGACCAAATTGACACTTCAAAAGGTTCGATATGGAATGGTATAAGGAGTCAAGAAATCAATTGTTTCTTGCAACTTTGATGAGATATGTTAGAATGAGCGTATATTTTTTTGAAAGGACAGGTGTTGTATGAATCAAAAAATAAGAATTGCATGCAAGGTGCCGAGTGAATTGGAGCTCGGTATTGAGCGACTTTCTACGGTTTTGCAGTATGAGCTGACCGAGGGAGAAGCAGATTTGACGGTGGAGGCGGTTGCCGCCAACCGTTCGGGTGTCGTTTTGAAGGACGGACGCGCAACGGTGTATTATGCGAGAAAATCGATCTTCTTCCGTGAGCTTGGCATTGCGGTCGAGCATGCCCGCGACGCGTCGTTTGAAGCCATGGAGGACGACACCTTCCAAACGGTTTCGGTGATGATCGATACCTCCCGATGCGCGGTTCCCACCGTGAAGACCGTCAACGATATGATGGATTATCTTGCCGTGATGGGCTACAATATGGCAATGCTTTACACCGAGGATACCATTGAGGTGCCGGGGCGTCCCTATTTCGGCTATATGCGCGGACGCTACACGGCGGACGAGCTTCGTGCCATCGACGACTATGCCTTTGAATACGGCATTGAGGTGATCCCGTGCCTGGAGTGCTACGGTCACATGGAGCGCTACCTGCGCTGGCCCGAGGCGGCTTCGATCAAGGACACTCCCAGCGTTTTGATGGCACGCTCGGAGGACACCTTTGCTTTCGTGGAGGAATACATCAAAACGGCGGTTGCCTGCTTCCGTTCCAAGCGCATCCATATCGGTATGGACGAGGCATGGAATATGGGACGCGGCGCGTTCCTGACCAAGCACGGCTACGTGCCTCCCTTTGAGATCTTTACCGAGTACATGGAGCGTCTGATCTCCATTACCAACAAGTACGGTTTGAAGCCCATGATGTGGAGCGATATGTATTTCCGCGCCTGCAGTCCCACCGAGCGCTACTACGAGGCGGATATCGAAATCCCGGAGGAGGTCGTAGCGAAGATCCCCGCCGAGGTGGAATTGGTGTTCTGGCATTACGGAGAAAAGCCGTACTGTGACGACTATATGCTCAAAAAGCACAAGGCACTGAACCGCAACGTGATCTATTGCGGCGGTCTTTGGAGCTGGTGCGGACATTTCCCCGAAAACAACTACGCGATGGAAACCATGCGTTTTTCGTTGGATGCCTGCCGCAAGAACGACGTGCGCGATGCGATGACCACCATCTGGCTCAATGACAATGCCGAGTGCGATCTGTACGCAACCCTTTTCGGGCTTTCCTTCTTTGCCGAGCTTTGCTACGACAAGGACGCATCCGAGGAGAAGCTGCGCGCGCGCTTTGAAACCACCACGGGCGGCAATTGGGATGCCTTCTATTCCATGAGCTTCTATCATAACACCTTTGGCGAAAACGACGAGTACCCCAGCGACCATTGGCAGAAGAGATTCCTCGGAAAGGCCTTCTTCTGGCAGGATATCATGGAGGGTCTGTACGACGGCTACCTCTTTGAAAAGCCCATGAGCGAGCATTACGCTAAGGCCGCCGCACTGCAAAAGGGGTATATGGACGGCGGAAAGTGGAATTATCTCTACGAATACGCATACCGTGCTTTCGACGTCTTGGCAACCAAGACGCTGATTGCCGAAAATTTGGTGCCCGCTTACAAAAACGGTGACCGGGAGATGCTTGCAAGGATCGCAGGGGAGCTGTTGCCGGCACTCAAGGAGAAAACCGTTGCGCTTCATTTGGTTCACAAGGCGGCATGGTTTGACAAGCTCAAGGCATTCGGCTGGGCAGGACTTGACGTGCGCTACGGCGGTCTGGCTTCGCGCTGTGACACGGCACGGGAGCAGATCGAACGCTACCTTGACGGAACGGACTCCGTCATTGAGCAGCTGGAGGAAGAGCGACTTTATAAGTCCCTCCGTCCGTTCGACGGATACGCGTTGCTGCGCGTTTGACGGAATTCAGGATAAAAATATGAGATGCGGGGAGGAGCGTTTTGCAAAAAGCTCCTCCCCGCAGGCTGTAGACAAAGGTGAATTCAATCGCACATTGTACAAAGAACAATCCCTCAGTCACCTGCGGTGACAGCTCCCTTTACACAAGGGAGGGCAGATTATAATAATAAGTGCAACACCTCAAAAAAGTATAGACAATATTCTCACCAAGGTGTAAA
>SVST01000015.1 GCA_015064155.1 Oscillospiraceae bacterium | reverse complement strand
TCTTTTGCATATTGTTCTATGTGTCGATATTCTCTTGGCATAAAAAATCCTCCTATGGTAGATATATTTCTATTCTACCATAGGAGGGCGTTTTTTTCAATTGTCCGTTTTTAACGGACTTGTGCACATCACACAGGCAAGTTTTTTTCAAGAACGGGTTTTGATGCCGTAGCTTTTTGCGTATTGAGTGGCGTAGGAATCCTGAGGCGAAATAACGGTAAGCTCCGCAGAGCAATTTTCAAAGGCACCGTAGGAAATTTCGGTAACCGAGGACGGAATCGAAAGCTGCTTCAGTGCAACACAGCCCGAAAAGGCAAACCAACCGATTTTGGTCACGCTATCGGGAATGGTAACCGAGGTGATTGTGTTGTTTTGTGAAAAGGCACGGTCGAAAATAGCATAAACGGGCAGCCCCTCGATATACATTGGAACGAGGACCTCCTTTTCCGTGCCGTAATAGGAGGTAATCACGATATGCTCCCCCTCCTTGATGTAACGAAACGAATCCGATGCGTTGGGAATCGATACCGACGTATCCGCATCGGTGGAGCTTCCGTCGGTTTGCTTGTTGATCGCTTGATAAATGGAATAAAGTGCATCGTATTCGGCGCGGCTGGCATAGAGCGCGCTTTTCAGATCAAGCATTTGCTGTTGCAAGACTCCTACAAGATCCTCATAGTAAGAAAGCTTCGTAGTAGCCTCGGCAAGCTGCTGATCCTTGGCATCATCATACGTAGTCGGTGTTTCCGCGGTTACTTTCTTTTGACAGCCCCCCAAAAACAACATTACCACAATGCAAACGGAAATGGCTCGAATCGATTTTTTCATGGTCATACGTCCTTTCTTTTTGATGACTTCATCATACCACAAACCGACTGTCGAAGTTATGGGAAACGCGCGCTTTTCATAAATTTTTTCTTTTTTTGCCAAAAAGAAAAAAATATCCACCAAGCTATTGACTTTTCACTTATTTTCCGTTATAATATGGGGGATGATTTCGGACCATTAGCTCAGTTGGTTAGAGCTCCCGGCTCATAACCGGTCGGTCCAAGGTTCGAGTCCTTGATGGTCCACCAGCAGGCAGTGCCTGCACCCAATCATCGACGGAGTGCAGTGCAAAGCCAAACTTCATACCACGATGGTGTGGTTCGGATAGCGTCCGAGCTGCTCCACCAATACAAAAAGGAGTGCTTTTGCACTCCTTTTTGTATTGGTGGACCATCAAGATTGATTCGCTCTTGCTTTGTGGCTTGCCACAAAGCAAGGTTCGCATTCCCGCCGCAGAGCGCGTCAAGCTCGCTTGTAAGCGGCAAGGCGAGGATATTGAGCCTTGAGGTCGGTTCGTTTTATAATCCACCACCAAAACCGAGAACACAAAAATGTTTTCGGTTTTATTTTTTTGATAACCTTTCGACGATTACGGAAACGGCATTCAAAGACTCCTCATCTAACTGAAACAGATTTTCCATAAATTTTTTCGTTTTAATCGGCGAATCGTTTTCCGTATCAAAAAACTCTGCCGGCGAAATTCCCAAATATTCACAAATATAAAAAAACATAGACATTGATGGAAGTGCTTTTCCGCTTTCTATGTTGTTAATATAACCGGGATTTTGCCCAAGAGAAAGGCTCATGTCACGTGCAGAAATATTCATTCTATTTCGAAGAAAAGCCAATCTGAATGAAAAATCTTCCTTATACATTTTCATTCTCCTCATTCTAAAAGCTTATATTACATTGTATCACATATAACCTCAAAAAATATCATAATATTTCCGTTAAAAGCATTGAAATATCGGATTTAATATGATATAATGTAAAACATAGCCGATTTAAAATGATTTTCGGCAAAAAAATGACAAAGGAGAAGAAAAAGCATGGATTGTATGTATTTTAAAATTGACCCCATGTATCAAAAAGACGAATTTCGGCGAAAGGCGTGGATATCTTTTGCAAAAGAGGATGCCCCCCTCGACGTATTCAATTCGGAGCTTTCGGACGTAACCCAAGAGCAGTATCGGATTATATCCTCTACCGCCAATTACGATACGAAATGGGAGGGAGAAATCGGATACGACAGAAGAGAGTCTTACCTCGATGTTGAAACCTATTATGAAAAAATCCCTTACACCGATTACGAAAGAAAATACAATTATTCTACCAAGCAATATGAACAGGTGCCCGTAACAAAATACAGAAAAGAGGAACGGCAACGCCAGGTCACCAAGTACCGAACGGTTACCGATTGGTTCTCCAGACATGGAAATCATAGCGGAACAGCAAGTTGTTTTGAATATGTAGACACTATGGATACATTTGATTTTTTGCGTTTGTTGAAAGATTTCGATGCAGATTTTTGCAAAGCAATGTCAACTGCCGATTTGGAAAAGGATTCGAGTATGCGTCTTAGCGATTCCATCATGGACATGGCATCCGACCACCTCAAAGAAAAAATCGACAGCAACTTGCGCAAGTCGCTTCCGGGAGATCGCTCAACGGATATTTCCTATGACATAACCGAGTATACCGTCACCCATACTTCCATGATCCGAGTTCCCGAATATCACACAACCCTTACATACAACGGTCAAACGTATGAAAAACGAGGATTTGCGATTGGTAAAATGAGGATTTCCGAAGCAAATATCCCCAACCCCGAAAGTGTCGAGGAGGGCAAGAAAAAGCTGGAACAGAAAAGAGATTTGGAAATCAAAGAAAGAGAACGCAAGGCTTCTCAAACCATAGATAAAAAAACGCTTCCCTTCGCCCTGATCAGCTGGGGACTCTTGTTGGCATCCATTGCCGTATCTGCCTTTTTGCGATTCCTCGTGCCTGTTGTCATTCTTTTTGCAGCTGCTGTCGGAATGACAATTTTTGCAAGAATCCAAGAAACCGTTGTACGTCAAAAGATCAAAAAAATCACTGACACACAAAACCAAAAAACCCGTACGGCTTGCTCCGATGCATGTCGTGATTACGAGAAGAACAAACGTGCAGAGCTACTGAACGCGCTGAACAAAAAGCTTACCTCTTTGGGGCTCAAGCCTGCCACCGAAGCAGAACTTCTGGACAACTGAAAAGGAGGGATACAATCATGAACGCAATTTTGAAATCAAAGCCTGCGAAGATCATCCACGTCTTCCTGTGGATCCTTGCCGTTATTCTCTTTGCTTACGGTGCGGGAGCTTCCACGCGAGCAGAAACGGAAAGAGCCTTGAAAAAGGCAGCTAATCAATTTGAAATTCAAATCACCGATAAAAGTAACGACCGCACGACAAGCTACGATATTTACTGCAACATTAAGTTTACGATTAAAAACAACAGTGATAAGCAAGCAACCAAGGTGTCCGGAAGCATGAAAATTACCGATATGGACGGAAACGTATTGAGCTCGGGGACTGCATCTTTCAGAGGTGATTTCACTGCAAAATCCGAAAACTTCTTTACATTGAACTGGTCTATGGATATCACCGATGATGCGAAAGAGCTTTGGGAAACCGATTTTTCAATGTTGAATATTTCTTTTGATATTGAAGAAATCACGTTTGACGGCAACCATACCGTTAAAGCTGCGCTTGATCCGTTTGTCAAGCCCTGCGAATCGGAGCTTTTGGAAAACACCTACAACTCTGCGTGCAACCACATGCAACTGAAACAATTTGATGAAGCAATCGAATTGCTGAACCAAATTCAATTTTATAAAGACAGCGCACAGCTGATCGAATCCTGCAAAATGCTGAAAGCCAAAGAATTGTTGGCATCGGCATCGATCGGAAGTCTTGTTACGTTTGGAACGTATGAACAGGATTCGGTTTATGACAACGGCGCAGAAAGCATTCAATGGATCGTGCTTGCAAAAGAGGATGACAAGGTACTCCTCCTTAGTGAGTATGCCCTTGAGGAAACGGAATACGATTATAACGGCAACATCGTATGGAAAACGTCCTCCCTGCGTGCTTGGTTGAATGATAGCTTCCTCTCAACGGCTTTTACCGAAGCGGAAAAGGAACAGATTGTCACGACGAGCGTCACTCCCTCGGATATAGAACTTGAAAAAGGCGGCGCTGAAACCAACGATAAAGTATTTATTTTGAGTGCCGAAGAGTTAGAAGAATACGTCCTGAACGCAGAACAGCGTTGCTCCAAGCTTTCCGATTACGTATATTACCGGAATTCTTCTTCCTATTGGGGCGGGTCCTCCTATTGGCTCAGAACCCCCGGTCCGGAGAGAGAATACTATTACAGCACCTACCCGACCGCACTGGTTGTGGATTCCGACGGTGATATCGTAACAGACGGAGAATTTACCGATTCCAAGATGGTAGTCCGTCCCGCGATGTGGGTAAGCATTGAAAGCTGATAAGTCATAAAATATCAACAAACAACGAGTTATACGAAGAAGTTTCGAAAATTGTCTGTAGTTTGACGAAAATCAAATTAGCAAAGCCTTGACATTTCTCATTTCCTATGTTAGAATAATATCCTACTTCTACAAAAGGAATTTCCATAGTTACCATGAAAAAGTTTTGCTTTATCCAAAAAGAAATCAACATCCCGGGGCTCAAAGAAACCTACCGTATTTTACACGTCACAGACGTTCACATTGCAATGTGGGATGCGCACGACGAGAATACCGTCATTACCGTCGGTGCGCACAAAGGAAAAAAATTGGTGTCTGAGTTTGGCGTCAAACGTGCAAAGCATTTTTCTGTTGAAGGGGTTTCAACAGCCGATCAATTTACCGATCTTTGTAATTTTCTCCAAGCCGACGGTTCTTCTTTTGCGGATGCTGTCGTTTTCACCGGGGATATTCTTGATTTTTACACGGATGCGGCGTTTGAATTTATGCTGCAAAATCTAAACAAGCTCCCCATGCCGTACCTATTTGTTTTGGGAAATCACGACTGTATTTTTTCAAGACACGGTCAAAGTCTTACGCTTGCCCGATTTGCAACGCTCTGTGGTGAAAACTATAAAGTACAAACGCTGACGCTTGGTGAGTTGTCGCTTGTAGGTGCTTATAACGGAAATTATACCTATGATTCCGAAACCTTGGAGCTACTTTCCGATGCGATTCGGAATCAAGCACACGTTCTTCTGTTTCAACATGTTCCGATCAACTCCCCTGCCCTTGAAAAGGATTATCAAAGGCTTGGAAAACACAACATCGTGATTGGCTCAGATGCCTGTCCAACCCAAAGCACCAGTAAAGAATTACTCATGCAAATGATCGATCGGGAAGATTCGCCCGTACATGCGCTGATCTGCGGAGATTCGCACGTTGATCACAGCGGACCTTTGACAGAGAAAATTACACAACACGTATCCCCGCTTTTCAGAGATTTTCCACCGGTTCTGTTTACCGTCAAAGGAGGATAATCGCCTTTTTCGCCCCCCAAAACATTATATCAAAAAAAGTTGCAGAGATCGTATTACGTGGGATCTTGAATCAAGAACACGTTATACAATCTCTGCTTTTTTAGAAAATCAAAACATCATCGTCATCTGGTCGGTTTCGTCAACGTTATCCAAAACGCCGTTTACGCGGAGCATATCGATCACCGATTTACTCAGCTTGGCGCGGATCTGCAGATCCTCAACCGAGAAGAAAGGCTCTTCGTTCCGTGCATCTATGATATTTTTAGCGGCATTTTCGCCAAGTCCAGGCAACGAGGAGAACGGCATACGAATGCCTCCGTCCTCGGGTTGAAAAATGTAAGCGTGCGATTTTTGCAGATCAACCGGCAAAAACCGGATCTTTCTTGCCATTGCCTCGTTGATCAGCTGCAAGACCGTAATGCTTGCCTGCTCCTTGAGGGACGCTTCCTTTCCGCGCTTTTGGATATCGCGCATGACGGCAACGACATTGGATTTTCCGCCGCGCACGATAGTCGCGTCAAATCCGTTGGGAGCGACCGTAAACATGGTACAGTAAAATGCCACGGGCTGATGTACCTTGTACCAAGCCAAACGGATCGCAGACATAACGTAAGCCGCTGCGTGCGCCTTTGGGAACAGATACTTGATCTTCTTACAGGACGTAATATACCACTCGGGAACCTCATGCTCTCGCATGGCGGCTTCCCATTCGGGCTTGAGTCCCTTTCCCTTTCGTACCGCCTCCATGATCTGGAATGACATCGAGTTATCCAAACCGTAGCGAATCATATCCAGCATGATACCGTCACGCGTACCGATAACCTGCGAAATATCGCAGATTCCCGCTTTGATCAGATCCTGCGCATTTCCAAGCCACACGTCGGTACCGTGCGTCAAGCCCGAAATCTGCAAAAGGTCGGCAAAGTTTCGCGGCTTTGCATCAAGAAGCACCTGCTGCAAAAACGGTGTTCCCAACTCGGGCAAGCCGTACGTACCGATCTTACAGCCCTCGATATCCTCGGGGGTAATTCCAAGCGGTGCTGTGGACTCAAACAAATCGTAAACCGAACGGTCATTCATCGCCACGTCCAAAACCGACGAATTGGTAAAGGTTTCCAGCCACTTGTATTTGGTTGGCATATCGTGTCCCAGCTCGTCAAGCTTCAAAATCGTATCGTGCAGATACGAAAACGCAAAGTGTGTGGTGACCGTGCTGGCGTTTGGATCCTCTGCCGGGTGCTGCACCGGAGTAAAATCGTAAACGTCGTATTTCTGCGGCACAACGATAATTCCGCCGGGATGCTGTCCCGTTGACTTTTTAACGCCCATACAGTTTTGAACCAAGCGGTTCATTTCGGCACGCGGAAGACTGATTCCCTTTTGCTCTACGTATTTCGCAACGTAACCGTATGCGGTCTTGTCGGCAAGACCCGTGATGGTTCCCGCACGGAACACGTGACCCTCACCAAACAGCTCCTCGGTGTATTTATGGACTCTTCCCTGCACGTCACCCGAGAAGTTCAAGTCGATATCGGGGGATTTATCACCGTAGAAGCCAAGGAAGGTTTCAAACATGATATCATGCCCGTCTGCCTTGTACTTCGTGCCGCACTTGGGACAGATCTTATCGGGCAGGTCAAAGCCCGAGCCCACCGAGCCGTCGGTGAAAAACTCGTTATTCTTGCACGCAGGATTCGGACAGTAATAATGCGGCGGCAAGGGATTTACCTCGGAAATACCCGCCATGGTGGCAACGAAGGACGATCCCACCGAGCCGCGCGAGCCGACCAGATATCCCTGCTCCTCACTGTAATGCACCAGTCGCTGTGCAATCAGATACAGCACGGCAAAGCCGTTTTTGATGATGGAGGTCAGCTCCTTTTCCAATCGCTTGGTCACAAGCTCGGGAAGCGGATCTCCATACATACTCTTGGCGCGCGCCCAACACATATCCTGCAGCTCTTGCTCGGCTCCCTCCATCTCGGGGGTGTAGGATCCCTTTGGGATCGGTCGCACCTGCTCAATCTGATCGGCGATCATATTGGTGTTCGTCACGACCACCTCGTATGCCTTCTCTTCTCCCAAATAGGAGAATTCCTCCAGCATTTCATCGGTGGTGCGGTAATAAATGCCAACGTCCTTGTCAAAATCATCGTATTTCATCCCCGCCATCAGGATCTTTCGATACAATTCATCCTCGCGGTTCACGAAGTGCGCGTCACAGGTTGCACAAACCGGCTTGTTATATTGCGCACCCAGCTCCACCACGCGGCGGTTGAGATTTCGCAAGCCCTCCTCGTCGGCAATTTTTCCGTCGGCAATCAGGAATCGGTTGTTGCAGATCGGTTGAATCTCCAAATAATCGTAGAAATTGACGATCTCCTCGATTTCGGATTCGGGACGGTTTTCAAGAATCGCGCGAATCAATTCTCCCGATTCGCAGGCAGAACCGACGATCAAGCCCTCGCGATGCTTTTCAAGAACCGTTTTGGGGATTCTGGGATTTCGCTTGTAGTAATTCAGATAGCTCATCGAAACCAGCTTATACAGATTTTTCAATCCGGTTTGGTTTTTAACGAGCAGTATCTGGTGATAGGTATTCAGCTTTAAAGGATCCGCCTTTTCAATCATTTCGGAGTTGACGTGATACAGATCGCGCAGCTCCATTTTCTGCATGATCTCGATCATTCTAAAATAAATCATCGCCAGCATTTCAGCGTCGTCGCAGGCACGGTGATGGTTGAACTCTCCCAATTCATACGCCTTTGCAATGGTGTCCAGCTTGTGATTTTTCAACTCCGGGTTGATGTATTTGGAAAGCGCAACCGTATCAAGATAAGGATTCTGAAACGGCAAATCGCACTGCTTTGCGAAATGACGGATAAAACCGATATCAAAGTTTGCGTTGTGCGCAATCAAAAGCGGTTGTGTTTCACGGCTCGGATCGTTTCCGATAAACTTGAAAAAGCTCTTCAGCGCGTCGTCCACCAAGGGGGCATCCGCTACCATCTCGTCGGTAATCCCCGTCAGCTTCACGATGTCCTCGGGAATACTGACCTCGGGATTGACAAAGGTATTGAATCGATCGAGAATCTGTCCGTTTTTGATCTTGACGGCACCGATCTCGGTAATCTTGCAGTTCTGCACCGAAAGACCTGTGGTTTCAATATCGAACACAACACACTCCGCATCGAAAGTGGGATCGCATTTTCCCGTCAAAACACCCGAGGTATTGTTGACGAAATACGCTTCCATCCCGTACAAAACCTTCATTTCCTTGCCTGACTTGAGAATATCGTCAAGCGCAAGCATGGCTTCGGGAAAGCCCTGCACGTTTCCGTGGTCGGTGATTGCTACGGCAGGATGTCCCCAGTTCAAAGCGGTTTTAACAGCCACGTCGGGGGGGATCAGTGCGTCCATTGCCGACATATTGGTGTGCAAGTGAAGCTCCACGCGCTTTTTTGGTGCCTTATCGGTACGCTTCAGCTTTGAAATTTTTGCAATATCGGTGTAAAAAAAGGTAAAATCGGGGTCAACGGAATTTTTGCGTGTGACGTGCTTTACATATCCGCGCATGGCAATCACACTGCCGTCCTTGATTGCTCCGCAAAGCTCGTTAGCGGCATCAACGTCCAAAGAAAAGCTGCGGTGCTCAATCGACGCATTTCCGTCGAACACGTCAAAGGTAATATCAAATTTATCCCCCGAACGCGATGCCTCGCGTTGGAAATGAAAGACTTCGCCCAGAATGACAATATTCCGCATGGGCTTGTCGATCGATGCAATCGATACGGGGGTAATTTCAAAAGGCTCGCCCAACACGTACTCGGGCGCAGAAATATCAAAGGCTGAAAAGCCGATCCTACAGATTCCGTTTCCAATTTCGGGAATCGACACCTCTCCGTAAATCGAGGCTGCGCGAGGGAGCATTTCCTCCTGCTCGGCCGCCGCGGGACGGGAATCCGCCTCAAACTGCGCCTGCTGCATGCGGTGATATTCCACCTCCGCCTTTGCCGCCTCGCGCTGCATTTCCCGAAGCTGAGATTCCACCGCACTTTGATACGCGTTTGGATCGTAATCCTTCATTTTCCGAATCGATACGCGAATCGATACCCCGTATTCCTCACGCGCGATGTCTTCCATCAATTGGGGGGTCTTGGCATCGTAAATCAGCTCCACTCCGCCCTCGGAGAACGGAATATCAATCGTCAATTCGGTTCCCGACAGCCGCCAATCGCAATGGTTGAAAAAGCCGTTTGCCACAATTCCGCGACGGTTGGTTTCCATCAAAAGATCGGGGATACTGTCCGAGGAAAAGCACTCCGACGGATAACGGGGCAACAGCCGCACCATATTCAATTCATACGCTACGCGAATCTCTTCTTCAATTCGATAAAGCGTTCTTCTCGGAATAACGCACGGAAAAGCCGCAGAGGCTTCAATAAACCTCTGTGGCTTGTCCGCACGTAATTTGATGCTATCGGGATCTGCCGATTCCAAAATCTGCCGAAACTCGGCAGACGACGGCTCGTACCGATGAAATATCTCCAAAAGCGTCTTACTCATGCATTTATACCGTCTTTCAACAAACGTACCTCACGAACCAGTCGGTCGATCACCTGATCCTCGGCAATTTTTTCTACGATCTCTCCGTGACGGAACAAAACAGCCTCGCCGATTCCGCCCGCAATGCCAACGTCGGCTTCTCTTGCCTCACCGGGACCGTTTACCACGCACCCCATCAGGGCAACCTTTACGGGAACGTCCTCAAGTCCCGCCTCGCGAATCGCATTTTCAAAACGCTTCACCAACGGAATCAGGTCAATTTTTGTTCTTCCGCAGGTGGGACAACTCACGATATCCAACCCGCACTGTCCCTCAATGCCAACGGCACGAAGGATTTTCTTTGCCGCATCAACCTCCGTTACGGGGTCATCGGTCAAGGATACGCGCAAGGTATCGCCAATGCCGTCGCACAGCATTGAGCCGATCCCGATCGCACTTTTGATCATGCCGCGATCTCCGCCGCCCGCCTCGGTAACACCCAAGTGAATTGGATAGTCGCAAGCGTCCGCCAGACGACGGTTTGCTTCAATCATATCCGGAACGGTAGATGCCTTGATCGACAGCACGGTGTTATAAAAATCGAATTTTTCCAGCAAGGAGGCATGATACAAAGCACTTTCGCAAAGTGCCGCCGGAGTAGGTGCACCGTACTTTGCCAAAATATGCTTTTCCAGCGAGCCGCTGTTCACGCCGATGCGAATCGGAATTTTGCGTGCTTGACAGGCATCGCAAACCGCCTTCACCCGCGCGTCATCCCCGATATTCCCGGGATTGATCCGAATTTTATCGAACCCAAGCTCGGCACACCGCAGGGCAATTTTATAGTCAAAGTGAATATCCGCCACGATCGGAATCCGAATCCCTGCCTCTTTGATGGCAAGAATCGTATTTGCCGCCTCTGCGGTAGGAACCGTAATGCGCACGATATCGCAGCCTGCCGCCTCCATCGCCGAGATCTGGCGTACGGTAGACTCTGCATCATGCGTATCGGTATTGGTCATCGATTGGATTGCGATTGGATTTTTCGCGCCGATTTTGCGGTTTCCGATTTCAACCTCTCGGCTTTTTCTTCTGATTTCGTTGTATTTCATAATGCTATGATATCCTTTATTGCAATGATTACAGCCAGCGCCAGCATCAAAACAAGACCGATAAAATTGATAATTCCCTCTACCTCTCGCTTCACGGGCTTGCGTCGGATCACCTCAATCACGTACAACAAAAGATGTCCGCCATCCAAAGCCGGGATCGGCAAAAGGTTCATCACACCGAGATTGATGGAAATCACGGTAACCAGATACAAAACGCTCATCATACCGGTTTTTGCCGCATCGGAAATGGTTTTCGTAATTCCAACGGGTCCCGATACCGCCTCAACACCGTAGCGTCCCGAGAACAGCCCGAACAAGGAATCAAAAACCATTTTCACCGTGGAAACCGATCGAAACCACGTGTGCTTCATCACCGTTGCAAAATCAAATTTTGCTTCCCTGACCGGGATAAAGTCGATGTCCCCGAAGGTCACACTGCCATCCACGTACGACGGAACGACTACGTTCTCAAGAACCACTCTTTCGCCATCCCGCATAACGGTCAGCGTCAAGGGCTTGTAGCCTTGATTCATAATCTCATACGCCAGCTCGTTGTAGGTGTGCACCGACGTGTTGTTCACCTTGATGACCTTGTCATACGTGCGAAGCCCCGATTGCTCACTCAGCGATGCGGTGAAATGCGTTTCAAAGATTTCTTCGGTCAACAAAAAGTCGTCCAGCTCCAAGGTTTGTATATCGTTGTCTTGCCACCGCTTTACAGTGATAGAGAACCGCTTGGTTTCTTTTTGGGCAATCATATCGCGCACCGCGTCGGAGGAATATACGCGTTCTCCGTCGATTGCGTATAACAGATCGCCCATTTGCATATCCGAGTAGGCTTCCTCCGCTGAATACTGTACGTAAAAGCCGCCGATCATTGTCGTTCCCACCGCCGTTTCGCCTGCCGCCAACACCATGACCAGCATCAAAACGAAGCCGAGAAATACGTTCATAAACGGTCCCGCAATCGAAATAAGAATACGCTTCCACACGTTTTGATTGCAATAAGCATGCTTTGCACGCTCGGGATCGATCTGCGGCTCTTTTTCTGCGGTTTCGTCCTCGACCTCATTGATTAAGAGGTCGCTGCCGTCCTTTTTTTCGGAGCTTCCCTGCACCGCCTCCATGCCGTTTTCTCCCAGCATACTGACGAATCCGCCGATGGGGAGCAAGCGCAACGCATATTTGGTGCCGCTTTTTTTGGACTTCCACGAGAACAGCGTTGGGCCCATTCCAATGGCAAACTCCAAAATCTCAACGCCGCACGCACGTGCCGCCAAGAAATGTCCCAGCTCGTGAATAAAGATCAGCACGCCAAAAATCAACAAAGACAATAAAATATACAACAAAACTATCGGTTCCTCCGTGGAATTCGATTATACGTAAGTCGTCAGCAATTCGTCCGCTGTTCGTCTTGCAGCGGCATCGAATGCAAAAATTTCATCAATGGATGCGATGTGCTTGGCATCCGAAAGACGCGCTACCGTTTCTGTAACAACGTCAAAAATACCCGTGTAGCAGAGTTTCCCCGCAAGGAATGCCGCTACAGCTACCTCGTTTGCCGCGTTCAGTACCGCAGGAACGGCTCCACCCGCCGAAATAGCGTCCAAAGCCGCTTGCAAAAGCACAAAGGTTTCGGGATCCGGCTTGGAAAAGGTCATCTTCCCCACCTTTGTCAAGTCAAGCTGAGGAATCACCGCCTCGGTACGACGGGGATGCGTCAACGCATAATGCACGCAAAGGCGCATATCGGGCACCGACATCTGCGCAATGACGCTATTATCTATATATTCCACCGCCGAATGCATTATGCTCTCCCGATGGATCAAAACCTCGATCTGATCGGGTCTGACGTCAAACAAATGCACCGCCTCGATCACCTCAAACCCCTTGTTCATCAGGGTGGAGCTGTCAATCGTGATCTTGGCACCCATATTCCACGTCGGGTGTGCCAGTGCTCGCTCGGGCGTGATGTCGGAAAGCTCCCGACGCGTCATGCCGTAAAAGGGACCTCCCGACGCGGTGAGAAGAATTCTGCGAATCTGCTTCTTCTCGCCCGACCGCAAGCACTGAAAGATCGCGCTGTGCTCACTGTCAACCGGCAAAATCTCAATTCCCTTTTCTCGTGCCAGCTTCATCACGAAATCTCCCGCGCACACCAGGGACTCCTTATTTGCCAAAGCCAGCTTTTTTCCTGCATTCAAAACAGCCAGGGTGGGACGAAGTCCCACCTCTCCGATCACCGAGTTTACGACGACCTCATCATCGGTGTAATGCTCTGCGATCATCTCGCAAATACCGTCCATTCCCGCATAAACGCGCACGGAGGTGTCGGCAAGCTTCATTTTCAGATCCTTTGCAGCCTGCAGGTCTGCCATGGCGCACGCCTTGACTCCCAGCAACCGCGCCTGCTCCTCCACACGTCCCACGTTCTTGTTTGCCGATATGGCATTGACGCGAATCTGATTGGCAAGCGCCACGTCAATCGCCTGCTCGCCGACCGACCCCGTTGATCCAAGTATTGTAACCGATGGAAATTTGTTCCTCTCTTGCATATCAAATCACCTCAAAGAAATCAAAGAAGGAGCAAAAGACCGCCAAAACGACCGCCACGGCAAGCACCGAATCGAAACGGTCCAGCATGCCGCCGTGTCCCGGGAACAGCTTTCCGTAGTCCTTGATCCCGTATGCACGTTTGATAACCGACATACAAAGGTCCCCGATCTGTGATACGACCGAAACCAAGAGTCCGCCAACGGCAAGCATCAGATAATTGACCTGCACGGCATCATTGATCTTGCTGACGATCAAGCCAAACAGCAGCATTCCCAAAATACAAAAGACGGTACCGCCAATGCTGCCCTCCCAGGTTTTCTTGGGGCTGACGTCCGGAATCAGCTTGTGCTTTCCGCCGCGTCCCAGCAGCATACCGCAAAAATACGCAAAGGTATCGGTCACCCACGCGCCGATAAAGCACAAAAGATAAACGTATTTCCCGCCCATCTCGTAATCGTGCAAAATCATAATAGCGTTGAAGCCGGCAAGGATGTAGAAAATCAGCATAAAACAGATTCCAACGTCCGCAGGCTTGTATTTCCCATGTGAAAAGGTCAAAACCGACAAGAGATACAAAACCGCCGCAAGAGCTGCCGCCAATGCGATCTGACGAATTTTTGCGGGATCATCGGCATATCGAATCAAAAACGGAGCCCCGAGTGCCAAAAGATACAAGGGCAGATTGATTGCGTATGCTTGCTTGAGTCCCAGGCAGGAAAGCATTTCATAAACGGCAATTACCGCGCAAAGCGCAAGAGCAATCGGCAAGGCAACCGTATCCGCAAAGATCAGCACGGGGAGCAACACAGCACAGGCTACGACCGCCGTAATAATACGAGTTAACATGTTCGTTTCCTTTCTTATACACCGCCATACCGACGTTTTCTGGAATAAAATGCCGCAACCGCCTCATCAACGTGCCGTGCCGAATAGTCGGGCCATAGCACGTCTGTAAAATAGTACTCCGCGTATGCAGATTGCCACAAAAGGAAATTGGAGGTACGCAAATCTCCGCCCGTTCTCACGATGAGATCGGGATCGGGACAGTTTGCCGTATAGATCGACGCGCTGATATCCGCCTCGGTCACGCTTTGCTTGCCCGCCTTGATCAGTTCGTTACAAGCGTGCGTGATTTCCTCCCGTCCGCCATAATTCACGGCGACGTTCAAAAGAAAGGGCTTATGCGCGGTTTCTCGCTCAATCCGTTCCATTTTTTCGCGGACACTCTGCGGGAAAATCGACAAATTGCCGATGAAGCAAACGTGAACATTATCGTCTACCATTTCCACGAAGCAATCCTCAATATAGTCGTCCAAAATTTTCATAATGGTGTCGACCTCTTTTTGCGGACGCTTCCAGTTCTCGGTAGAAAACGCATATACCGTCATGTATTTAATTCCGATGGTTTCGCAGTAACGACCGATCTTTTTAAAGGTTGCGGCTCCGTGGGAATGACCGAATTCGCGGGGCATTCCTCGCTTTTGCGCCCATCTGCCGTTTCCGTCCATAATGAACGCAATATGCTGTAAGCGTTCATCAACCTGCACCTTTTCGGCTTTTTGTTTCTTTTTCAGCCCAAACATGATGATTCTCCGTTGATTCTTTTTTTGTTAATATTTCGGCGGGTTTTGTAAAAACCCGCCGGGATATGCTGATCAAATGTGCAAAATTTCCTTTTCCTTCTTGGAGGTCAGCTCATCAATCTGCTTGATATACTTATCGGTCAGATCCTGAACAGACTTTTCGCCTGCCTTCTGCTCGTCCTCGGTCATTTCGCCATCCTTTTTCTGCTTTTTGATATCGTCGTTTGCATCGCGGCGAATGTTACGGATTGCAACGCGAGCCTCCTCGCCCATCTTCTGAATCTGCTTTGCCAGCGACTTACGGTGCTCCTCGGTAAGAGGCGGGAACACAAGGCGGATCACCGAGCCGTCATCCATCGGAGTAATACCGATATCGGATGCAAGCAGTGCCTTTACCATTGCCTTCAGAGTCGAACGGTCGTAGGGCGTGATGGTGAGCGTTTTGGGGTCGGTAACCGCAACCGATGCCATATCCACAAGCTTTGTTGCAGCACCGTAATATTCAAACGTAACCTTGGAAACGATCGCGCTGTTTGCAAGGCTTGCACGGATGGTAGACAAATTGTTCTCGTGCGCCGCCACGCTTTTAATCATTTTTTCTTCGGTAGATTTGGTGTTAAATTTCATCTGTTTGTTCCCGTCGTATCAAGTACGACTTTTCCTTTCTATGTAGTGGTTATATAATATTTCAGTTGTGAATTGCCGTTCCGACCGCTTCGCCCATGACGACGCGATAAATATTCTCGGGGTCTGCCAAGCCGAATGCATAGCCGTTGATATCGTTATCCATGCAGAAGATTGCCGAGCTCATATCCAACGCACGCAGATTCTCATCCAAAATCTGACGGTAAGTCACGTCGGAATAGCGAACGGCCCCAGGATCCTTTTTGGGGTCTGCACTGTAAATCGCATCGATATTCTTTGCCATCAGAATACAGTCCGCATTGATCTCGGCTGCGCGAAGAACCGCAGCGGTATCGGTGGAAAAGAAAGGGGTTCCAAGTCCGCATCCGAAAATCACGACCTTGCCCGAATCCAATGCCTCGATCGCCTCGCGGGACGAGTAGCTGTCTGCATAAGCCTTCATTTCAACGGCGGTCATCACCACGGCATTCATGCCCTCACGAATGAAAACGTCCTGCAAAGCCAACGAATTGATGGCTGTTGCCAGCATTCCCATGTGATCTGCGCGACAACGGTCCATTCCGGTTCCCTGTCTTCCGCGCCAGATATTGCCGGCTCCAACGATCACCGCGACCTGAACGCCGACGTCCACACAGCGTTTAATCTGCTTTGCGACCTTTGCAATAAAGTCGAAGTCCAAAATTGCATCTCCCGATGCAGGTGCCAGTGCCTCTCCGGAAAGCTTGAGCAAAACGCGCTTGTACTTTGGTGTATTCATACAAATTCTCTCCTATGCAAACTGCAAATTGATTTCCTTTTTATTTTACTACAAAATCTGCTTTTTGTAAACACCTATTTTGTAAATATTTCTATTTCTTTCTAAAAAAATCAAAAAAACGCGCGCAGGGACGCAAAAATGAAACGTCCATGCGCGTTGGAAAACGATTTTCGATAGACTCTCTTCGCACAAAAAAACGGGGCTTGAAATCAAACCCCGTTTTGTGTTGATAATTACTTGCCTGCGGTCATCTTTGCAATTTCTTCTGCAAAGTTCTCTTCTCTCTTCTGGATGCCTTCGCCCTTCTCAAAGCGATAGAAATCCACGATCTCGATGTTGCCGCCCAGCTCCTTTGCGGTAGCCTTTACGTACTGACCAACCTTCATGTCCTCGTCCTTAACGTAGGTCATGTCAACCAAGCAGTTGTTATCGTAGAACTTGGAAATTCTACCCATAACCATCTTCTCCTTGATTGCGTCGGGCTTCTTTGCGTTAGCGGGATCGTTTGCGATCTGCGCCAGAAGAATGTTCTTCTCTTCCTCAATTACCGAAGCGGGAACCTGCTCACGATTGAGGTAGGGAGTGGGATATGCACCGATCTGCAGTGCGATGTTCTTTGCAAATGCTGCGAACTCTGCCTTATCTGCAACGTCGGTATCAAACTTTGCGATAACACCGATGGTGCCGGTGCCATGGATATAGGTGCTGGTTACGCCGTCAACAACAACGAAACGGCGGATGGTGAGCTTTTCACCGATCTTGAAGATCATTTCCTTAACCTTTTCCTCAACGGTCATCTCAGCGTCAAACTTAGCAGCCATCAATGCCTCAAGGTTTGCGGGCTTCTGAGCAATGATAATCTCAAGCAGATCCTTAACGAATGCCTTAAAGGTTTCGTTCTTTGCAACGAAGTCGGTTTCGGAGTTTACCTCGATCATAGCGGTAGCGTCGCCACTCTTGAGGATCTCAACAACACCGTCTGCTGCAATTCTGGTTGCCATCTTGGACTCAGCCTTCAATTCGCCCTTCTCACGAAGGATCTTGATTGCGGCATCCATGTCGCCGTCAGCCTCAACGAGTGCCTTCTTGCACTCCATCATACCGATACCGGTCTTTTCTCTAAGTGCTTTGACATCTTGTGCGGTAATAGTAGCCATTTTGATATCTCCTTTACAATTTCGAATTACTCAGCGTCGGTAGCTGCTGCTTCCTCAGCGGGAGCCTCTGCCTCAGCGGTGGTCTCGCCCTGCTTGCCCTCGATCACTGCATCTGCAAGAGCAGAAGAGATCAGCTTGATTGCGCGGATTGCGTCATCGTTACCGGGAATGATATAATCAGCATCGTCGGGATCGCAGTTGGTATCAACGATTGCGATTACCGGAATACCCAGCTTCTTTGCTTCGAGAACTGCGTTTCTTTCCTTCTTGGGGTCAACGATAAATACGGCGTCGGGAAGTCTTTCCATGGTCTTGATACCGCCGTAGCTCTTCTCAAGGTCAAAGATTTCCTTCTGCATAGCGGCAACTTCCTTCTTGGGAAGCAGATCGAAGGTGCCGTCCTCCTGCATCTTGTACAGGTCGTTCAAGCGGCTGATCGACTTCTTAATGGTTTTGAAGTTGGTCATCATACCGCCGGGCCATCTGACGTTTACGTAGTACATCTCGCAACGGGTAGCCTCTTCCTTGATTGCCTCTGCCGCCTGCTTCTTGGTGCCGACGAACAGAACGGTACCATTGTTCTCGGACAGCTCACGAACGAAGTTGTAAGCCTCCTCAAACTTCTTCACCGTTTTCTGCAGGTCAATGATATAAATACCATTTCTCTCGGTGAAAATGTACTCCTGCATTTTGGGGTTCCATCTTCTGGTGTGGTGTCCGAAATGAACACCTGCTTCAAGCAACTGCTTGATAGAAATAACAGACATTTTTATGTCCTCCTTCGGTTTTTTCCACCACCGCAACGCATTGCCAAAAACCGCACATAGCGGCACCGATGCAACGCTCGTTTCGGTGTGTGTGATTTTTATTTTGCGGTTCGCGAAACGTTTTTTGCTCCGCAAACGCAATTACGGCATATTATATCATACTTCTTTCCGTTTTGCAAGCACAAATTGTATTATTTACATTTTTTTAACATTTGCACTCACAGTCGAAATTTTTTATGCTTTCGATACGGGTGACAAAGACAGCATGACAGCTCTGACGAGGACATTTTCACAAGGATCGTGTCCTCTCCGATGCATTGAATAAAGTGCCACGGGATCACGAGATCATCCTCCTTGCCGATTCCGAAAATACCGCAGCTTCCTTGAATCACGAGTGCCAAGATCCGTGCGTCCTCGCAATCAAATTCAAAATCGGTGGCATACCCAAGCCTTGCCCCATCGCAAAGATTGACGATTTCCAATCGCCGTAAATCGGCGGTACTGAAGCGTTTCACCGTTCACATACTCCTTTGATCAAACGATACTTACCATCAGTATATGCCGCGGCGCACGCGTTCTTGGCTGTCCACACAAATTTGTTGAAAATCGAGCTCAAAGGCAACTGATCACAATCTGACCGTCACGAGCGTCGATCTTGACAAAGGAATAGAATCTTCTGTAATCGGCAATCAGCATCTCCGCCAGGCGGTCCTCGACCTCCCTTTGGATATAGCGACGCATATTTCTCGCACCGAATTTATACGAGAAGGAGCTTTTTGCAATCAGCTCGGTGGCTGCCTCCGTATAGGAAAGCTTGATGTTCTTTTCCGCCAATGCCTCCCGCAATTCGCCCAGCATAATCTCGGCAATCCGAGCAAAATCGGCTTCGTCCAAGCGTCTGAACGTAATGATTTCATCGATTCGATTCAAAAATTCGGGGCGCAAAAAGCTCTCAAGAGCCTTTTGTGTCTTCATATCCTGTGCCGACGACGCATCCGAGGCAAAGCCCGCAGCAGCGGCACCTTGGTTGGAGCCCGCATTGGTGGTCATCACGATCACGGTGTTCTCAAAGTTGACCGTTTTTCCACGCGCGTCGGTAATTCTGCCGTCATCCAAGATCTGCAAAAGGATATTCAGAACGTCGGGGTGAGCCTTCTCGATCTCGTCAAACAAAACGATCGAATAGGGGCGGCGGCGGATCTTTTCGGTCAGCTGTCCCGCCTCGTCGTAGCCCACGTATCCGGGAGGCGCTCCGATAATCCTCGAAACCGAATGCTTCTCCATAAACTCCGACATATCCAATCGGATCAGCGTTTCGGGCGAATGGAACAGATCGTTTGCAAGCGTTTTAACAAGCTCGGTTTTCCCGACACCGGTCGGACCCGCAAAAATAAAGGATACGGGCTTGCGCTTGTAGGAAATTCCGGCTCTGTGACGTTTAATAGCGCGCGAAACCGCCTCCACCGCGACGTCCTGACCGATAATCCGTTCCTTCAAGCGCGATTCAAGCTTATCAATCTGCTCAAACTCATTTTCGGTAATGCTGGTTGCGGGAATGCCCGTCCAAAGCTCGATGACGTTGGCAATCTCGTTTTCGGTCAATTCAATCGATTTCGCTTGCGGCTCCAATTCCCCGAGGCGCGCACTAAGCCGCAGCTCCTCCGAGCGTAGCTTGGTAATCTCCTCGTAGCGGGATGCCTCTGCCGATTCATTGCCCGCAAGCTCGCCTTCGATGGCTTCTCGCTGATCCTTCAGCAGCAAAAGCCGGTCCCGGATCGAATACGATTCGTTCAGCGCGGCGGAGGACAAAGACAAGTAAGATGCCGCCTCATCGATCAGGTCGATCGCCTTATCGGGCAAGTAGCGGTCGGTGATATAGCGCTCGGACAGAACCACCGCACGTCGAAGCAACGCATCGGGAATCATGACCGAGTGGAATTCCTCGTAATAGTGTTTGATCCCGCCAAGCATCTCAACGGTTTCCTCCACCGAAGGCTCGTTGACGGTAACGGGCTGGAAGCGACGCTCCAGTGCCGTATCTTTTTCGATATACTTGCGGTACTCGTTAAGCGTGGTGGCACCGATGATCTGCACCTCACCGCGGGACAGCGCGGGCTTGAGAATATTGGCGGCATTCACACTGCCCTCGGCTTCTCCCGCGCCAACGATATTGTGTACCTCGTCAATCACGAGAATGACGTTTCCCAATTCGTGCACCTCATTGAGAAGCCCTTGAATACGCGATTCAAACTGACCGCGGAACTGCGTGCCCGCAACCAACGCCGTCATATCCAAGAGATAAATCTCCTTATTGTGCAGCTTGTACGGGACGTTTCCCTCCACGATGCGCATTGCCAATCCCTCGGCAATCGCAGTCTTTCCGACACCGGGCTCACCGATCAGGCAAGGGTTATTCTTTTGCCGTCTGCACAGGATCTGAATTACGCGGGAAAGCTCCTTGTCGCGTCCAACGATCCGATCCAGCTTTCCTTCCTTGGCGAACCGCGTCAGATTGCGGCTGTACATCGGTAAAAATTTGAGTTTTTTTGCCTCTTTCGCCTTTTTCTTTTCGGCTTTCCGATCTTCCTTGTCGGTCTTTCCCTCCGCCGACGGGCTGTTCGGTGCGGAAGACGGCTCCTTATTGACGATGAAGCCGACCTCACGAAACAGCTTGGGAAGATCAATGGCGGGAGCACCCCCGTCAACGGTTTCCTCGCCGTCTTCGCCGGAATCTGCCGTCAGCGCGGTTTCACCGCCCTGCTCAAGCATATTGGAGATTTCCTCCTCCATGTTTTCCATTTCGTCGGGCGAAATGCCAAACTGATTCATCACGTTCCCCATCAAATTGTCAACGGGAACGCCCATTTCTTTTGCACATTTGAGGCAGAGTCCTCGGGTGGCTTTCTGACCGTTTTCCACCTTTGTAACAAACATAACTGCCATTCTTTTTTTACATTGAGAACAGAGAACCATGAGCTTTCGATACAGACCCTCAAAAAAGTCCGTACCCCTTTCCGTAAAATATTTTCCAAATCTAAAAAGTGTTTATTTTCCGATAAACCGTTTTAAAAAGCAATCGCTTTTTACTTGGAAAGCCTTGACAAATAGGCTTTTCCGATGTCCAAAAATTTCATCTTTTCAAGCAACGACGAATCTCCTAAAAAGCGAAGAATCACCGAATCGGTATAAAATGCCGTATCCCCCCAAAGAGCCTTGACGGTTGAGGCAACGATCAATAAAAGCGTGACGGCAATCACCCCGCCGAGCACTGCCCCCAAAAGGCTGTTCAAGCCTCCCAAAAGAGGAATATGCTCGATCGTTTTCGTCAGAAGAATCGCAACCAACCAAAGAAGAATCAAGGTAGTCAGAAACACCGCAACGTAACCGACGATCGGATTTGGAAAGCGATCTCCCAACGCGTAGGCGGCAGCCACCGCCAAAACGAATTTCAAATAGTGAATCACGGTTTTGATAAAACCGCGTTTTGCGCCGATCAGTACGCTCAGCAGAGCAATACCCGACAGCGCGATATCCGCAATCAAAGGTCCCATACAAGATTCCTCCCTCATTTTGTGCCGCACCGTCGCGCAACACTTGATAGTCGGCTACGAGAAATGAATAAACTCCGCCTTTTGCGGTGAACAAAGCAACAGCTCCGCTTCGCTTTGCACCAAAATCCGCTTGCCGTCCGTCACGCAGGAAAAGCGCGAAAGCTTGCCGGTTTTGATATTGACGCGAGTAATTCCGCTGTCGTGCAACAGAAAAACCGTATTCCCCGCAAATTCGACCTGATTTGGGAAGACCGGGGCGTATTCCCGATAACAAAGCTTCCCGTTCTTGTCAAACACCACCAGCTCGTTTTGCTCGGAAACCGAGCCGTCGCGCAGACAAACCGCAAAGCCGTCGGATCCAATGTCGGCACTCAAAATACTGCGTTCGCCGAAATCAAAGCTTTCCTGCACGCGCGCGTCCTTGACGTAGCAATATCCGTTGCCGGTCAAAACGCCGACACCGCCCGATGCGGTATAGGCACATCGGACGCCCAACGAGCTTCCGATCTGCACCGTAACGGCTTTCTCCTCGCTTTTGGGACGGTGCAGCATAAGCTCGGTTTCGTAGATTCCGCCAACCGAGGACGTAGACAAAATGGCAATCTGCGTTCCCTTTGCATTGATGTCAAGATCCATCACGTAGCCCTTTTTATTATATCGGTTAATCAGCGAAAAATGACTGTTATACAAGGAAACCACCGAGGGGTAATCCTTGGAAGCCGATACGATGGCATACAAGCCACTCTCCGATACCACGGCACGTTGAATGGGATAGTCGGTTGTTCCGGTGTAAAGCCTTTTGAAGGAATTGTACAGCGAATACTGTGTGCCTCCCATCTCGTACACCAAAAGATATTTGCCCGAGCCGTCCGCCATGGGATTTTTATAGGAGATGGTTTCGCTGACGGTCTGACGTCCCGTTTCGGTAAAAACCGTTACGGAATTGTTTCCGACAACAGCCAAGCCGTTGCGATATAAGGTAAACGACTGCTCCTCGGAGGTCGTATAGGAAACCGAATCGGTTTCAAACACGTCAACCGCCTTGAAGGATACGTTCAAGTCCTTGAAGAAAAGATAAAAATTTCGATACGTAATCAATTCGGTATTGCGCAAAATCGAGAGAATCACGAACACGAACAAAGACATATACAAAACGACCTGCAAAATTCCCAACCGAGCCGATATCGTTTCATAGTACGGGTTTGGCGGCATTTCGGGCATCGTCAGATCCTTCTTTTTGCGCCCAAACGGCTTTTTCACGTACGCATTCCCTCCTTTCGCAAGGATTTATCAAAAATCAGTAAATTACTCGATTCAAATACAAGCCGCAAGCAGGCATGGTTGTTCCCGCACGCGTTCTGTCACGCGATGCAGTGATCGATTCCACGTCGGCAACGGTCAGCTTTCCCTGCCCGACAGCCAAAAGCGTGCCCGCGAGAATCCGCACCATGTTGTAAAGAAAGCCGTCGGCGGCAACCGTAAAGAGAATCACGTCCCCCTCGCGCCGAACCGATGCGTGAGTAATCGTTCTGACCGTGCTCGTTACCGATGACCCTTGTGCCATATATGCGGCAAAATCATGCGTTCCGCAAAGCGTTTGCGCGGCAGAATGCATCCGCGCAACATCCTCGGACGAAATCGGCTTCGGAACGTGCGCCGATCTTCCATCCTCAAACGGACTCCGAACGGCTCGGTTATAAAAGCGGTAGACGTACTCTTTTTCCTTTACGTCGTAACGGGCATGGAAGTCGTCGTCCACCCAAGATGCATCATAGACGCAAATATCGGCAGGCAAATATGCCGACAGTGCAAGCGGAATCCGTGAAATCGGAACGGAGGTCTTCAATTCATTCTTTTTTTCCTCGGCTACCGTTGCGCAAAACATATTGGCATGCACACCGCTGTCGGTACGGCTGCAGCCCACGATATCGCACCGATATCCGAACACAGCCTCTGCCGCCTCATTGAGCTTTTGTTGAATGCTCGTGCCGTTCGGCTGTACCTGATATCCGCAATATGCAGTGCCCACGTAGCTGATCTTCAGTAAAATTTTCATAAAAAAATCACTTCATGGCATATCCCAAACCGTTTCGGTTCAGGAACACAAGACCGACACCGACACCGACCAACAAAACGAGCATGACAAAATCAACGGCTCGGAATCGCAAAACCTTCAGGCGCGTTCTTCCCTCACCGCCGTGATAACAACGGCATTCCATCGCCGCCGCCAATTCAAACGCGCGATTGAAAGCCGATACAAACAACGGCACCAAAATCGGAATCAACGCTTTTGCGCGGCGCAACAAGCTGCCGCTTGTAAAATCGGCTCCCCGTGCCTTTTGCGCATTCATGATCTTTCGCGTTTCCTCACTCAGGGTCGGAATAAACCGCAAAGCAATCGTCATCATCATGGCAAAATCGTGTACGGGAATCTTGATCTTTTTCAAAGGGGACAGCAACGCTTCCAAAGCGTCGGTCAAAGCAATCGGTGTCGTGGTGTACGTCAAGAACACGCTTGTACCGATAATCAACGTTGAAATACGCAAGATCATGAAAAAGGCTGTCCAGATTCCCTCGGCATAAATCTTGATTTTCCATTCGGGAGGAGTCAGGAGCTGTTCTCCACGCGTCATAAACACGTTGATCAACGAGGTAAATACGATGATAAACAGAATCGGACGCAAAGAAGAGAGGATCATGCGGATCGGAATGCGGCTGATTGCCACCAATACGATCGCCGATGCCGTCAATACCGCAAAGGAAAGCAAACTGCGGCACAAAAAGGTACAAACAATATACAAAACCGTCATCAAGACCTTGGTTCTCGGATCCAGTCGATGCAACAAGGAATCGGCGGGATAATACTGTCCAAAGGAAATTCCGTTACTCATTGCAGACTGCCTCCTTTTCCGCTTTTTTGACGGTACTTGGCAAGAATCGCTTCGGTTGCGCTCTCCACCGTGTACAGATTTTCGGGAAGCAACAAGCCCTTTTTCCGCAGAAGCTGAACAAGATGCGTGATCTGCGGAATATCCAGCCCTACGGTTGACAGCTCGTCAACGTAAGAAAACACGGTTTCCACGTCCCCCTCTGCCAAAATCTTACCGTCTGCCATCACGATCATATTGTCACAATAGCGAGCCATATCCTCCATGCTGTGACTGACGATCAGCACCGTATTCCCCGCACATTTCTGATAGTTGCGGATTCCCTCAAAGATAAAGTCGCGACCGCGCGGATCCAATCCTGCCGCCGGCTCATCGAGCACCAGTACCTCGGGACGCATCGCAATGACACCCGCCAACGCAACGCGCCGCTTTTGTCCGCCCGAAAGATCAAACGGGGATTTCTCCAACAAATCCTCGGAAAGACCGGTAAACCGTGCCGCCTCCAGCACGCGTTCGCGAATCTCCTCCTCCGAAAGACCCATGTTGGTGGGTCCGTATGCGATATCCTTGAAAACGGTTTCCTCAAACAGCTGGTATTCGGGATATTGCATCACAAGACCAACCCGAAAGCACAGCTTGCGTCTGCGTTCGGCAAGCTCACGGCGAATCCGTTTCTTTGCCGCCCTTTTGGAAAGCTCGCAATACTCGGGCAAGGTTCTCCAATCGTCAAAAACGTCCTCAAGGCGCGCATTGATGTCGTCACCGTCCAAGAGAATTCTTCCACTCTTCGGAACAGCTAAGCCGTTCAAAAGCTGCATCATGGTAGATTTTCCGGAACCCGTATGTCCGATAATCCCCGTAATACAGCCCTCGGGGATCCCTACCGAAACACCGTCCAACGCCTTTTGCTCAAACGGTGTTCCCTCGCCGTATATATAACTGACGTTCTCCAAAAAAATCTTGTTCATTCTCCGCCTCTTCTACCTTGTTTCCAAATTCTCAAACAGCTCGGCAAGCATCTCAACACAGCCCTCCGTGGTTGCGATCCGATCTCCCTTTACGGGAAGACCTGCCGCCCGCAATTCATGAATCAATGCGGCACATTGTGGCACGTCCAAGCCAACCTCGCACAAAAGTTCTCGTTGCGCAAAGACCTCGTCGGGGGTACCGTCCAGGAGCAGCTTGCCGTCGTTGATCACCAACACGCGGTCAGCCATTGCCGCCTCGTTCATGTAGTGCGTAATATTCAACACCGTAATGCCATGCTCACGGTTCAGCATACGGATGGTATCCAATACCTCTTTTCGTCCGCTGGGATCCAGCATGGCGGTCGATTCGTCAAAAATGATGCATTTCGGCATCATGGCAATTACTCCCGCGATGGCAACGCGCTGCTTTTGTCCGCCCGACAAGCGATGCGGCTCGTGCTTTGCGTACGACGTCATACCAACCGCCTCCAAGGCATCGTCAACGCGCTGACGCAGCTCGGGCTGCGGAACCCCCAGATTTTCGGGTCCGAACGCCACGTCCTCCTCAACGATGGTTGCCACCAGTTGGTTATCGGGATTTTGGAACACCATGCCCACCGTACGACGAAGCCGTAACAGCTCCTCATCGCTGATTTCGTGATCGGTCAGATCGATTCCGTCAATCACAAGACGACCGCCCGTCGGCTCCAAAATCAAGTTCAAAAGCTTGGCAAAGGTGGATTTTCCGGAGCCGTTATGCCCCAGCACTGCGACGTACTCGCCTTTTTTGATATCCACCGTGATACCGTCCAGCGCAGGATGCTCGTCCGCACCGGTTTCGTCGGTATAACTGAAGCTCAAATTTTCGGTATGAATCAAAATTTCAGACACGGTCTTCCCTGTCTCCTCTCAAATCATTTTGCAAACCATCTTGAGCTTGCACCGCATGGCAAAAACGCTCCGGTTTGCGTAACACGCAATCCCAATTCTCCCGTTTCAATATCTCCGCCGAATCGGCTCTTCACCTTCAGCTCCAAAAGATAGCTCATCGTCAAGGGCGAAAGTCCCGTCGTATACGAATTGACCAAAAAGAACAGCGGACGGTCGGACAGCAGACGCGAAGCCAACGTAATCAGCTCGTCGATGCTATCCTCCAGCTTCCACACCTCGCCGCCGGGGCCGCGCCCGTAGGACGGCGGATCCATGATAATCCCGTCGTAATGATTCCCGCGACGGATCTCACGCTCAACAAACTTCTTGCAATCGTCCACGATGTATCGGATCGGAGCTTCGAAAAGTCCCGAAAGTGCGGCATTTTCCTTTGCCTGCGCAACGATTCCGCGCGACGCATCCACGTGCACGACCGATGCTCCCGCAGACGCCGCCGCCACGGTTGCGCCTCCGGTATAGGCAAACAGATTCAACACCTTGATCGGACGGTCGGCTTTTCGGATCAAATTCGAAAACCAATCCCAGTTTGCCGCCTGCTCGGGAAAAAGTCCCGTATGCTTAAAGCCCATCGGACGCAAAAGGAAGGTCAAATTCCCGTAGGAGATCTTCCAGGATTCGGGCAGGTGATTTTTTACCCAACCTCCGCCTCCCGAATTGGAGCGACGGTAAACGGCATCGGCACGCTTCCATGCCGGATGACGCGCGACGTTTTTCCATATAATCTGCGGATCGGGTCGCACCAGAATATACTCTCCCCAACGCTCCAAGCGTTCTCCGTCCGACGTATCCAGCAATTCGTAATCTTTCCAATTTTCCGAAAACAGCATCTTATCCGTATCCTTTCAAGGATTCATTATTTGTTGTAGTAGTCCGCCAAACGCGAGCAACCGCTGTGCGCGTGGCAAATGGCAATCGCCAAGGCATCCGCCGTATCATCGGGCTTTGGCGGCTTTTGCAGTCCCAAAAGCATGGTAACCATGGTAATCACTTGTTTCTTCTCGGCGCGACCGTATCCCACGACAGCCTGCTTCACCTGCAAAGGCGTGTATTCAAAGATCGGAATTCCTCTGCGCTCCGCCGCCAAAAGGATCACACCGCGAGCCTCAGCTACGCGAATACCCGTTGTGATATTGGTGTTGAAAAAAAGCTCCTCCACCGCAACGGCATCGGGGTGATAGGCTTCAATCAGCTCGTTAAGACCGTCAAAAATTTTTGCGAGCCGTTCCTCGGTACGCATTCCCGCCGGAGTTTGCAAGGAACCGTAAGCCAGCGTTCGAAATCGTGCATTCCGATATTCGATCACGCCCCAACCGACAATTGCCAGCCCGGGGTCGATTCCAAGAATCACCATAGTTTCGTTCCTTTCTCCGCAAAGCGTTGTTTTGACATAAACATCCACTCTGTATTATACCACCAAAAAGTCGTTCTGTCAAATGATATTTCTCTTTTTTTTGAAAAAACGTTTAAAAATACAGAAATTGGGTTTACAGACACTTTCTTTTATGTTATAATATATATGTCTATATGCAATTCGGCAGTGATTGACCAACGGCTGCCATTTTTTCGTCAGGAGGAAGCCATGCAGATTATTCCGCTTCATGTCAATGATCGCGTGCAAATGAAAAAAAAGCACCCGTGCGGGGGGAACGTTTTTTTAATCTTGCGCGTGGGAAGTGAGGTTCGCGTAAAATGTGAAACCTGCGCAAGAGATATGACGGTTGACCGTGTCAAACTGGAAAAGTCAATTCGCTCACATCTTCCCTCCCCTGAATCCCAAAATATCGGAAAGGAATCTTAACCATGTCAAAAAAGAAACCTGCACTGCAAGCTGCATCGGCGAAAAACAATCAACCGCCGCTTTTGCAGCCCGAGAAAAAGAGCTTCAAAGGCTTTTTGAGAGAATATTGGTACCTCGGGCTTTGTATGCTCATTCCCGTGGTATTGGTCTACCTCATCTATCTTTCCAGAGGCATTCATCCGTTTGGCGACGGCTCTGTGCTGGTGCTCGACCTGAACGCGCAATACGTTTGGTTTTTTGAAGCACTCCGCAATTTCGTACGCGGCGATGCCGATCTCCTCTATTCGTTCAGCCGCGCACTGGGCGGAGAGTTTTTGGGAATTTACGCCTACTACGTGGCAAGTCCTCTCTCCTTCATCGTGTGTCTGTTCCCCAAGACGAAAATGCTGGAGGGGCTTCTCACGCTGTTCCTCTTGAAAACCGCGATCTGCGGCGCGACCTTCGGCTACTATATGCACCGCACCATGAAGAAGCGCAACCGCTATGCAATCGTCTTGTTCTCGATCTGCTACGCGCTGTCGGCTTACGCAATCGTACAGCAGCACAACACCATGTGGATCGACGCGGTCATGTGGCTGCCTCTTATTACCCTTGGCATTGAATCGCTGGTGAAAGAGGGCAAGTTTAAGATGTACACCATCGTGCTTGCCGTTACGCTGTTCAGCAACTTCTATATCGGCTTCATGGTATGCATCTACTGCTTCCTCTACTTCTTCGCATACTATCTGGGTCATTCCGAACACAATCTAAACAATCCGCTTCGCGAAAAGCTGCATTTCCTCAAGTCCTTGGCGCGTATGGCATTCTATTCGATCATCGCGCTGGGTATTGCGGCGGTGATTCTGCTTTCCGCATACTATTCGCTCAACTTCGGTAAGACCTCCTTCTCCAACCCCAACTGGGAATGGAAAACCAATTTCGATCTTTTAGAGCTGTTCTATAAATTCCTGCCAAGCTCCTACGATACCGTTCGTCCTGCAGGCTATCCCTTCGTTTACTGCGGACTTCTGACACTCCTTTTGGTCCCGCTGTATTTTCTGTCCAAGCGGTATACGACCCGTCAAAAGATTGCGGCGGGCTCCCTGATCCTGATTTTCCTTGCAAGCTTTTCCTTTAACGTCACCGACCTCGTCTGGCACGTCTTCCAAAAGCCAAACTGGCTGAATTACCGCTACAGCTTTATGCTGTGCTTCATTCTTTGCGTGCTTGCTTGTCGGGCATTCACCGATATCAAGGAAATGTCACTCAAACCGATCTTCGGCGCCGCCGGCGTAATCGTCCTCGCCTGCGTCCTGCTTCAAAAGGTAGAGGGGCTTGAGTATATCAAACCCGGCGATTTCAAAACCGTTTGGTTCACAATTCTCGCGCTGTTCCTCTATCTGGCAATTTTCGGCTTGATGAAAAAAGCGAAATCACAGCAGATCATCAGCATCGTGCTGGTGTGCGTGGTATCGATTGAGGTGTTTGCCAACGGCATTTTGTGCCTGCACGCGCTGGACAAGGACGTTATCTTCACAGATTACAGCAAATATAATGACTATTTGGATAAAACCACGCCGATCGTGGAAGCGGTACAGAACGCCGACGACTCCTTCTACCGCATGGAAAAGACCTTTGATCGCAGAAACGACAACATGGCACTGAACGTGTACGGTCTGTCGGGATCGACCTCCACGCTCAACAAGGAAACCATTAACTTCCTGAATAAAATGGGCTATCTTGCCCGTTCGCACGCTTCCCGATATCGCGGAGGAAACCCCGTAAACGACTCCTTGCTCGGACTCAAGTATATCATTTCCGACAAGGCAATTTACAGTGATTTCTACGAGGTCTGCACGCAGGACGTTGAAAACGGCTATACCGCATACCGCAACCCCTACGCGCTTTCCATTGCGTTCGGTGTATCGGACGACGTGCTGGACTTCCCGCTTGGATTTATCTCCCAGGCAGAGATGGAAAGCAATAACGAAACCGCCGCAACCACCAAAAAAGCAGAGGAAACCAAACCTAATGCCGACAAGATGGGAAAAGCAATCGATTCGCTTTTGAGCAAGCTCAACGAATGGCTCGGAATCGAAGAAACCATCAACGATGCCGTATACCGCGACGATTACAATTCCCCGTTCGAACGCTTGAACGCAATGATCACGGCAATGCTTGGGGAGGAAACATCGGTACAGGTCTTCGTTCCCATCAAAACCAGAGAGCCCTCGCTTTGGAATGCGGAGAAGATCGGCGTTTATGACCAGAATACCCACGCAGGATATGCAAAAACCACCCCCGATGCAAGCAAATCGGATAAAAACTCTTACTTGACCTACAAGTTCACCATGCCCGAAACTGCCGAGCTGTTCTTCTATATGCCCTCCAACTATCCCCGTGAAATGAAGATGGCACTGATTGAAAGAAACGGCTCCGACAAAACCGTAACCTGGCCCGGCAACTTCCAGGGCAATGACACCACTCATATCATCTCGCTCGGAAAGCAAAACGAGGGAGCTAATCTCTCCATGCAGCTGCAGATGCTCGCCGACAAGGTTTACCCCATGATCACCGAGGATTTCTTCTACTACATTGACATGGAGGTGTTTGAAGACGTGATGTCGCGCTTGGCAGAGGATCAGATGAAAATTACCGAGTATACCGGGCACTCCTTCACGGGAACCCTGACGACCTCGCGCGAAAACGAACTGGTTTTGACAACCATTCCCTACGACAAGGGCTGGAAGGTTACCGTAAACGGTAAAGAAGTGGAAACCGTAAAGGCACTCGGCTCGCTGGTCGCATTCCACATCGACGGAGCTGCGGGCGAAACCTACACCATCGAAATGGTTTACTCCCCCAATACGCTGTGGATCGGACTTACGATCTCCATCGTCTGCCTGATTATCTTGATTGCCTTGATCATCCTACGAAAACGCATGATGCGCATCAAATATCTGCGCGCGGTGGTATCGGTACCCGAAAATCCCGATCTTCCCCGACTGCCGGAGGGTGACAGCGATGAATTGCCACCGCCCGACGATTCCCCCGATAACACCTGATCGAAAGGATAACCGTCTATGTTCTACTATCTCTCGGGAAAATTGACTCATTTGGAAAATAACGTTGCCGTTCTCGACGTGGGCGGTGTTGGCTATAAGCTGACCGTCAGTGGCACCACCTATGACGCCATGCCGCCCAACCGTTCGGTTAAGGAGCCTCCCTCCGTTCGTCTGTACACCTATATGGCGGTACGAGAGGATGGGATCGAGCTGTTCGGCTTTGCAACCGAAACCGAGCTTTCCTCCTTTAAACTGCTCATTTCGGTGTCCGGTGTAGGTCCCAAGGCAGCCATGTCGATTCTCTCCCTCTTAACCCCCGAAAAATTCGCGTTGGCTGTCTGCACAGAGGACAAAAAGACCATCGCAAAAGCAAACGGCATCGGTCCCAAAACCGCCGCACGCGTCATCCTTGAACTAAAGGACAAGCTGATGAAAGAGCACGCAGGCGAGGATCTTGCCGCCGTATCGTCACAGTCGGGTATGACGACCGTGACGGCAGGCGCGAGAGGCAAGCTCTCCGAAGCCACCGACGCGCTCATCGTGTTGGGATATTCACGCACCGAGGCATTGCACGCCCTCAAGGATCTCCCCACCGAAACCATGGAGTTGGAGGAAATCATTCGTCTTTCGCTGAAAAAGCTGATGAAATACTGAGCTCCGCTTGTACGGTGCGTCAATCAATCAAAACAAAAGGAACGTTCACTATGTTAAAGATCAAAAAAAGAGAAAAAGCCGAAGCCAGCGGTCCAAAAGCTTCGCAGCTTTCCTCATCGCAAAAAAATCGGTTAAAGGACTTTTTCAGAGAATATTGGCACCTCGGGCTTTGTATGCTCATTCCGGTGGTACTGGTCTGGCTCGTCTACTATTTTGCCAGAGATATCCATCCGTTTGGCGACGGCTCGGTGCTGGTGCTCGACCTGAACAGTCAGTACGTCACCTTCTTTGAAGCACTCCGCAATTTCGTGCACGGAGATGCCGATCTTCTGTATTCGTTTAACCGTGCACTCGGCGGAGAGTTTTTGGGTATGTACGCTTATTACTTGGCAAGCCCGTTCTCCTTTATCGTGTGCCTCTTCCCCAAAACCCGGATGCTGGAGGGACTTCTGACGATGTTCCTCATCAAAACGGCAATCTGCGGCGCAACCTTCGGTTACTATATGCACCGCACGATGAAAAAGCGCAACCGCTGTGCAATCGTCTTGTTTTCGATCTGCTACGCGCTGTCGGCTTACGCGATCGTACAGCAGAACAATACCATGTGGATCGATGCGGTCATGTGGCTGCCTCTCATTACGCTCGGGATTGAGTCGCTGATCAAAGAAGGCAAATTCAAAATGTATACCATCGTGCTCGCGCTCACGGTGTTCAGCAACTACTATATCGGCTTTATGGTATGCATCTATTGCTTTCTTTACTTCTTTGCCTTTTATCTTGGAAACGGCGAGGACAACCTGAACAACCCGCTTCGTGAAAAGCTGCATTTTCTCAAGTCGCTCGGACGTATGGCGTTCTATTCGATCATTGCGCTGGGCATTGCGGCGGTGATTCTGCTTTCCGCATACTATTCGCTCAACTTCGGTAAAACCTCCTTCTCCGATCCCAACTGGGAATGGAAAACAAAATTTGATCTTTTGGAGCTGTCGTATAAGTTCCTGCCCGGTTCCTACGACACGCTAAGACACGGAGGCTACCCGTTCGTATATTGCGGTGTTCTGACACTCCTTTTGGTTCCGCTGTATTTTCTTTCCAAGCGGTATACGACCCGTCAAAAAATCGCAATGGGTGCCTTGATCCTGGTCTTCATTGCCAGCTTCTCCTTTACGGTTACCGACCTTGTCTGGCACCTTTTCCAAAAGCCCAACTGGATGTATTACCGCTACAGCTTTATGCTGAGCTTCATTCTTTGCGTGCTTGCCTGCCGAGCCTTTACCGATATCAAGGAAATGCCGCTGAAGCCGATCTTTGGTGCCGCGGGCGTGATCGTCCTCGCCTGCGTCCTGCTCCAAAAGGTAGAGGGACTTGAATATATCAAGACCGGCGATTTTAAAACCGTTTGGCTGACGATTCTGGCACTCTTTGTCTATTTGTCGATCTTAGCCTTGATGAAAAAAGCCAGGTTGCCGCAGATTCTCAGCATCGTAATGGTTGCGGTTGTTTCGCTTGAAGTCGTGGTAAACGGTTGGCTGTGCTTCAAGGCAATGCACAAGGACGTTGTTTTTACGAACTACAGCTCGTATAACAACTATATGAAGAAAAACTACCCGATCGTGGAAATGGTGCAGGAATCCGACACCTCCTTCTACCGCATGGAAAAGACCTTTTGGCGAACCAACAACGACAATATGTCTTTCCATATGAACGGTCTTTCCGGTTCAACCTCAACGCTGAACCAGGAAACCATTCAATTCCTGAACAAAATGGGATATGCAGCCCAGTCGCATCACTCCCGCTACCGCGGAGGAAATCCGGTCAACGACTCCCTCTTGGGACTCAAGTATATCATTTCCGATAAGGCGATCTACAGCGATTTCTACCACATCTATAAGCAGGATCCCGAAACCGGCTATACCGCATACCGCAACCCCTACGCGCTCTCCATCGCGTTCGGTGTGTCCGATGACGTACTGGACTTCCCTCTGGGCTTCGTTCCTAAGGAAGAAACAGAGGATAACGCGGAGGAAACGGAAAAAGAGGAGGAAGAAAAGAAGCCCAATGCAGACGGCATCGGAAAAGCAATTGACACGCTACTGGGCAAGCTCAACGAAATCCTCGGCATTGAGGAAATCATCGCCGACGGGGACTATCTCGACGAGTACGATTCTCCGTTTGAACGCTTGAACGCAATGGTAACCGCAATGCTTGGCGAAGAGGAAACCGTGCGGATCTTCGTTCCCATCAAGGTAGGCGATCCGACGATGTACAACACCAAAAAGGTTACCCTGCAAGACAAAACGCACGTAGGTTATTACACAAAGGATACGTCAAAAGCCGGGTACGTCACCTATAAATTGACCGTCCCCGAGGAGGCGGAGATCTTCTTCTATATGCCCTCCGATTACAGACGGGAAAGCAACCTTGCCTTGATTGAAGGCTCGGGAGAAGACAAGCAGGTCACGTGGCTTGGCGACTTCCAAACGCACGTCACCAACAATATCATATCCCTTGGCAAGCAGGATGCCGGCGACAAGCTCTCCCTGCAAATGCAGCTGAAAGGAACCAATCTGTTCCCCAAAATCTCCGAGGATTTCTTCTATTATATTGACATGGCGGTGTTTGAAGACGTCATGTCGCGCTTGGCAGAGGATCAGTTGGAAATTACCGAGTATACCGGTCACTCCTTCACGGGAACCCTGACGACCTCGCGCGAAAACGAACTGGTTTTGACGACCATTCCCTACGATAAGGGCTGGAAGGTTACCGTAAACGGTAAAGAAGTGGAAACCGTAAAGGCACTCGGCTCGCTGGTCGCATTCCACATCGACGGAGCTGCGGGCGAAACCTACACCATCGAAATGGTTTACTCCCCCAATACGCTGTGGATCGGACTTGCGATCTCGGGGGCTTGCCTGCTCCTACTCATCGTTTTGATCATCTTCCGAAAGCGTATGATGCGCATCAAGTATCTCCGTGCACTGGTTTCGGTCCCCGAGCCTCCCGCTACCGATCTTTCGGAGGACGACGGCAACGATCCGCCACCACCTGAAAATCCAACTCCCCCCGATACCCCTGAATCGACCCTTTCGGAAGCAGACGGTGACGCGCCGACGGCTTCCGAGTGACCCAATCACCCCAAAAAGGAGCTGTGCAACCATGGATATGGGTACCACCGAATTTGACTTTGAAAACCGCATTATGAACACGAGCTATCACGCAGAGGATGCCGACGTGGATCTTTCTCTGCGCCCGAAAACGCTGGATGAATATATCGGTCAGGACAAAGTCAAGGAAAATTTGAAAATTTATATTGAAGCGGCGAAGCGGCGAAACGATCCGTTGGATCACGTGCTTTTGTACGGCCCTCCCGGCTTGGGAAAAACCACGCTTTCCAATATCATTGCCGCAGAAATGGGCGTGAATATCCGTATCACCTCCGGTCCCGCCATTGAAAAGCAGGGCGATCTTGCCGCGATCCTCACCAATCTCAACGAGGGGGACGTCTTGTTCATCGATGAAATTCACCGTCTTTCGCGTTCGGTGGAGGAGATTCTCTACCCCGCAATGGAGGACTACGCACTGGATATCATCATCGGTAAGGGTCCCGCCGCGCGCAGCATCCGCATTGATCTGCCGCGCTTTACCCTGATCGGAGCAACCACCCGAGCCGGTCAGATGACCACCCCCTTGCGCGACCGATTTGGTGTTATCCTCAAGCTGGAGCTTTATACTCCCGAGGAGCTGGCAACCATCGTTCGCCGCAGCACGGGCATTCTTGGCATGGAAATCACCGACGATGGTGCCATCGAAATTGCAAGCCGTTCGCGCGGCACACCGCGTATTGCCAACCGGCTCCTCAAGCGCGTGCGCGATTTTGCGCAGGTCAAGGGGGACGGTTCGATCGATTCCGAAATTGCCAACTATGCACTCAACCGCTTGGAGATCGACAATCTCGGCTTGGATAACGTAGACCGCAAGATGCTGGAAGCAATCGTCAAGTTTTACGACGGAGGTCCCGTGGGACTGGAAACGCTTGCCGCAACGGTGGGAGAGGAAGCCGTTACGCTGGAGGATATGTACGAGCCTTACCTGATGCAGATCGGATTTTTAAACCGCACACCGCGCGGCAGATGCGTGACACGCATGGCGTACGAGCATCTTGGTCTTCCCTATCACGCCGCAAAGCCCACGCAAGATGAACAACTGAAGTTGTTTGATACAGAGGATTGACGTTTCTGTCTGTTTTCAAAAAACAACCGACTACCTGCGAAACCAGATAGTCGGTTGCTTTTATTAAAATGTTATTCGGTTACCTGCCACGCAAGCTTGGGGTAAGCAAGGTACACGGTCGTCCAATCGTCACGCGACCAAGCGAGCGTATCAAAGAGAAAGCTTTCGCTTTGCAGCGTTGCAACGTCGGTTGCGGTACCGCCCGCGGTTGTCGGTGTAAAGGCAGTCCCTGCGGAATTGGTAAATACCATTGCTTCGTTATAGTAGCACTTGAAAAGTGTACTGCCGACGACAGCGTTGCCGACGAAATAGTCGGTTTTTGCGGTGTTGGATGCGGTGATGTTTTCATCGCAGAAAGATTTACTGATGGTTGCGCCCGTTTCATTGATACCTGCAAACCCTGCCTTGTAGCCCGTCGTTTTGGTGTTGATATCTCCCAACGCATAAGAGGTTGAGATGGTGCCTTTGTTGGTGCCTACGAAGCCGCCGATATAATCGCTTGTTTGTCCGTTGGATTCGACTGTAATCTCAACCGTCGAAATACAATTAGAAATCGTTTGTAGGTTTTCAGCGACAAATCCGCCTCCTAAAACCTGATAAAAATCATTATTCTTATCGCAAAAAACTCCTTGTGCAGAACAATTATTGATGATTCCGACGTAAAAAAAACGCTACCCACAAGCATAAAAGCATCGCAGACGAAACAACTCGTCGGCGATGCTTTTTGTTTGCTCGTTTTATTCTTCTTCCTCTTCCTCGGCTTGATTGGGACTCAAGCCCTCCTCGGCTTCGTAGGAAAGCTTGGTTTCCTCCGCTTTTACGTACAGATGGTTCACAATCAGCAAAATCACAAAGTAACCGATGACAAGTCCCATGCAGTCGGACCAATAGCTGAAGATCATCCACAAAAGATCGGAAAGACCTCGGGGAGCTCCAAAATCAATATCGTAAATCACGCGCGAACCCAGTTGAATCAGCGCGGGGATTGCCGCCAACCAAAACGCTGCCTTTGCAACCACGTTTCGACGGTCGATCAGTTTGGTAATGGGCAAGTTGCGCGAAAGGACGACGATTTTTTCGGTGCAAAAATGAACCACCAAAAACGCAATCGAAAACTGCACGGCATCCATAAAAATATCAATAATAAAATACGGCAGGTATTTGCTTACAAACACCGAGGATCTTGGAAATCCGATTTGATAGAATCCCGACACCAGATTGGCTGTATACCGAAATACCGTTGCCCCAAGATACATGCCCACGACTGCGGAGTACGCGCTTTTTCCAAAGCATACCGCGAAATACAGCAAAAATGCAAAGGCTATCCAAAAGTAAAGATAGTTAAACACCCATAAAACCAAGTCCACGACAAGCGGCCATGCGGTTTCACTCAGCAAAATGTCGCTGCTGACAATAATAGAAACCGGCGTACACACAACCGCATAAAAAAGCGCGATTCCAAACAACAGCACAAACAGCCTTTTGATATATCGCTTGCGAATCGCGTCGTTGATCAAAGATTTTTCCACGAAACAAACACCTTTCTCTCGTTTTTTTTCATTATAGCACAAATCATTCTGTATTTCATCGGTTAATTGTAAATATTTTTCAAATAGCGCATAGGCTGTTAACAAATCTTTTTTGAAAGGAGCTTTTCATGCAGCATCCTGATTTAAAAAAGCTGTGTACCGCCCCCTCCTTGCTTGACAAAGAGGCACTCACCGAACGAATCGACGCGCTCACCGACAGCTTCTCCTTTTTGCACCACGGCATTCTCGGGCAAAGCCTGCTCGGGCAATCGATTCCCCTGCTCACGATCGGCAACGGTCGGCACAAATGCCTATACGTTGCCACCCACCATGCCATGGAATGGATCACCTCGATTTTGCTGATACGCTTTGTGTACGACCTTTGCCAAAGCGTCAGGGATCATGCCAAAATCGGCAACTTATCTCCGGAAAGACTTTTGGAAACGCACACCTTATACATCGTTCCCATGCTGAATCCGGACGGCGTTGCCTATCAAATGCATGGAGTGGAGCAAAACAACCCCATACGCGATCGTGTTCTGCAAATGAACGGCGGCAGTGAGGATTTCTCACATTGGCAGGCAAACGGGCGCGGTGTAGACCTAAACCATAACTACGATGCCGGCTTTTGGGAATACAAGCGCATGGAACGGGAAAACGGAACCGATTGCGCCTCTCCCACCAAATACAGCGGCGAAGCTCCCGAATCCGAGCCCGAAACCGCCGCGCTTTGCAATTTTATCCGCATGACACGACCGCTTGACGGGATTCTTTCGCTTCACACCCAAGGGGAGGAAATTTTTTACGAGGGAGGACTCACACCGACAGCTCGTACCAAACGCATTGCACGCTGCCTTTCGAGAGTCGCAGGCTACAAGCTTTCTCGCACAACGGGAAGCGCGTCATACGGAGGGCTGACCGATTGGTGCGTTCAAAAGGAGGGGATCGCGTCCTTCACGCTTGAATGCGGTCGCGGAAAAAATCCATTGCCCCACACCGATGCCTCCGCCATTTATTGCCGTCTGCGTGAGGCACTCTTCCTCTTTCCCACCATGCTGTAAAATTGTTTTTTTGGAGAAAGGTCTTGTCTTTTTCCCAAAAAAGAGGTATAATAAAAAAGAACAAATGCGGAAAGGAGCCGAATCATGCACAGAATTTCAATTGTCCCTTGCTCGGATTATGATCCCAAAACCGTTCGTCCTGCCCTGGAAGCGGTATTGGCACCGCTTGGAGGATTGGACTGGGTCACTCCGGGAATGACGGTTGCCATCAAAGCGAACCTCGTATCCATGATGAAGCCCGAACGTGCGGCAACGACTCACCCTGCCCTGCTTTGCGCTTTGGTGGAAATGCTTTGCGAAAGAGGTGCCAAGCCGATTGTAGGCGACAGTCCGGGAGGGCTCTATAACGCTGCTTTTTTGAATCGCGTCTATTCTGCAACGGGAATGAAGGCGGTAGAGGCGGCGGGCGCAAAGCTGAACCAAAACTACGCCACCAAGGACGCACGCTTCGAAAATGCGCTCGTTGCAAAAAGCTTTACCTACACGGCATATTTGGATGAAGCCGATGCCATTATCGATTTCTGTAAGCTCAAAACCCACGGAATGATGGGAATGAGCGCGGCTGCCAAAAATATGTTCGGTGTGGTTCCCGGAACCTTCAAGCCCGAATACCATTTTCGCTTTCCCGATCATCTGGATTTTGCAAAAATGCTGGTCGATCTCAACTCCTATTTTGCCGACAAAACCAAGCTGTGCCTGGTTGATGCCGTAGTTGGCATGGAGGGGAACGGACCCACCCAAGGAACACCGCGAAAAATCGGTGCGCTCCTTGCCGCCAAGTCCGCGCATGCGCTGGATCTGACCTGTGCGCACGTCATAGGCATTGATCCCGAAACCGTTCCGACTCTGCAGGTTGCCATGCAAAGCGGCATGATTCCGTCTTCGGTGAACGACTTGGAAATCATCGGAGATCTTTCTGCCTTTTGCATTGCGGATTATGAAAATATTCCCGTACACAAAAGCATGAAGTTCGAAGGTCGCGGAAAATTTGCCGCCATGTTTGTCAGAACCTCCCTGCAATCCAGACCCAAGCCCGACCGTAAAAAATGTATCGGCTGCAAGGAATGCGCAAAAATCTGCCCTGCCAAGGTGATTACCATGAAAAACGGGATCCCCGTGATCGACCGAAAAAAATGTATCACCTGCTTTTGCTGTCAGGAATTTTGCCCCGTCGGTGCGATGAAGGTTCACCGCCCCTTGGTCGCAAAGATCATCAACCGAAAAAAAGAGAAGCCTTAATCTACAGAAAAAAATACCGACTGTGTGTTGACACGGTCGGTATTCGTTCTGATTATCCTTCATAGGAACGGTCTTTCATGTGACGGTCGATATCTCGGCTTGCCTGACGCGCGGCATCTGCATCTCGTTTATCATACAGCTTTTTACCGCGGCATAATCCAACCTCAACCTTAACGTGGCTGCCTAAAAAATAGAGTGACAGAGGAACCAAGGTATACCCCTTTTGCTGAACCAACCCCTGCAGCTTCATGATCTCCCTACGATGCATCAGCAGCTTTCGGTCGCGAAGCGGCTCACGATTGAAGATATTTCCCTGCTCGTAGGGACTGACGTGCATGCCGATCACAAACATCTCCCCTTTTTCAAAGGAGCAGTAGGAATCCTTTAAATTCACGGTTCCCGCACGGATACTCTTTACCTCGGTACCAAACAGTGCAATGCCCGCCTCGTACTTTTCCTCCACGAAATAATCGTGATATGCCTTTTTGTTTTGCGCCACGATACGCCTTGCGTCCTTATTTTTCTCGCCCATTTTTGATGCTTCACTCGTTTCTATCGTTGTAATATATCTCTTCATCGGGGAAATACAGCCCCAACTGCTCTTTTGCGATTTTAATGATGTATTCGGGGTCCTGCTCGGAGTCAAGAAGCTCCGCCAGCTCCTCCTTCATTTCCTGATAGGAGGAAAGCTTTTTTTCCAATTCCTGTTGTTCCTCCAACAGCTCGTTATAGCGCATGATGCTATTTGCGAACACCCCGATCGATACCAGCACGAGCGTGGCAAGCAGGATTCGCACGAGCAGACTCAGGCTGAACTGTTTTTTGTTGTTTGACAAGCTTTTTTCCTCCTTTTAGTGCTCTTGCTTTCGGAACGTCCTCGGGAATCAACCCACACGCGTTTTTCTGCGTACGGGCAAGCTCCCGTTCGGTATAGCGGCTGCGGCTACGACGCTTTCGCGCACGCATTGCACGATCTTTGCATTTGGCAACCGCCCGCTTGATTTGTTTGTATAAAAATCGGAACGGATAAAAGATAAAAAAGAAAAAATACCGGAATGCGGTTTCGAGAACGAATGTAATCGCCTCCGAAAACAGCATCACGATTCTGCCAAGCGTATAACGGTACACCAAGAAGCCCACTGCAACGAGGAAAAAAACGGGATATCGAATTTTTCCGTTATTACACTCGTAAAAAAGAAGGATCATCGCAATGCCCGCAAAGAGGCAATAGAATAAATCCTCAAAGAAAACCACCACACCGAGTGCGCGGCTCTCGCGCCTTTTGGTGCGCGGAGCAAGAAGTGGCAATCGGATGGCACGCAACCGTCTTGAAGCGCGCCGACTGTAGCGGACTCCCAAAAACACACGCGTGATTCTGAGAAGATCGTAAACGGCTCCCAACGCAAGCCCCAACAAGCACGCGCAGGCATAGAGCCAAGCCAATGACCCCTGTGAAATTGCCATGCTTCAAAATCAGCGGAACAGCCGCTTAAAAAAGCCGCTTTTCTCGCTCTTTTCGCCGTTCCCGACGTCAAAGTACAAAACGTAGTCGATTCTTCCGTCCATAGAAACCACACCCTGTTCCATATTCAGAACGTGAATATGGATCGAATCACCCGCAATCTCCATTCCGCCGCACAGCGTATTCAAAACCACTGTTTGCTCGTCGAAGCTCAAAACGTCGGTTACACCGCGCACCTCCAAGCGTTCCCTTTTCAACAACGAGAAAAAATGCTCCCGATGATTTTGTGCCGCCTCTGCATTCATCGTATCAAACCTCCAAATCCGTTTGCTACAATTTATGCAAGAGGCGGCAAAATTATGCGATCGGTATGTGCTTATTCGAGAACCTCATAAAGGCTTGATGCCTCTGCTTTCGGCGTGTATTCCTTGACGTTTAAGACACGAACCTTTAACGTACGCTGCCCGAACGTAATCTCGATAACGTCCCCTTCCTTGACGTCATAAGATGCCTTTACACGCTTTCCGTTTACCGAAACGTGCTCGGCATCACACGCGTCGTTGGCAACGGTACGGCGTTTGATGATACGAGAAACCTTTAGAAATTTATCGATTCTCATCCCTTAATTTTTTCTTTCAAGGATTTGCTGGGAACGAAAGAAATGCGGCGCGAGGCGGCAATTTCGACCGACTCGTTGGTACGGGGGTTTCTACCCACGTGCGCGGGAACGTCCTTTACGAGGAAAGAGCCGAAGCCGGAAATCTGCACGTTCTCCCCCTCGGTCAACGCACCGACTACGGTGTTCATGCAAGCATCGAATGCCTTTGCTGCCTGCTTTTTGGTCAAACCGGATTCCTTTGCGATTTTGTCAATCAACTGTGTTTTCGTCATGTCTTTTTCTCTCCATTCTTAAAATATTGGGGATCCAAGTTCATTGTACCATATTTTTGCCAACTTGGCAATAGGTTTTGCATGATTTTTTCAAAAAAAATTGAAAAAATCGACCTATCTATTTGCTATTTCGTCTATAAAAGCATCGGTTTTGGCAGAAAGAGCAAGCTCGGCATCGACGTCAAGAACACGGGAAAGATCAACCATCTCAAACAGCAGCGTTCCGATTTGCGCTTGTGCATTTTCTTGGGACGAAGCCCCAAGAGATGTAAGACCTGCGATCAAGGAATCAATCAGGGACTGTGCCGTTTGATCCTCCGTGCGACCTGCCTTTTTGGAAACCTTGGAGGCTCGCATCAAAGCCGGCAACATCGGAGGAATTGCGTGAAGCTTGTCCGACAGCGTGTTCCTCTGCTTCTCCTCGGTTTTGATCATTTCCCAATTTTGCAAAACCGCATCGCTGGTATCCGCCTGCACCGTTCCGAAAACGTGCGGGTGGCGGTGGATCATTTTCTTACAAATATCGTCCACCACGTCACCCACGTCAAAGCGACCGCATTCATCCTCAATCTGTGCATGAAACATCACCTGAAACATGGCATCGCCAAGCTCCTCCCGCAACAGCACCGGGTTCTCGGTATCAATTGCCTCTACGACCTCATAGGTTTCCTCGATCATGGAAGCGCGAATGCTGTGGTGATCCTGCTCGCGGTCCCACGGGCAGCCCTCCTCGGATCTCAAAATCCGTGTGATTGCCTGCAGGTCCTTAAAGTCATAGCGTTCTTTTTGCTTCAATTCTAAAATTTCCTGTTGAATCGTCATGTGAATATATCCTTTCTTGTTTCCAAGATTTATTTTTTATCTTCCGTTTTGCGCAAAATACCGGTGCGCTGCAATGCATGGCAAAGCCGATCTCCCATCGGCAACAGTCGCACGTCCTCCCGGCAAATCACTCCCAAAAAGCAAGCCAACAAAAGGTATGCACTGACCGCCACCAAAAAAGCAAGCGCAATTGCTCCCCCTGCCCATGCGTGCCGTTCTACAAGCCAATAGACCCACATGGACAGCCCCACGGAAAGGGCTGCCGCCAAAAGGGGCTTCAGAAAAAGGGCTTTCAGCTTCCCGATCGGGCAGAGTGCCGATACAAACCCAAGATTTAACAAAACTACGATCGCGTTGCAAAAAAAGGTGCTGATCGGCGCGCCGACCAACCCGATTTGCGGAATACCGATCAACAGATACGCGCCTGCAACCTTGACCGCCGCACCGAACAGCATCGAACGAATCGGTCGATGCACCTCCTGATAGGCATGCAGAACCGAATTGGTTGCGGTAATCATGCAAGAGAGAAATACCGACACCCCGAGGTAAGAAAGAAGCGGTGCAGCGAATGAAACCGCCTGCGGATCACTTCCAAACAGAATCGAAAGGATCGGTCGCGCAAACGCCGATATGCCAAGGGCTGTGGGAATTGCCAGCGTTGCCGTAATGCGGTACGACATACGAATCATTTCCGCTTGTCGATGCCGATCTCCCGACGCAATGGACGAAGAAAGCATCGGAACCAGCGGCAAAGCAACGGCATTGATAAGTGCCGGCAACAACCCATATACCGACAAAGCAAGCGTAGTATAGCTACCGTATGCCTCATTTGCCGCAATCTCGGTATATCCGATGCTCTGCAAGCGTCGTAAAATCATCGTCATATCGATCAGCTTGGTCATGCTGACCAAAGAAGCTCCCAGTGTCATGGGAATTGCCAACCGAGCCAACCGTTTCCAGATTTTACTTGATTTCTCGGTATTTTCCGTATTTTTTCTTGCAGAATGCCATGGATTCCGTTGTGAAAAGCGTCGCTTTTCCAACAGCAGATAAAGCATGGAAAACGCGCTTCCCAACGTCAATCCAAGACCTGCGAATGCCGCAACCACCGACGTTGTGTAGCCTCTGTGCAAAGCAAAGCGTGCCAGCAAAAGACCGAACACCAGCTTCCCCACCGACTCCAACAGCTGTGAAACAGCCGTTGGGAGCATCTTTTGGTATCCTTGAAAATATCCGCGCACTCCCGAAGAAATACACACGAAAAACACGGTGGGAGCAATAGACAAAATACAGTAATACGCGTGTTCGCTCTTAATCAATCGGCAAAAAAAGCCTGCCAGGAAAAGCATGATTGCCGTTCCGAGAATGCCGATCCATACAAAGATCGTCATGGAAGCTCGGTAAATTGCAGGCACTCTCTCCTCTTCTCCGCGTGCAACCGAGCTTGAAATCAGCACCGACAAAGCCACGGGAAGCCCTGCAGATGCGATCACGCAAAACAGTGCGTATATTTCATAAGCAGAATTGAAATAGCCCATGCCCTCCGACCCAAGGTAGGTGAGCATGGGTATTTTGTAGATCAAGCCAAGCACCTTGACAAGCACCGTGGACATTGACAAAAGCAACACGCCCGACAAAAACGTTTTCTTTGGATTCGACCGTACTGCTTCTGCCATCATGCTTTTATCCGCCCATTCAATCAAAATAGTGAGCGAACACCTCGCGTGCCTCAAAACGGAGACGCTCCTCATCGATAGAAGTATACGCACCGTCACGGTAAAGTATGCGTCCGTCCACCATTGTCAAAAGAACGTCGGAACGGTCCGCGCTGTAGGCAAGCATTGCATAATCGTCATACGACGGCATATTATGGACGGAATTGCGGTCGATCAACACCAGATCGGCTCGGTATCCGATCTGTACTTTTCCGCAATCGCCTCTTCCCTGTGCCAATGCACCGTTGTGCGTTGCCAGGGGAAGCATTTCCCTTGCCACGGTAACGGCGGGATCACGCATCACGCCCTTGTGCAAAATCGCGGCGGTCTGCATCTCCCGAAGCATATCCAAGCGGTTGTTCGAGGCAACCCCGTCGGTTCCGAGCGTCACGTTCACACCTGCATCCAAAAGCTTTCTCAGCGGCATCACACCGCTTCCCAGCTTGAGATTGCTCACGGGATTGTGCGCCACGCTGACTCCCTTTTGCGCAAGAATGGCAATGTCGCCGTCCTCCACCCACACACAGTGTGCCGCCGTTGTGGGCGTATCCAACACACCGAGATCGGCAAAAAATTGCGTGGGAGTTTTCCCATGGCGCGCTTTACACTCTTGGTGTTCCTTTTCGGTTTCCGAAAGATGAATCTGCATCCCCAACCGATTTTCGCACGCATATTGGGCAAGATCACGGCAAGCGCGCGGCACGTTGGTATATTCGGCATGCAAGGAAAGATCGACGCGAATCCGCCCGTCATCGGCATTTTGATACGAACGAATCAGTTCGCACGACTCGGAGAAGCGGCTGTCCTTGAGAATGTCAATATCGGGGTCGAACGAAACGATACTGCGGGAAAGATTTGCCTTGATTCCGGTTTCCAAAACCGCCTCTCCCACGGCATTTTCAAACATATACATATCCGAGAACGAAGCAATTCCGCTTTTCAACATTTCGGCAATCGCCCATTTGGTTGCCACGTACACCGCGCGGTGTGTCAGCTTTTCCTCCGCCGGAAAAATACGTTCCTCCAGCCATCTTTGAAGCGGCAGATCCTCACCGTAGCCGCGAAAAAGCGTCATAGCGGCATGACAGTGCGTATTGTAAAACGCGGGGATCAACAAATTCCCGTTACATTCTACAACCTCTGCCTCGGAAAGATTCGGGCATTTCTCGGTAATTTCCGTAATTTTACGATCCTCCGTCACGACGTACAAGGAACGGTTTCCATGTCCGTACTCCGGAAGAAGCGTTGCATTTTTAAAAATAGTTTTCATTAAATGAATTCCTTATACAGTGAAGTTGGTGTAATATATTCGTGCGGTACGGGATCGATGTCCGCGATTTTTTCAAGCAATGCCTCGGCATCCTTTCTGTGCGGATTGGTTTTTGATACCGTGGGAAGCATCGCTTCCAAAAACGGCTTCAGCATACCGATCTCATACGGCATCGTAGAATTGATGAAATCATGACACGACGAAAGATTTGGGAAAATGCTCGCTTCCTCGTTTTTTCGTACGCTGTCCCACAAGTAATAGGTGAACTCGGCATTGCTTGCACGGTACAGCTGATCGCGCACCAAACGACGCATCAATCGAATTTCGTTCGGTTCAAAGCTTTTTTGGCAAATCTTGATTCCGTATTCGGGCGAAATATAAATGGATCGGTAGGAGCCACCCTGCAAAATTTTATGAACACTGGGATACAATACCTGGATGCCCTCGAACAAGAACACGTCGTCCCCGTCGGGATTGACGGTAAGACCGTCCTCGCGCTGTCCGATTCGGAAATTAAAGCGCGGCATTTTGGTTGGACGCCCGGCAAGAAGGCTCTCGGTCGTCCGTTCCAACAAGCTTATATCAATGGTAGACTCGGAATCGTAGTCAATGGCAGAATCGGAATCGGTTCTCGGACGCGAACGCAAATATTCGGTATCGTAATAAAAATCGTCAATCGAAATGAGGTGTACCCGATGTCCGTGTGCCTCAAGGCACGCAGTCAGCTTTTTAGCAGCCGTCGTTTTTCCCGAGCAGGTCGGTCCCGTAAGTCCGAGCATGCGCAAATCCGGGGTTTTTGCAACCTTTTGTACAACGTCGTCCAATGCCGACTCAAACGCGCGGTCGCAATTCGTTACGTATTCGCGCAACTCCTTGGGATCGGTTGGCAGTATTACGTCATAGTATTTTTTCATTTGTTTGCCCTTTCCTGACAAAGAAAGCTCAAATCAAGTGATGATCGCGATAGAACGCCTCCATTTTGGAAACCTTTTCATCGGTACTGGTATCTCGCAAATATTCAAACGGATATTTGGGATAAAACAAGCGTTCAATAATCGGTTTTCCACCGTTTTCGGGACGGTAATCCACCATTTTGGATACAGCCCCTGCGCCCACTGCGAAAATCGAGTGAACCTCCTCCATCATATAGATATTGTATAGACCCTCCGTTCCCTCCAAGGCAAAGCCGACGTTTTCAAAATTACCCACCGTATTTTTCTGGCGGTACATATAGTACGGCAAATAGCCCTCCTGTTGGGCGCGAAGCTGGGTATAATCCACGCATTTCCCCGCATCTCCTCCTCTGACCGAATACACGTGACTTCCCTGCCGCAAAATATCGGCAGCCTTTTTCACGCAGAAGGTATGGATCGTGATATTCTGCGGATGCAAAGCGAGAATTTTATCAAAGGTTTTGGAAAAGCTTTTGAAATTATCTCCCGGCAATCCCACAATCAAATCGGTATTGATGCACGGAATTCCGGACTCCCGTGCGATCTCATACGCGCGAAGAAAATCCTCTGCCGTGTGTGCACGTCCGATTTCGCGGAGCACGTCATCACAAAGCGATTGGGGATTGACGCAAACACGGGTCACTCCGTACTCCCTTGCCACCGCAAATTTCTCTGCCGTAATGGTGTCCGGCCGTCCCGATTCAAGCGTATACTCCTCCAAGCTTGACACGTCGGTAAGACTTGCAATCTTGCCCAAAAGGAAGCGTAATTGATCGGCACTGAGGATGGTAGGCGTACCGCCACCGATATAAACCGTTTTTACACGCAAGCCCAATTCGCGAATCTTTCCAAAGGTCTTTTCCAGATCCTGTGCGACGTGCAAAAGATACTCGGGAATAAGGGACAAAAGCTTTGGTGAGGTGTACGATACGAACGAGCAATACGAGCAGCGCGACGGACAGAACGGAATCCCCACGTAAACGCTGCAATCCTTGGAATTCCACGACGAGCCGATCAGCTTTTGCTCGTTGAGTGCTACGTCGGTTGCCAGTGCCGCCTTTTTGGGAATGACAAAATATTCGGATGCCAGGGTTCTTTTGACTCGGGTCTTACTCATTCCACTCTGCAAAAGCTCGGTCGCGACCTTGGACGGGCGTACACCCGTCAGCATTCCCCACGAGGGACGGTAACCGATCAGCTCTCCGCAAGCGGCAACCACCGCGGCACCGCAAGCAAGCTTGGCGGTTTTATCACGGTCACGCTGCTCGGAAAACGCATAAAATTTGGTTGCTTCCGCGCTTTTTCCGTCTGCCTCTACCCGTACCTTTGCCTCCAATCCATCCTCCTTTTCGGTAAGATCGAGCCACAAGGCGGGCGTGTTTTCATGCTCTGCCTCTGCCGCACCGAACTTTTCCCCCGGAAAGAAAATCATGCAAAGGGTCTGAATGTAGTATATGTTGACCTTTCCGTTTAAAAACAATTTCATACTAACTTTCCTTACTTTTTTGATTTGAGCACTTCACTGTCCATTACGATGGTAACGGGTCCGTTGTTGAGAAGAGAAACCTCCATGTGTGCACCGAAGATCCCCGACTCCACGCGCCGAAGCTCCCGCGCTGCCAGCGTCTTAAAATATTCATACAAGCGTTGTGCCTCTTGCGGCTTTGCCGACGCCATAAAATCGGGACGGTTACCGTGTCGGTAATTTGCAAGCAACGTAAACTGTGAAATCACCAGCATCTCTCCGTCGATATCCTTTACCGAACGGTTCATCTTATCGTTTTCATCGGTAAAAATACGCAAATTCACAATTTTTCTGCACAAAAGCTCGGCATCAAGCTCACTATCTCCCTCGGCAACTCCCAAAAGCACCAGCAAGCCCTCCTTGCAAGAGCCGCAACAGCTTCCGTCAACCGACACGCTCGCGTGCAACACGCGTTGGATCACTGCTTTCATGTTTTCGATCCTCTCTCTTTATTATGAAAATCCGCGCAGGACGTTATTGACTCCGTTCAGGACGCGCAGACGTGACACGATGGAATTGTAATGATCAATATTCCGACATCCCACCATCATATTGATGATCGAGCTTCCGTCGCTCTTATAAGACACGTTGATTTGCAAAATCGAAACGCGCATATCCGCCAGTGCGGTGGAAATATCCGCCAGCATGCCGATACGGTTGTCCGCATGAATCTGCAAAAGCGCCTCGTACATACTCTGACTCTCTCCGCGGGTTTCGGATGCCTCCCAATGTGCTTCCTTCCAACGCTCGGCATTCTCGGTTTGCTGCATTCCCTGAACGACGTTGGGGCAATCCTTCTTGTGAATGGAAATTCCGTAGCCCTTCGTCACAAAGCCGATAACTGCGTCACCCGGCAAGGGATTGCAGCAGCGTGCAAACTTCACCATACAGCCCGCCTCACCGTCCACAATGATACCGCTGTTGGACTTGACGTTGCGCGGCTTGTTGGAGGTAACCAGTTGCTCGGGTTCCTTTACGGGAATCGGCTCGAGTGTTTCCGGCTTGATGATCTCTGCACTTTCCTCTTGCAAGCGGCGAATGACCTTAACCATGCTCACACCGCCGTAGCCAATCGCGTTGTACAAATCGTCGGCACTGTTAAAGCCCATTCGTGCGCCAACCGCCGTTACGACCTGATCGCGCTGTGCATCGGTAAAGCTCTTGGCAATCTTGCGAAGCTCGGCTTCCACGGTAGACTTGCCGACCTGAATATTGTCGGTTCGTTTTTCTTTCTTGAACCAAGCACGAATTTTGGAGCGTGCCGCGCTGGTTTTGACGATGTTCAGCCAATCGCGGCTGGGACCCTTGGACGCGTTGGAGGTTAAAATCTCAACGATTTCGCCGTTTTCCAAGGTACGGTCGATCGGAACGATCATTCCGTTAATCTTTCCGCCGATCATCTTATCTCCCACCGCCGAGTGAATGGCATAGGCAAAGTCGATCACGTTTGCTCCGTTCGGGAGCGCAATCACGTCACCCTTGGGGGTAAACACGAAGACCTCGTCGTGGAAGATATCGGTTTTAAGCGCATTCATAAACTCATCCGGGTCGCGCTCATCGTCCTCGGTTTCAATCAACCGCGCAATCCACTCAAGCTTACGGTCCATTTCCTCCTTGCTGGCAGCTCCGGACTTATACTTCCAGTGCGCCGCGATACCGTATTCGGCAATATGGTGCATCTCCCAGGTTCTGATTTGCACCTCGAACGGAATACCGTCACGTCCGATAACGGTGGTATGTAAGGAACGGTACATATTCGGCTTCGGAGTTGAAATATAGTCCTTGAAGCGTCCGGGAATCGAGTTAAACATCTCGTGGATCAAGCCAAGTGCGGTATAACACTCCAATTCGGTATCCACGATGATACGCATCGCGTAAAAGTCGTAGATCTGATCAAAGGACTTGTTCTGCGAGTACATCTTCTTGTAAATCGAATAAACCGATTTGATACGCCCCTCCAGGGTAAAGTGAATGTTGTTCTCGCGCATTTTTGCATCGACAAGCGAACGGACGTTTTCAATGAAGCCCACGTTCTGCCCGTACTTTTCCTCGATATGATCACGCACCTCGCCGTAGCCAATGGGATCCAAAAATTGCAGACCCAGATTTTCCAGCTCCTGCTTGATGCGTTGCATACCGAGTCGGTGCGCCAGGGGCGCGTAGACCTGCATCGTTTCAAGTGCCGTGATTCGCCGTTTATTATCGGGCTTTACCGAAAGCGTTCTCATATTGTGCAAGCGGTCGCACAGTTTAATGAAAATCACGCGGACGTCGCGGGACATGGCAAGAAGCATTTTTCGCAGATTTTCAATGTGTGCCTCTTCCTTGTCCTCCACCTTGAGAACCACCATCTTCGTCAAGCCGTCCACAAGCAAGGCAACCGTACTGCCAAACTTCTTTTCCACCTCACTCAAATCGGTCTTCTCAGAGCAATCCTCCACCGTATCGTGCAAAAGGGCTGCGCAGATCGAATCGGTATCCAATTCAAGCCCCGCAACAATCTCCGCCACCGCGATGGGATGCGAGATATACGCCTCTCCGCTGACCCGAAACTGCCCAGCGTGGAGCTCTTTGGCATATTCGAAAGCCGCCTTGATTTTATCGGTATCGTACTTTTTGCCCGTAGCGCGCAAAATATCCAGCAAACGGGAAATATCGGTATGTACGTTTACGTCACTCATTGTTTTCGCCTTTCTGATCGGCAAAAACAAACTGCCGATCAAGTTCTTCTCTGCTGGGTCTTCAGCTTGCGAAGAATCGATGATTTTTCGATATTCGTTTTGGTTGTTTGATACTGAAATTCAAACACGTAGGTGTCCTGCACCGATTCGGTAACTCCGCAAATCTGCAGCTCCTGCATGATACGAATGATAAATTTCAGCTTGATGTAATTGATGTCGGTATATCCGAGGCTATGCAACAGCGACAGAAGCCGCCGCATAGGGAACACGCTACGTCCCGCGCGAAATTCACGTCGCAGAGCCGTATACACGACCGCTATATCGTCACGGCAAGGGAGCACATTTTCCTCTGCGGTGTATTCCTCGCCCCGACGGATCGCCTCGTATCGCGCCTTTACGGAACGGTACTGTTTTTCCTGTTCCTCGGCATAGTGTACGTCCTGGATCAGCATCTGCAAGGAAACCACGTTTTGAAACTCGTTGATGTTCAACTGGAACAGAACGTCCACCGAATCTCCCACCTCAAACGTCATCTGCATTCCGCCAACGCCAAACCAAACCGCACTGATCTCCCGACCGTCCTTTTCGAGAATCAGCTTGGTGTGCTTTCCGTTTCCAAGCGTTACGATTCGTGCGATTCTTGCGTTCTGCAAAATCAGGTTCGGCACCGGATTCGATACCCCAAAGGGCTCCATGGAGGACAGCTCCTGTGCCAGATGCATGGTCAGATCCGACATTTCGACCACGCGATCCGCCTCCAAGCTGACACACATCGCATCGTCGGAAAGATGACTTTGTGCGTATGCGTTGATTTTTCTGCGGAAATCGTCGATATTAGCACGCAGGATACTCAAACCCGCTGCCAGCTCATGACCGCCAAAGCGAACCAAAAGCTCCTCGCAATCAACCAACGCTTCTACAAGGTTCATTCCCTTAATGCTTCTGCCCGATCCCTTGCCTACGTCGGTCGGTCGTTGCGTGCCGTCCGTAGAGCCGTCAAAGGAGATCAGAATAGACGGAAGCCCATAGCGTTCGGTAATGCGAGAGGAAACGATCCCGATGATTCCCTGCTGCCAGCTGTCGTCGTCAATCACGATCACACGGTCACGCTTGGGATCAAGCGTTTTTTCAATCTTTTCGTATGCCTGCTCGGCAATACGGTTTTCCTCGATCTGTCTTTGAAGATTCAATTCACAAAGCTGTTCCGCCAAATCTTCGGCTTCTTTGTCCGATTCGGCAAGCAACAGCTCCACCGCGATCGACGCATTGCTGACTCTTCCCGCTGCATTCATGCGCGGTGCAATGGTAAATCCGATAAATCCCGAATTGATCTTGCGCTTTTTGACCCTTTTGCCCGGCTCTGCGCTCTTTCCGCCTGCCGCGGCATCAATCAACGCGCGCAATCCGGGGCGCGTCGTTTTCTCCAAAAGACGAATTCCCAGCGTCACGATCAATCGGTTTTCATCCACCACGGGCATGACGTCGGCAATCGTTCCGATCGCCACAAGGTCTGCATATTCCATGCATACGCGACGAAGCCCGTCGATTTCAGGCACGCCCCGTTTGCGGCACTCGGCAATTTCGCAAGCCGAAATCAGCTTGAAGACCACACCGACACCGGCAAGCTCGCAAAAAGGATATTCGTCATCGGGGCGGTGCGGATTCACAACCGCTGCGGCATCCGGAAGCTCCTCACGGCACTCGTGGTGATCGGTAACGACGGTTTCAATGCCAAGGCTCTTTGCGTAGTCGATCTCCTCGTTTGCCGTAATTCCCGTGTCCACCGTGATCATCAACGAAACGCCTTTTTCCTTCAAGCGGTCGATTGCCGCCTTGGAAAGTCCGTACCCTTCCCGCATACGGCTGGGAATATAATACCCCACGCTGCCGCCACGCGCTGTCAAATACAGATACAAAAGGCTGACCGACGTAACGCCGTCCACGTCGTAGTCACCGTAAATTGCAATTTTCTCCTTTCGCGCAAGAGCCGCTTCGATACGGTCGACCGCAGCCTGCATATCGCGCATCAAAAAAGGATCGTGCAAGCAGGCGGCATCCTGTCGAAAGAATCCGTCCACCTGCTCCCTCGTGCAATATCCGCGCGCATACAAAAGGCTTGCCATAATCTCCGAAAGTCCCGTAGCCTCTGCCAGCTGCGCAATGGCTTGGTCCTTTTCGAGATCTCCGCGGCAATATTTAATTGTCCACTTCTTTTCTTTCTTGTTTTGTTCTGACATTTCCATCCTCTGGGCTGTTGCATTTACTTCGCAAGCCCTATATATTCTCTTTTTTTACCCGTCCAAAGCGCGCCATCAGCGCCATTGCCACACGCACGCCGTCTACCGCAGCACTCGTAATGCCGCCCGCATAGCCGGCTCCCTCTCCGCAAGGATAAACACGATCAAACCCTATCGCAGTCATTGCTTCTGCATCACGCAAGATCCGTACCGGTGCGGAGGTTCTCGTTTCCGCCGCCGTCAGCACGGTATCTGCAGAATCGTATCCCTGTAATTTCTTTCCAAACGACAAAAATCCGCGTTTCAGAGAGGACAGCACGAACGGGGGAAAAATCGCTTCAAAATCCGACACACGAACCTTTCCGTCACGATAAGACGGCAAAACACGTGTAGGCTCGGTCCCTCTGGTTCCCGACAAAAAGTCCCCGAGTGTCATGATCGGTGCGTAAAAATCTTTGCCGCCCGCAACAAACGCTGCGTGCTCCAAATGCCGTTGGAATGCAATCGCACCCAATATACGGCTGCCGTTCATCGGCTCGATATCGTCACAGCCAATCGAAACGGCTACTGCCGCATTGGCATTTACCCCGTTTCTTGCGTGGTTGCTCATTCCGTTTACCACCAAGCGTTCCTCCTCGGATGCCGCCGCAACCACCTCGCCGCCGGGACACATACAGAACGTGTAAACACCTCTTCCCGACGTCGTATCCGAAAGCGCATATTCGGCATGACCGAGATTCGGGTGCCCCGCCATTCTTCCGTACAAAGCGCGATCGATGTCGGTTTGCAGATGCTCGGCACGTACGCCAACCGAGATCGGCTTTGCTTCCATCGCAAAATTCTTCTCCAAAAGCTTAAAATACGTATCTCTTGCGCTGTGTCCTACCGCAAGAATGATAGCTCCGCAATGCAAATCGCCTTGCGTTGTAACCGCCTTTATTGTGCCGTCCGGCAAGCGCACGAAGTCCTCCAATCGACAATGATACCGCACGTCACCGCCCAGCCTTTGAATTTCCCGCAGCATAGAGGACACCACGTCGCGCAACAGGTCGCTTCCAATATGCGGCTTTGCCTGCACGGTGATCTCAAGGGGCGCACCAAACTCGCAAAGCGTACTCAAAACGAACCCACAACGTGGATCGTTGATTCTGGTAATCAGCTTCCCGTCCGAAAAGGTTCCTGCTCCGCCCGCACCAAACTGAATATTGCTTTCGGTGTTCAACCGTCCGGTTGCACGAAATGCGGATACGTCGTTCACGCGCTCCTCGACCGATGCCCCGCGGTCGATCAAAATCGGCTGATATCCGTTGCGCGCCAACAAGAGCGCGGCAAACAAGCCTGCGGGACCCATTCCTACCACCAGCGGACGTGCGGCAAGCGTTTCGTTTCCAAACACGGGAGTCAATGATTCTTCTTCGTACAAGCGCGCGTCGGCAAGCTTCAGCTTCTCCGCTGCCATCGATCCGATTCGTTTCGGGTCATTGCTCTCTGCCATAACCGTGCAAACAAATCGAATATCCTCTTTTTTGCGCGCATCCACAGACTTTTTATAAAGCCGAAAATGAAGCGAGGTGGTTGAGAGTCCCGCCCGCTTCATTTTGTCGGTTGCTTTTTTCAAAATTTCAGCTTCCGTAGCATCCAAAGGAACACGGACATTGCCGATCAGAAGCTTGCAGTTTGATGGATTCATACGATTTTCCCCACGGAAACGTTGGAATTTGACACTTCCTTCGGGGAATCAACCGATTGCACCACCATCAACCAAATCAAAAAAGCCAACAGCAAACAAATCAATCGAGGAATGATCTGCCAACGGCGAATCCATGAGCCCTCGCGCTTTTTCGGGGCTTCCATGTGCCCGATCACATTTTTCTTCAAGGCTTATTCCTCCTTTTGTTGATTTTGAGATTCGACTTGATCGTTCAAGGACGGCACTTCCTGCGCGTCGGTGCAATCCTCTTGCTCATCTGTCGGGGCTTTGGAATCGGTGCGCCCGATATTCTCCAGCATTTCCAAATAATCCTTGCGCATATTCGCTTTCTTGTAGCGCAAATACGCATTGCCCGCCATATACGTCATCAAAATATCCTTCAGCGTTTTCTCGTCAACATCGCGTGTCAGCTTTCCGTTTTGCGCAACCGACACGATTCCGGTTTGCTCGGAAACCACAACCACCAAAGCGTCGCTGACCTCGGTGACACCGACCGCCGCGCGATGCCGCATTCCCATCAAGCCGAAATTGAGATCCTTTCTGACGGAGGACGGCAAAACGCAGTTTGCCGCGTAAATCCGCATATCTCGAATCACCAATGCTCCGTCGTGCAACGGAGAGCCGTTGTAAAAAACGTTCTGCAGCATCTTAGCACTGACGCGCGCATCCAAAATGCAACCCGCCGCAGTAAAGTCACCAAGCTTCGTTAAGCCTTCAAACACGATCAAGGCACCGGTTCGGTTTTTCGCCATGGACACAACCGCCTCGACGGTTTCGTCCGCAACCTCGTTTGCAAGCTCCAGCTTCTTTTTCGGCAGCGTATTGCTGCGTGGATTCAAAACCGTCAGATTTCCGATATGCTCCAGCGCATCGCGAATTTCGGGTTGAAAAATAACGATCGCGCAGAAAAACGCAACCGAGGCAAACAGTCGCACAAGGAACGAGAGTGCGGCAAGATTGAAAACGATTGCCAAAATGCTCAAAAACGAAATTGCGATCAAGCCGATGGCAACTCTGCCGGCACGGCGCATATAGAAAAACCGATACAAGCGAAACAGTACAAACGCCAAAATCAGGATGTCGATCGCATCCCGAATCCCCATTTGCACCGTTGGTTCAACCACATATTGCCTCACAAAGCCATAGATGCAATTCCAAACGTTCTGCAAAAATTCCATGCTTCTGATTGCAACCTCACTTTCTACCCGTCATTTTCCGATCACCGTCCGCACTTTTTTGCGAAACTTTTATTTATTATAACATATATATTAAAGAATTCCAATAGTTTTTCATAATTTTTTTTGTTTTTTTTCATATTTTTTATCGGAAATTTATCCCTGCAGACAGAAAAAGGACATAGAATGTTTTTGCGTTCTACGTCCTTTGTTCTTGACAAGCACTGTGTCAAATCCTTATTTTTTCTGTCCGCTGTGCGCCTTTAGCATATCATGCTTGATATCCCAAAGCTTTTGCGAAAGGTCAACGTAATAATTGTGCGGGTTGGTAAAGCGGCGAATTTCCTCCCACATTCCCTCTATCTCGTCCTTGCAATGCTGACGGACGTCGGCAAGTGCGGGCACCTCGTATACCTGCTTTCCCTTTTTGAAAATCGGCACCAAAAGCTCGGTTGCGGTATAGTTCTCCAGCAGCTTGCGTTTCCAGGTATGCTCGGGATCGAACAACTCAATCGGCTTGGTATCGTCCAAGATTTCGTCCCACAAGCAGATCAGATCCGCCTCTGCCTTGCCGGTATCCCGACCGCGCAAGCGGTACACCTTTTTGAAATGCGGAGTGGTAATCTTTCCGACGTTTTCGCTGATTTTGATCTTGGGCAGAATGGTTCCGTCGTCTTTCTCAACGGCGCAAAGCTTATACACACCGCCAAAAACGGGGTCGCTCTTCGCTGTGATCAAACGCTCACCCACACCAAATCCGTCGACCTCCGCACCCTGACGGATCAATTCACGGATAATGTATTCATCCAACGAATTGGAAATGACGATCTTACACTCGGTCCAGCCCGCTTCGTCCAGCATCCGGCGCGCCTTTTTGGTCAGATAGGTTACGTCACCCGAATCGATACGAATGCCGCACGTTCTGATTCCCTTGGGAGCGAGAACCTCATTGAAAGCGCGGATCGCGTTGGGAATACCCGATTCCAACACGTTGAAGGTATCTACGAGCAGCGTTGCATTGTTCGGGTAAATCTCGCAGTAGGTCTTGAACGCCTCGTATTCGGTGTCAAACATCTGCACCCAGGAGTGTGCCATCGTTCCCGTAGCAGGTACGCCGTAGGCTTGATCGGTAATGGTACACGCAGTTGCGTTACAGCCTCCTATGTATGCCGCACGCGCACCGAGCATTGCCGCATCGGCACCCTGCGCACGTCTGGAGCCAAACTCGCTGATCGCACGTCCCTTTGCGGCGCGGGTCAAGCGAGCCGCCTTGGTTGCAATCAACGATTGATGATTGAGCATCATCAAAACGTAGGTTTCGATGAACTGAGCTTCAATGGCACGTCCGCGAACGATCATCAAGGGTTCTCCGGGGAAAACCACAGTTCCCTCGGGAATTGCCCAAATATCTCCCTCGAATGTAAAGTCGCGCAAAAAGTCCAAAAACTCCTCGGAAAAGCAATTTTTGGAACGCAGATACGTAATATCGTCCTCATCGAAATGCAGCTGATTGACGTAGTCAATAACCTGCTCAAGTCCCGCAACCACGGCAAAACCGCCGTTATCGGGATTGTTGCGATAGAACACGTCGAAGTATACGATACGATCCTTCAGTCCGCACTGAAAATACCCGTTGCTCATCGTCAGCTCGTAAAAGTCACAAAGCATGGTAAGATTTCTGGATAAATCCTTCATCACAAGTTTCTCCTTATCGGGATATCGTCAAAATTTAATCATACTATACCACAAAATCGACAAAAAATGCAAGTACGACGCAAAAAACGTGAAAAAAGTATTTTTTGACGTCAAAGCAAAAAAACGTGGTTTTAGATCCAAGATCACAAGCTTTGCTCGTAAAAGCGGTAGATGAAATCGACGGAAAGCTTCATCCAGCTCTCACAAACCATACCGTTGCGGTAAGAAAATTTGCCCGTTACGTAAGTGCCAAGAGCGCAGCCGTGCTTGCCCTCGCTGTAAAGATGCAATTCACACGGCACACCGTGGCGGTACAGTGCCGAGGCAAAGCACAAGGACGCTTCACACGGAACGCCCGTATCTCCGAAATTATGCCACAAGAAGGTGGGAGGTGTTTGCTCGTCAACCTGCGTTTCCAGCTCCAAAAGCTGCAAGCAATCCTCGGTCAGCTCGTCCTCGTTCTTCTCAAAAAGATTGAGCATCGAATTGTGGTGGAACCGATCTCCGATCACGGGGTAACACAAAATCAGGCTATCGGGGCGGTAAATGTGACGGTCCTTTTCCAAAAGCCCGTCAAAAAACGCATGATTCCAAAGCGTTCCGGTACACCCTGCCAAATGTCCGCCTGCGGAGAACCCGCAAACCGAGATGGCACATGGGTCGATACAAAACTCCTCGGCATGCTCCCGCACGTAACGAATCGACTCGAAAGCCTCCAGGAGAGCCTGCGGAAATCGCGCGGGATAGACACTGTATTTGAGTACGAACGCGCAAGCTCCCGCCGCCACGTACTGCAGAGCGATCGGCTCTCCCTCGTGCTGTGCGGTGCCTCGGTACGCGCCTCCCGGAAAAACGATCACTGCAGGACGCTTCTGATGGTAGACCGCACATTCAATCGGCTCCGGAATATAAGCGTGCAGATCGACGCTTTGTCCGTTTATCTCTATTTTGCGAGTAAATATTTCCATCGTTATTTTCCTTTTGTAAATTGACTTTTTTCAAGATTCTGCCCGTCTTACTTTTTCTGCTGCTTGCACCAGATTTTCATAATCAGCCGATGCGGCAACAGCTTGGTAAGAAGCACCTGCGCACGAACCGAAAAGCCGCAAATTGACACGTCCTTTCGTTTCTTCATGTCGCGTATCGCGCGTGTAATAACCTGCTCGGGAGTGAAAAACTTGTTGTAATACGTGATGGTGTCATCGGTTACGGCATGGTCGAAAAACTCGGTTTTGACCCATCCCGGACAAACCGCCATCATGTGAATTCCGCGCGATTTCAGCTCGACGTTAAGTGCGCGGCTGAAGCTGAGCACGAAAGCCTTTGTCGCACCGTACACGCAGATATACGGAACGGGCTGGAAGGAGGACAAGGAATCCAACTGGTAAACCTCACTTCCCTGCGTCAGATACGGAAGCGTTGCATAGGTCATCCCGACGTATGCCTTGCTGTTGAGATCGATCATGCGATACATGGTTTCAAGCTCCATGTCCGAAAAGGTTCCGAAGCGACCGAATCCGCTGGCATTCACCATCACGTCCACCACGGGCTTTTCACGCTCCAGCATCGCGCTGTATTCCGCGATACTTTCCTCTTTTGTCAGATCCAAGGAAATCGGGCGAATTTTTGTGCTGACCTCGGATTGCAGTGCCTCCAATCGATCCAGACGGCGCGCAATCACCCATATTTCATCGAAGCTTTTTTCACGTGCAAGCTGTACGACGAATTCCTTTCCCATTCCGGACGATGCGCCCGTTATCACCGCAATTTTCATACCGTACCTCGTTTTTTTATCAAAGAATCAGATGCTGCGGCAAGCCGTTTACGTAAGACACCGCGGGCTCACCCTGAATCAAGGGCAACAAATACCGACAGCAAGCATCGGTTACGTGATTCCCCGCTTCGTTGATAAACGCATCATCGACAAAGCGGATGCGGTTGGCAATCAGGGAAACGTCGGAATGTCCGATCCGGACGGTATACGGCTCCTCGCAAGTTCTCGTAACCGTCACCATCGCGCCGGTCACACCGTTCTCTGCCGCAGCCACTGCAGATGCACCGATGCGTACCGACTCGGAAAGGTCAGTTTGCGACGCCGCGTGTGCTGCACAGCGTTGAGGCAGATTCAATTCGATCGAACGAACCTTACAGCCGATCTCCGCCTTCACAGCCAGCTCCAAAGCCTTACCCGTGCCTGCCAGGTAAGCGTGTCCGAACGCATCGGTAGCACCGGTCTGCGTCCCCTCGCCAACGTATCTGCCGTCGGCAAAGCGAATTCCCTCGGAAACCGCAACAACCACGTTGGGATGCTTGTCCAATGCCGCGCGGACGTCGGAGAAGAAGCTCTCCATATCAAATACACGCTCGGGTAGATAAACGAGATCGGGCTCAATTCCGTTCACCACGCGACCGATTGCCGAAGCCGCGGTCAGCCAGCCGGCATCGCGACCCATGATCTCGATGATCGTAACGGCGGGAACGCGGTAAACCGCGCAGTCCCGAATGATTTCCTGGGCGGTAATTGCGATATACTTTGCCGCAGAGCCGAAGCCGGGAGTATGGTCGGTTCCAACCAAGTCGTTATCAATGGTTTTCGGAACGCCCATGATAACCATCTCGTAGCCGCATTTTGCGGTGTATGCCGACAGCTTGGATACGGTATCCATAGAGTCGTTTCCGCCGATGTAGAAGAAATAACGAATGTCAAATTCACGGAAAATCGCGATCATTTCTTCATAGAAGGCATCGTTTTCTCCGGGCTTCGGAAGCTTTTTACGGCAAGAGCCGAGTGCCGCCGCGGGGGTATGCTCCAAGAGAGAAAGCTTCTCCTCGGTATCAAAAAATTTCGTCAGATCCAACAGATCCTTTTTCATCAAGCCTTCCACACCGTTGCGCATTCCATACAGCGTTTTGATGCATCCTTCGCCATTCTGAACGCCGCGGATGACACCGCTGAGAGTAGCGTTGATTGCCGCCGTAGGACCTCCGCTTTGTCCAACCACTGCATTTCCAATAAGTTTTTTCATTTGCATTCTCCTTGTTGTTTTGTTCTTTCCTATTCAGTATATCACACAGATCCTGCGATGTCAAGAAAACCCCGAAAAAAAAGCGCAAAAACCGCTTTCGTTTTCTACAAAAAAAGCCGTACAAGCAAAAACAAAAAGATTCCGTCATATATTGGAGCAATCCAAACCGACGGGAGGACGGAATCATGCTTCTTACTCTGTTTGCACTTCTGACAAGGGTCATGCATTTGATACTCGGCATCGGAACACCGCAAAAATTTCCACCGCCGTTATCCGACGCGGAGGAACGGGAATGCTTTCAAAGGGCTGCCTCCGGTGATGAAGACGCGCGGCAAAAGCTGATCCTTCATAATCTGCGCCTGGTTTCCCATATCGTTCGCAAGTACTACTCCACCGCAAAAAATCAGGAAGACCTGGTTTCGATCGGAACCATCGGACTTGTAAAAGCCGTGGACACGTTTCGCGTAACCAACGGCGCACGCTTTGCCACCTACGGAGCAAAATGTATTCAAAATGAAATTTTGATGTATTTTCGCGCACAGAAAAAACGCTCCATGGAGGTTTCGATCAACGAAACCATCGACGTTGATCGCGACGGCAACCCTCTGACCTACATGGACGTCATTTGCAGCGAGGAGGATATTGCAGAGGAAACCGATAAAAAAATTCTCACCGAAAAAATGCTACGCTGTATCGATACCTGCCTGTCGCCTCGCGAGAAGCAAATTTTGACGATGCGCTACGGGATCGGCGGAATCGAAGAAAAAACGCAGCGCGAGATTGCCGCTGCATTGGGAATCTCCCGTTCTTACGTTTCCCGCATTGAAAAAAATGCGCTCTCCAAGCTGCAATACGCGTTAAAGCCCTGACAAAAAAAGCACTAAAAAAGCATTATTTTTGAAATTACAAGAAAATGATTGCAAAAGAGAGAAAAATCTGCTATAATGGTAAGAGATTTTTCCGAAAGGACGTTACCGCTATGAGAATGAGAAGAAAAAAGCACGGTGCCGAGCGTATCGCCGCCTGCGCAGAAATTTTGATTGCCGAGCCAACGACACCTGCCGTTGATCCCATGACCTATTGCTCCTCGGAGCGTCCCATCCATTTGGAAATCGGATGCGGCAAGGGAGATTTTGCGGTTGGTATGGCGTCAAAATATCCGCAATACAATTTTATCGCCATGGAACGAGTGCCCGACGTTGCCTGCCTTGCCTTGGAAAAAGCAATGGCGCACAAGGAGGAGCGTCCCGATAATCTGCGGTTTCTGATCGGGGACGCAAAGAATCTGACCGAGTGGTTTTTACCACATTCGATTGATTGTATCTATCTCAATTTCAGCGACCCGTGGCCCAAAAAGGGCTATGCAAAGCGTCGCTTGACCCACGTTGGCTTTTTGGAGCTCTACCGAAGCGTTTTGAAAGAGGGCGGTCTTCTTCGCCTGAAAACCGACAACGAGGGACTGTTTGATTTCAGCCTGGAGCAGTTTGCAGAAGCCGGACTTACCGTTGAGTGGCAGACCCGTAATCTGCATGCATCCGAAAAAAATCCCGATAATATTATGACAGAGTACGAGCGAAATTTCTCCGAAAAGGGTCAGGTGATCTTTTCGGCATGGGTTCGCTTTTAAAAGGAGTGCTAACATGCTAAAGGATTTGATTTTGGCTTCCAGAAGCTACCGAAGCTTTGACGAATCGGTCAAGATCTCACGCGAGCAGCTGTGCGATTGGGTAGATCATGCAAGACTTTCTCCCTCCAGCATCAATTTGCAAATGCTGAAATTTCGCATCGTATATACCGAAAAGGAGTGCCAAAAGGTACTTCCCTTGACCCGTTGGGCAGGCAAGCTCAAGGATATTAGCCTCCCCCCAAAGGGTCACGCGCCCACTGCGTACGTGGTGATCTGTGCCGATACCGACGTCACCCCCGTGGCAGAAAGCTTTTTGAAGGACGTAGGCATCTGTGCGCAATCGATCATGCTTGCCGCGGCGGAATGCGACTTTGGCGGTTGTATGATCGGTAGCTTCTCCCCCGAGCAACTCTCCTCCGCACTGGATCTTTCTCCCTCGTTGCGTCCCCAGCTGGTGTTGGCGCTCGGCAAGCCCGACGAGGAGGTGCGCATCGTTGATGCCGCAGAGGACGGCTCGGTTACCTATTACCGCGAAAACGGGATTCATTACGTCCAAAAGCGCGCACTGGAGGATCTGATCATAGAATGAGCAAGCAAGCAGACGTCAAAGAACCGTCCGGTGTGCTGATTATAAACAAGCACGCGGGCGCAACCTCACACGATATCGTCAACCGTATCCGTCGATTGTACGGCACACGGCGCGTAGGACACACGGGAACGCTTGACCCCATGGCAACCGGTGTGCTCGTGGTATTGATTGGACGTGCCGCAAAAGCCGACGAATATCTGACAGCGGCATCCAAGCGGTATCGCGCAACGCTCCGCCTCGGCATCACCACCGACACCGAGGACATAACGGGAACGACGCTTACCACCTCCGAAAGAATCCCCTCGTTTGAAGAAATCAAGGCGGTTTTGCCAAAATTTCGCGGTAAAATCCAACAAATTCCCCCGATGTACAGCGCATTGAAGGTCAACGGGCAGAAGCTGGTCGACTTGGCACGGCAAGGGGTAACGGTTGAACGAAAGCCCCGTGAAATCGAAATATTCGACCTGACCGCAGCCCCCACCGAGCGTGACACCGAATATATCTTGGACGTGTGTTGCTCGGGCGGAACCTATATCCGTACGCTATGTGCCGATATCGGCAGCTTACTCGGATGCGGCGGCGCGATGGCAACCCTGGAACGCACCGAAGCCGGTGGCTTTTCCCTGCAGACTGCGCACACTGTGGAGAAATTGGAGACAATGGAGCCCGAAGAAAGACTCTCGTTGCTGATTCCTACCGAGTCCCTTTTTGCCGACTGTCCGCAAGTAAATCTCCCCGCCTTTTACGAAAGACTGTGCCGTAGCGGCTGTGAAATCTATCAAAAAAAGATCTCTGTACAATATGCGGTTGGCGAACGCGTGCGTCTCTGCGACCAAAACGGCGCATTTTTTGCCTTGGGCGAGGTGCGCGAATACGAAAACGGAACCGCAATCAAGGCAATCAAAACCTTTTCGTTGAACGATTAAAACGAAATAATACCTTACAGAAAAGCAGGTGCTTTCCGTAAATCGGAATAACACCTGCTTTTTTCTTACTTTTTCAGCTCCAGCGTGCGCTCGTATGCCGCAACCACAGCTCCCATTGCCGCTGCACGAAATCCGCAATCCTCCAAGGCATGAACTCCTGCGATCGTGGTACCGCCGGGACTGCAAACAGCATCCTTGAGCTGTCCCGGATGCCGACCCGTGCGAAGCATCAATTCTGCCGCCCCCTTTAAGGTCTGTGCCGCGTACAAAAGTGCCTGCTCGCGAGAAAGACCGCATTCCACTGCCCCGTCTGAAAGTGCCTCGGCGAACAGATATACGAACGCGGGACCGCATCCCGAAAGTGCGCTTGCCGCGTCGATCTTTTCCTCCGAAATCGCATCCAAAACGCCCGCGTCGGCAAGAGCTTCGCAAAAGCTTGCCGTCATGTCGGGGGTTACCTGTGCGTTTACGGCATAAAGGATCATTCCCTCGCCCACCGCCGCAGGGGTATTCGGCATGATGCGAATGATCGGGCATTCCACACCTGCCAGTGCTTGCACACGTGCAATCGGCAGCCCTGCCGCCATGGAAATCAAAACGTACGGCTCGGTTCTCGCTTGCAAAACCGAGGAAATCGAAGAAAACAGTGCTTCAAATCCCTGCGGCTTGACACCGAGAAAAATACAGTCGCACCGATTGGCAACCACTCGCGCGTCGTCGGTGGCGGAGGCACCGAATTCGGATGCCAATTGCTCCGCCTTCGCAAGATCGGCATCGCAAAACAGCAGTGCCTTGCCCTCTACGCGTTTTGCCACGGCACGTGCCAAAGCACCTCCCATATTTCCGCATCCGATAAATCCAAATGTATTCATAATCTTTTTCCCTTTCCGATCAACGAATCTGACCGTTTCCGCGAATTACGTATTTGTAGGTTGTCAGCTCCTTAAGCCCCATAGGACCTCTGGCGTGGAGCTTTTGCGTGGAAATTCCGATCTCACAGCCAAGACCGAATTCTCCGCCGTCGGTAAAGCGCGTCGATGCATTGACGTAAACCGCGGCACTGTCAATTGCCGCCGTGAAGAAGTCCGCCGCCACGGGATCCTTCGTAACGATTGCCTCGCTGTGATGCGTTGAATGCTTGGCAATATGCGCCACCGCATCCGAGGTGCTGTCTACGATTCCCACTGCCAAAATATAGTTCAAAAATTCGGTATCAAAATCATCCTCACCCATTACCGTTCCGTCGATTATTTGCGAGGAACGCGTATCAAGCCGCAGCTCTACGGGGGAAAGTCCGCTTTCTTCGCGTTTTTCCACCAAGCGCGCGCGAAGCATCGGCAAAAACTGCTCGGCAATCTCCTTGTGTACCAAGCAAACCTCTGCCGCGTTACAAACCGACGGACGGCTTGTTTTGGCATTTTCCAGAATATCCAATGCCATTTCCAAGTCTGCCGCGCGGTCTACGTAAATATGGCAGATTCCCGTTCCCGTTTGAATGCAAGGAACCTTGGCGTTTTCCACACACGCGCGAATCAAGCCGGCTCCGCCGCGCGGAATCAACAGATCGACGTAATCGGTAGCAGTCATCAATTCGTTCGCGCCTGCGCGCGAAACGTCATCCAAAATATTGACGAAATAACGGGAAAGTCCCAGCTTTTCCAGCCCCTTACGCAACGCATCCACGATTGCGTGAGAGGAGAAAAAGGCTTCCTTTCCACCGCGGAGCACGCACACGTTTCCGCTTTTCAGTGCCAAAGCCGCCGCATCCGAGGTGACGTTCGGTCTGCTTTCGTAGATAATGGCAACCACGCCCATCGGCACGCGCACCTTTTGAATCGTTAAGCCATTGGGACGCGTTACGGTTTGTTCAACCTCACCAACGGGATCGGGGAGAGCAACCACCTCACGGATTCCCTCCGCCATGGCATGGATGCGTTCCTTTGTCAAGCGCAAGCGGTCCAGCATCACCGTGTTGATCTTCCCTTCTACCGCATCCATATCCTTGGCATTTGCAGCAAGCACCGCTTGACAGTCTGCCTCCAGCGCGTCTGCCATCGCCAAAAGCGCGTCGTTTTTCTCTTTGGTCGACAAAAGGGACAACGAAACGCATGCCGCCTTTGCCGCCTGTAAAATTTCAAGTGTCGTCATATCAGCCTCTCTCCTTGCTTACGAGGAATCGCGTTCCAACCGCTTTTCCGTCAAACAAATCGTACAGAAGATTCGGATTTTCACCGTTCATAATCACCATTTCACAGCCCGCCTCGGTACAGATCTGTGCGGCAGACAGCTTGGTCTTCATGCCGCCCGTTCCCAGTGCGCTTCCCTTATCTCCCGCCAAGGCAAGAATCTCGGAAGTCAACGACTCTACCGTTCCGATCAACGTAGCGTTCGGATCCTTGTGAGGGTCTGCCGTATACAAGCCGTCGATGTCCGACAGCAGAATCAACAAATCGGCATCGACACTGACTGCGACCATTGCCGACAGCGTATCGTTATCACCGACCTTGATTTCCTCGGTGGCAATGGTATCGTTTTCGTTGATGATCGGCAGAACGTCCAGCTCCAGCAAGCGGCGCATCGTATTTTGGAAATTATTATACCGATCCTCGTGCCGAAAATCCGACCCCGTCAGCAAAATTTGCGCAACGGTGTGGTTGTATTCGGCAAACAACTTATCGTACGTATACATCAATTCGCACTGACCGACGGCTGCCGCCGCCTGCTTGGTGGGAATATCGGCGGGACGCTCCTTCAAGGAAAGCTTTCCAACGCCCATTCCGATGGCACCCGAAGACACCAAAATGACCTCATAGCCCTGATTTTTCAAATCGGACAGCACGCGGCAAAGCTGCTCCACGCGACGGATATTCAAATGTCCCGTTGCATGCGCCAACGTGGAGGTTCCGACCTTGATTACGATTCTCATGATTGATTCATCCCTTCCAAAGGAAACTTTACCTTACATTATAAACCGAAATTCCCTTTTCGTCAATAGAAAAAAGCATTTTTTGAAAAAAAGAGAGAAAAAAGGCAAAGAATACTTGCAAATAGATAAGGGGTATGGTATAATACCAAGGATTGTTTAATGAAAGGCGAGATTCCATGATTACGATTTCCAATTTAAGCTTCCATTTTGGCGGTCAGCTTCTTTTTAAGGACGTTGACCTGAAATTCACACCCGGAAACTGCTACGGCATCATCGGTGCAAACGGTGCCGGCAAGTCCACCTTCTTGCGCATCCTTTGCGGTGAGCTGGAGCCTTCCACGGGGGAAGTATCGATTCCCGATACCGTACGGATGTCGGTTTTGCGTCAGGATCACTTTGCATTCGACGCGTATACCGTCCTGGATACGGTTATGATGGGCAACAAAAAGCTATACGACATCAAGGTTGAAAAGGATGCCATTTACGAAAAAGAGGATTTTTCCGAGGAAGATGGCATCCGCGCCTCGGAGCTTGAAGCGGAGTTTGCCGAGCTGAACGGTTGGGAGGCAGAATCCGAAATTTCGCGCTTGATTCAAGGTCTTGGCATGAAGGACGAGCAGCTCTGGGACGAAATGTCTTCGCTCAAGGAAAGCGAAAAGGTCAAGGTCATGCTGGCGCAGGCACTCTTCGGCAACCCCGATATCATCATGCTCGACGAGCCTACCAACGGCTTGGATATCGACGCGGTGATGTGGCTGGAGGACTTCCTTTCCGACTATTTCGGAACGGTCCTGGTGGTATCGCACGACCGTCATTTTCTCAACGACGTATGCACAAATATCGTAGATATCGACTACAACGGCATCAAAATGTACGTTGGAAACTACGAGTTTTGGTATGAGTCAAGCCAGCTGATTCAGCGTATGATCAAGCAGCAAAACAAAAAAGCCGAGGAAAAAATACGCGAGCTGCAAGCCTTTATCGCGCGCTTCTCGGCAAATAAATCCAAATCGCGTCAGGCAACCTCACGCCGAAAGCTCTTGGACAAGCTTTCCATCGAAGAGCTTCCCGCCTCCAGCCGTCGTTATCCCTTTATCGGCTTTGATATGGACCGCGTGGCAGGAAAGGATATTCTCTTTGTACGTGATCTTTCTAAAAATGCCGAGGATGGAACCCCTCTGTTCCGAAATCTTTCTTTTACTGTGAACAAAGAAGATAAAATCGCACTGCTCGGAAACGAAATGGCAATCACGGCTCTCTTCCGCATTCTGATGGAGGAGGATACCCCCGACTCCGGGGACTTCAAATGGGGTGTCAGCATTACGAAGTCCTATTTCCCGCATGACAATACCGCTTATTTCAAGGATTGCGAAATGAGTATCATCGATTGGCTGGCGCAGGACGCCAAGGAAACCACCGAAACCTACCTACGCGGATTCCTCGGCAGAATGCTGTTCTCCAACGACAGCGTTTTCAAGCCCGTCAACGTGCTGTCGGGTGGCGAAAAGGTACGGTGTATGTTTGCCCGCATGATGCTGTTCGGCTCAAACTTCCTCCTCTTGGATCAACCCACCGACCATCTGGATCTGGAATCGATCAGCGCGGTGAACCACGGTCTTTCGGCATTCAAGGGGAACCTCATCTTCTCCTCTCACGACTATGAATTGGTCAATACGGTAGCCAACCGCATCATTGAAATCACTCCCGACGGAATCACCGATTTTTCGGGAACCTACGAGGAATTTCTGGAACGCAAGAAAAGTCAAGTACAATAACGAAAAAACAGCCTTTTTTACGCATCTCAAACGTAAAAAAGGCTGTTCTGTGTTTTCGTTATGATTTTTTGAGTGTCACGGAAAGCTTTTTCTCTCTGCCCTCACGAATAACCGTCAACTCGATCTGATCACCTGCGCGGTACTCAAACAGCGCGTTTTTGAGTGCCTCGGTATCGGAAACCGTTGTTCCGTCAATCGCAACGATGATATCCCCGATTTCCAAAACACCGTCCGCACCGCTATCTTCGACCACGCCGGCAACCCAAACACCGTCGGCTGCGGCAATAAACGACTTGCCGTCAAGGGTATATTCCTCTCCCTTTACGACATCGTAGCATTGGATTCCCAGTGTGGGTCTGATCCTTGTAATGGAAGAATCCACGTCGTTTGCATGTCCGTGCGTGATGATCGCATGGACAATCTCCATGCTTCCGTTGATCGGCAACGCAAAGCCGAGGCTTTCATAACCGGTCAGCTTCCGCGTTACGATTCCGATCACTTCCCCACGTGCATTGCAAAGGGGTCCTCCCGAGTTTCCCGTATTCACGGGCGCATCGGTTTGCAGCATGGTCATCTCGTAGGTTTCGTCGTGCTCGTTAATTACAATCTTGCGATCTAGTGCCGAAACAATGCCTCTCGTCGTTGTCCACGCACCCTCCGTACCGCCCGGGTTTCCGATCGCGATGACCGTTTCTCCCACGCGTACACGGGAAGAATCCCCGATTTGAACGGCAGGATAATGATTTCCGGCAATTTTCAGCACAGCCAAATCGTCAAACACGCTGTATCCCACCACGGTTGCTTGATGCGTTTCTCCCGAATAGAGCTTAACACGCACCGTGGTTGCCTGCTCGATCACATGATAATTGGTAACGATATATCCGTCGGCACGCACGAAAAATCCGGTTCCGTAGCCCTGCGACGCGATTCCCGTTGCGGAAACCAAAACGGTAGAGGGATTGACCCGATCAACGGCATCCGCCACCGACTCCAAAGAATCGGTGTCCCCCTTTCCGTTCCAGATCAAAACGCCGCACAAAAGCAGAAAGCATACGGCAAACGACGACACCATCACAAGGATTGCGGCAAGCATCCCGTGCTTCCTTTGCTTGTTTGTTTCGTTCTTTTCGAACGCTCTTTGCTCGGCATATCTCCAACGGAAAGCATCTACATTCTCGGTATTTTCCGAAATCTGTTCGGTTGGCTGTTCTTTCTTTGGCTCGTTTGAGAACATAAAACTCCTTTCCGCATTCTGCCGTTTGGCGGTTATCTTTCATCCCCCGCGTATGAAGCACCGTGTGCCGCGCGAGGTAACGTAAAGAAAAATTCGCAATTTTCACCCGGGGTACTCGAAACCCAGATCTTCTCACCGTGCGCCGTAATGATGGTTTTGGAAATAAACAGTCCCAACCCAACACCGGTTTTGTCAAGCCCACGGCTCTTGTCACTCTTATAAAAGCGTTCAAAAATCAAGGGTTGGTCTTCCAAGGGAATTCCGTCCCCCTCATTATAAACCGACACACGAATTTTTTTATCCTTGGTTGTCACAAGCCGAATCCGCAGCACTCCGTTCTCGTGCGAAAACTTCACCGCGTTGTGACAGATGTTGTAAAGAATTTGATAAATCGCGTCACGGTCGGCTACCGCCAGCATTCGCTCTTCCTCACATTCAAAATGCACGTCCAGCTTCTTCTCCTCGATCTTTTGCTCAAAAGAAATCAAAATCAGGCGCGACATCTCGCAAACGTCAAACGGCACCATGGTAAACTTTCGGTCACCCGCCTGCAGTCTGGAAAGATCCAGCAAGGAGGATACGAGCCTGGAAAGGCGATGTACCTCCATGGAAACGACCTCCAAATAATGATCGCGGTCCTCCTCGGGAATCACACCGTCGCGGATGCTGTCGATAAAGCCCGCTATGGTGGTCATGGGAGTGCGAAGATCGTGCGAAACGTTTGCAATAAAGGAGTTTCGCATTTTTTCCAGATTTTCAAGCGACTCCGCCATTTGGTTGAACGCCTCGGAAAGCTCCGCCACCTCATCATGTCCCCGTACGCGCACGCGGCTGTCAAATTTTCCCGATGAAAATCCGCGCGCAGCCTTTCGCATCTCACGAAGAGGCGCAACGGTTCGCTCGGTGATAAAATATGCCGCAATCATCGTGGCAAGCAAAACGAGCAGTGCCGAGGTAATAATGGTTTTGGTCAGCTCCTCCACGGTATTTCCCTTATGGATATTGGAGCCGAACACCGTCACGATGGCACAAAGCTCTCCGTTTCCGTTTCGGACTCCCACCGCACAAAGCGAAATATCCTGACCGTAGCTGTCCGAAGAATACGCCTCATCCTTGGCAACCGATAAAAACAGCTCGGTGGGCAGCTCTGCTACCTGGGGAACGTCGGGGGTCCAATCACCGCCCAAGGCAGTATACAGCGTTTCCCCGGACGGAGATAGCACCGTAATTGCCAAATCATCGTCACGGTCGGCAAACACCCCCAAAAGGCTACGCACCTGCTCGGCACCCACCTCATCAAAAATCCTTGAAAACTCGTTGGGAGCCGCATCGTATACGGTAGCCTCCAAAGCCACGCGTGTCGCATCGGCTGCGTTTTCCATCACGTTTTCCTTTACGGTTGCCGAGTAATTCCCCACAATGGAGGTCACGATCAGCAGCAACAGCAAAAAGCCTGCCGTAATAATCAGCATAAACACCGTGACGTATTTCGCAAAAATACTTTTGAACATCGTTTTTCCTCCGTTCAGAGGCATTTGGGAATCAGCTCAACAGCTCAAACTTATAGCCAACACCCCAAACCGTTTTCAAAATCCACTTGTCGGAAACGCCCTCCAGCTTTTCGCGCAGGCGCTTGACGTGTACGTCAACGGTTCTGGAGTCGCCCAGATAGTCAAAGCCCCACACCTTATCCAACAGCTGGTCGCGCGTGAACACGCGGTTGTAGTTGGAGGCAAGGAAATACAAAAGCTCCAGCTCCTTCGGAGGAATGTCCACCGATTTTCCGCGCAGCTTCAGCTCGTACTTCTGCAGGCTGATCTCAATATTTTCAAATTTGATCACTTCCTCGTCGTTTTTGTGCGTATGTGCCTGATAGCGGCGAAGAACTGCCTTGACACGCGCGGAAAGCTCCTTCATATCAAAGGGCTTTACCACGAAATCATCGGCACCCAGCTCCAAGCCAAGCACCTTATCAAAAACCTCACCCTTTGCGGTAATCATAATCACGGGCTTGGAAGAGATCTCGCGGATCTCACGGCAAACCTGCCAACCGTCCTTTTTGGGAAGCATAATATCAAGCAACACAAGGTCCGGCTCGAAAAGCTTAAAAAAGCTCATTCCCTCGGCTCCGTCACTTGCCGTTTTGACGTGATACCCCTCGTTTTCAAAATAAACCTTCAACAGATCGCTGATATTGGGATCGTCATCCACCACCAAAATTTTTGTGTCTGTCATGTTTGTATGTCCTTTCAACTTATTTTTTCCGCATACCATTTTAAGGTATCAATGAGGTCTTCCTGTGATGATTCTATGAATTTTCGATTGAATCCGTCATCTTATGAGGCTCCGATCGGCACAGTGACCTCGATATCCGCTACATTATAACACAAAATTGAATAAATTGCAAATGGTTTTTGAAATTTTTTTGGATTTTTTATAGATTTTTTTGATGAGTGCATTTCCAAAGTAAATTCCACAGTGGAATTTACTTTGGAAATGCACTCAAACGATTTGTATATCTTTTTTGTCGAACTGTTTGTATGCCTTTTTTTTGTCGAACACTTGAAAAATTTACATTTTTGTGATAAAATAATAAAAGAATTTTTCAAAAGGGGGTTGACAGCCGTGTTCAAGTTTGCGATAATTTCAGACAGACAGGATAACACTGTCCTCTTTTTGCGCGACGATAATTACGAATATTAAACAAAGCCATGTGTAAGACGGGAGTTCTCGTCGTACAGGTGGCTTTTGCGTTTTCTCGACCTCAAAAATCCGAACAGGAGGAATTATTATGTCAAGTCTTTATTTGCCGTATGTAAACATTGCGCTTGATACCTTTGCACTTGTGGTGGCGCTCATTATTCTCGCAACGTGCATCAATGAATTTTCAACCAAAAGGATCGGCTCTCGGCACTTTTTGATCTTTCAGATCTCGGTTGTAGTTGCGTTGATTGCCGATATGATAGGATGGTTTGGAGAAGGACACCCTTCTTTGTCGCTCATGACTTTAGTCGCCAATACTGTGATGGCGTGTGCTTGCCAAATTGCGATCATCGGATTTATGGGTTATCTGGTTGCCGGTCTTTATTCAAACAGCAGGGCGGCAAGATGTGTGCTGTATATATTCAGAGCTTTATGTGGATTTTCCATTCTTTTCTGTATTGGAAATGCATTTTACGGGTATGCGTTTTACGTCACCGAAACGGGCCATTACGTACATAGTGACAATAACGCAATATGGCTTGCTTATTTGCTCTATCCTATTCTTTCCGCGTTTGCTATTATTCTTATGGCGTTCTTTGCCAAAAGCTCTGCAAGAGTCAATCGCTGGATGTTTTTTATATACACTCTGTTTCCTGCGGCGGGCTTTATCATGGACTACACGGTTCACGGAATCTCTTTGACTTGCGCAGGCTTTACCGTCAGTATTTTAGCCATGTATACAAGCATCTATCTGACTCGGCAAAAGGAGCTTGAAGCGCAGAAAAACGCTTTGATGCTTTCTCAGATAAATCCTCATTTTGTATATAATACTCTCTCGACCATCGCCGCTATGTGTGATTCGGCTCCCAAGCAGGCAAAATACTTGACAATAGACTTTTCACAATATTTACGCAGAAACATCGATTCTTTAAATAGCGAGTCGCTTATTCCTTTTGATCAGGAAATGGAGCACGTGGCGTGTTATCTGAAAATTGAGAAGG
>SVST01000014.1 GCA_015064155.1 Oscillospiraceae bacterium | reverse complement strand
GAACGTATCCAACTCAAAACAAAACTGACACCACTCGAAAAGCGATGTCAGTTCGTTGCTTAATTTTTAATATTTTCTACCATAGGGGTGTTTTTTGTACTGTCCGCACAATTTGGGGCAGTTCACTCGTTTGGGGGCGTTCTTTTTTCGTTATCTATTATGAGTTGAACTCTGCAACCGCAGGTTGCCGGAACGCACGCAGTTAGCGAGATGTCCCGAACGGACATCGCGCGACTAAGTTTGCCCGTTGGGCAAGTGAAGTTATCTATGATAGTGAAGTTCACTTCGTGAGTGAAGTTTTGCCTTGCGGCAAAGTGATAGAGAAATCTAACGAACAGAAAAAGAGCAGACACACAAGATTTTTTCGTCTTGCGTGTTTGCTCTTTCTGACCGTAATCATTCGTTACGGCTCAATCCTCGTAAACTTCTTTTGCCTCACAGTAGATGCAACGGCAAATGTGATTTTCGGGGTCGGTTACCTTAAACATTTGTGTCAGCTCCTGCTCCACCGCCGTGATACAACGGGGGTTGTTGCAGGTCAAACGATTGACAATGTACGGGATCTTGGGATTCTCTTCGATCAAAGGCTTGCGGACAGGGTCACGCTTCGCTTCTTCCAAAAGCTTGAGGATCAATGCCATTCTCATATACTTCGCGTTTGCCACCTGCTTGAAGTAGCAAGCTCGGGGATCGTCGTCGATCTTCACGCTGATTTCGTTCACGCGAGGCAACGGATGCAAAATTGCAAGGTCGGCCTTTGCCGTTTGCAGCTTGTCAAGCGTAAGAATGTAATGGTCACGCAAGCGCAAGTACTCGTTTGCATCGGCAAAACGCTCGCCCTGCACGCGCGTCATGTACAAAATATCAAGCTCCGGCATCACGCGCTCCAAGTCCGAGGTTTCCTCGTACTGCATACCGTACTTGTCCATCACCTCGTATTTCACGTAGCTCGGAATCTTCAATTCCTCGGGAGAAATCAGAACCAAACGGATGCCCGCGTATCGGGAAAGTGCACTAATCAAAGAATGAACGGTACGACCGTATTTCAAATCACCGCAAAAGCCAACGGTCAGGTCGTTTAGTCTGCCCTTCTCTCTCCAAATGGTAAAGAGGTCTGCCAGGGTCTGTGTGGGATGGCAATGTCCTCCGTCACCGCCGTTGATAACGGGGATCGATGCATTATTCGCCGCAACAAAGGGAGCGCCCTCCTTGGGATGACGCGTTGCAATGATGTCGGCATAGCAGCTGATTACCTTTGCCGTGTCCGCCATGCTCTCGCCCTTGGAGGCAGAGGTAGAAGAAGCCTCCGAAAAGCCGATCACGTTGCCGCCAAGCTCCAGCATTGCCGCTTCAAAGCTGAGGCGGGTTCTGGTGGAGGGTTCAAAAAACAACGTTGCCAGCTTTTTTCCGCGGCATTTTTCCGCATACCGATCGGGATGCTCGATAATGTCGCTTGCCGTTTGCATCAATTCGTCGATCTCCTCTGTGGAAAGATCCAAAATATCGATCAAGCTTCTCATACTTCTCTCCTTTGATTATGCCTTTGCTCCGTTCACTGCCAGGTAATTCTTAATACGTTCTACGTTTTCTCTGTTCTTTTCGTCTTCCTCCAAATACTCGATGATATCGTATACGTCAACCACCGAATATACGGGGAATCCGAACGACTCCTCGATCTCCTGCATTGCGCCCTTTTCGGTCTGCCCCTTTTCCTTACGGTCTACCATGATAAAGGTTGCAACAACGCGCGTCCCCTCCAAGTGGGAAAGGATCTCCATGCTCTCTCGGATCGCAGTTCCCGCGGTGATAACGTCCTCGATGATAACGATCTCCTCGCCTGCCGTGGGAACGTAGCCAACGAATACGCCGCCCTCGCCGTGATCCTTGACCTCCTTGCGGTTGAAGAAAAACGGAACGTTCAAGCCGTTCTTGGACAGTGCAACCGCTGCAGATACGGCAAGAGAGATGCCCTTGTATGCGGGGCCGTAAAGCACTGCGGCCTTCTTGCCAAGCTTCTCCTCATAAGCGCGTGCGTAAAATTCACCGAGCTTTGCAATATCCTCACCGGTTTTGATCATGCCTGCGTTGATGAAATACGGGATCTTTCTACCGCTTTTTGCCGTAAAATCACCGAATTTCAGTACCCCTGCGCTCTCCAAAAACTGTATAAACTCTCTTTTGTAGCCTTCCATCGTTCAAATCCTCCTATCCTTTGATCAATCTACGAATTCACGCACGCATCTTTCGTATGCGGCAACGGGATCCTCTGCCGCAGTGATGGGTCTTCCGACAACGATATAGTCGGAGCCGATCTTCTTTGCCTCTGCGGGGGTCATCACGCGCTTTTGGTCACCGATATCACCGTCGGCAAAGCGCACACCGGGCGTTACGGTCAAGAACTTCTCGCCGCATGTTTCGTGTACCTTGCCTGCCTCCAACGGAGAGCATACGACACCGTCAAGACCTGCCAGCTTTGCGTTGTGCGCGTAGTGCATCACGACGTCGGCGATCGGCTTCTCGATCAAAAGATCCTTTTCCATGCTCTCCTGATCGGTAGACGTCAGCTGGGTAACCGCGATCAGAAGCGGACGGGTTCCGTCGGGACGGGTCAGTCCCTCCAAAGCACCCTCCATCATACGAATGGTTCCTGCCGCATGCAGATTGGTCATATCCACGTCCAAGCGTGACAAGACTGCCATCGACTTTTTCACGGTGTTGGGAATATCGTGCAGCTTCAGATCCAAAAAGATCTTGTGTCCGCGCTTCTTGATTTCACGCACGATGGAGGGACCCTCTGCATAGTAGAGCTCCATGCCGATCTTTACAAACGGCTTTTTACCGGTAAATTTATCCAAAAAAGCAAATGTTTTTTCCGCGCTGTCAAAATCGCAGGCGATGATAACATCTTTTCCCATGAGTAACTCCTTCTCTTTTTTTCGTATATTGATTAAGCAATTCCGATGATCTCGGAAAGCGACTTGATTCCGTATTTTTCCATGACCGCGGGCAAGGCATCCACGATATCACGCGACGCAAAGGGATTGACCAGGTTGGCAGCTCCCACTTCAACCGCAGTAGCCCCCGCCAGCATCATTTCGATCACGTCCTCCGCCGTGGTAACACCGCCCATTCCAACCACGGGAATCTTGACGGCATGTGCGACCTGATAAACCATCCGTACTGCCACAGGGAAGATTGCAGAGCCCGAAAAGCCGCCCATTTTGTTGGCAATCACGGGCTTTTTGGTGCGCAGATCGATCCGCATTCCCAGCAAAGTATTGATCAGGCTTATTCCGTCGGCACCTGCCGCCTCGCAAGCCTTTGCGATGCTGACGATATCGGTAACGTTGGGAGAAAGCTTGATCAGCACCGGCTTTTTCGTCACCTTTTTGACTGCCGCCGTGACCTCTGCCGCAGCCTCGGGAGAGGTACCGAAGCTCATTCCGCCGCCGTGTACGTTGGGACAGCTGACGTTAACCTCCAGCCATCCGACCTGCTCACAAGCATCCAGCATTTCACAGGTCTTGGCATAATCGGACACCGAAAAACCGCTGACGTTTGCCATAACGGGCTTGGAGAAGCATTTTTTCAGCTTGGGAAGCTCCTCCGAAATCACCTTTTCCACACCCGGATTTTGCAAGCCGACCGCATTGATCATGCCGGCGGGACATTCTGCGATACGCGGTGTGGGATTGCCGAAGCGAGGCTCCAGGGTCGTGCCCTTAAAGGAAAACGTCCCCAAGCAATTGATATCGTACAGCTCGGCAAATTCATAACCGTAGCCAAAGGTTCCGCTTGCGGGAATGATGGGATTATCCAGCTCGATTCCGCAAAGTGTTACGTTCAGTTTTCCCACAAGATCTCCTCCTTTCGCAACACGGGGCCGTCCTTACAGATGCGCTTGTTGCCCGTGAGTGTTTTACAGGAGCAGCCCATGCAAGCACCAAAACCGCATCCCATACGCTCCTCAAAGCTGAACTGCCCCGAGGTCTTGGAGCTTTTCCAAACCGCCTTCAGCATCGGCTCGGGACCGCAGGTATAGAAATAAGAATATGCAGTATCCTTCATCGCATCGGTCACAAAGCCCTTGACTCCGTACGAGCCATCTGCCGTTGCCACGGTTACCTTGGCTCCCAATGCCTTGAATTCCTCTTCATAGAAGATCTCATCCTTGGTGTTAAAGCCGAGAATGACCGATACCGACTTCCCGTTTGCAATCAGCTGCTTTGCCAGCAGATACATGGGAGGCACGCCCACACCGCCACCGATCAGAAGCGGTGCATCTCCTGCCGTCGATAAATCGTAGCCGTTGCCGAGTCCGGTTAAAATATCCACGGTATCTCCGCATTTCATCGTGCTCATCTTCTCGGTTCCCTTGCCCACCACCTTATACACGATGGTGAGAAGCCCCTCGGAGCTGTCGCAGACCGAAATCGGTCTGCGCAGATAAAATCCGTCGATCAACAGATTGACGAACTGTCCCGATGCGGTCACGTCGGAGGTATCCCCCGCGAGACGCATCCGATAGACGGTTTTGGTCAATGCCGTGTTTTCCGTAATTGTAAAAATTCCTTGCTTCATTGTCGCTCCTTATGCGTCGATGGTCGAAATCGACAGCGTAATTTCCTCCAAAACGTCCAACAGAACGCGTACGGTATCCAAGGAGGTAAACAGCGTGACGTTGCTTTCGGTTGCATATTTACGGATCATATATCCGTCGTTTTCGGTTCCGATTGCATTGACGTCACTGGTGTTGATCACGTATGCAATGTGACCCTGGCGAATCGAATCCCAAATCTCGTCGCTTTCGTTCAGCTTTTTGAGTACGTGGGTACGGATGCCGTTTTCCTTGAGGAAATTCGCGGTTCCCGCCGTTGCCTCGATATTGAAGCCGAGGTTATAGAAGCGGCGGATCAGGGGAAGTGCCTCCTCCTTATCGGAGTCCGCAATGGTTGCGAATACGGTGCCGTAATTCTGCAGATGCATACCCGATGCCTGCAACGCCTTATACAGTGCACGGTTCGGCTTATCATCGTAACCGATTGCCTCACCCGTGGATTTCATTTCGGGAGAAAGATATGCGTCAAGTCCGCGAATCTTGTTGAACGAGAATACGGGAACCTTCACGTAGGAACGCTTCTTCTCTGCGGGATAGATATCAAAGATGCCCTGCTCCTTGAGGGTCTTGCCCAAAATAACCTCTGTTGCAATGTCTGCAAGGCTATAGCCGGTTGCCTTGGAAAGGAACGGCACGGTTCTGGAGGAACGGGGATTTACCTCAATGATAAAGACTCTTTCGTCCTTATCCACGATAAACTGAATGTTGTAAAGACCCACGATGCCGATGCCAAGACCCAGCTTCTTTGCATACTGCAAAATAATGCCCTTGACCTTATCGGAAATACTGAACGTGGGGTAAACGCTGATCGAGTCGCCCGAGTGAATACCCGTACGCTCTACCAGCTCCATAATACCGGGAACGAATACGTCGTGTCCGTCGCAGATCGCGTCAACCTCGACCTCTTTTCCCACGATATATTTATCAACCAAAACAGGCTTGTCCTCGTCAATTTCAACCGCGGTCTTCAGGTAATGACGAAGCTGCTGCTCATTTGCAACGATCTGCATCGCTCTTCCACCCAACACGAAGCTGGGACGTACCAATACGGGATAGCCGATGCGCGCTGCTGCATTGACACCGTCTTCGATCTTGGTAACCGCCTGACCCTCGGGCTGCGGAATATTCAACGACTTCAAAATCTTTTCAAACAGATCACGGTTTTCTGCACGGTCGATCGCATCACAGTCGGTTCCGACGATCTTGACACCGCGCTTCATCAAGGGCTCGGCAAGGTTGATCGCGGTCTGTCCGCCAAGAGATGCCACAACACCCTCGGGCTGCTCGAAATCGATGATGTTCATCACGTCCTCGGGAGTCAGCGGCTCGAAATAGAGCTTGTCCGCCGTGGTATAGTCGGTGGAAACGGTTTCGGGGTTGTTGTTGATGATGATCGCCTCGTAGCCTGCCTTTTTGATGGTTTGTACGGCATGTACGGTGGAATAGTCAAATTCTACACCCTGACCGATACGAATCGGACCAGCACCCAATACAACGATCTTTTTCTTGGTCGTCAGCTGCGAATCGTTCTTTCCGCTGTAAGAGGAATAGAGATACGGGATATATTTGCCCGTATGCAAGGTATCTACCATACGGAACACGGGCTTGATACCGTTCTCGCGGCGAACGTCCACTACCTCCAATTCGCCAACGCCCCACAGTCTTGCAATAAACTTATCGCCAAAGCCCATCTTCTTTGCCTCTGCGAGGACAGTCGCATCCTTCGGAGCCGCCTTCAGCTTGTTCTCCATCGCAACGATGCGCGCGATGGATTCCAGGAAGAGCATGGTGATCTTGGTTACCTCGTGCAAGTCGTCAAGGCTCATACCGCGACGAATCAGCTCGGTGATCGCGTAAATATTGTCGTCCTTTGAAATCTTGATATACTCGACCAGCTGCTCGCTCGTCATGGAGTCAAACTTTGCGTGGTAGAGATGGCAAACACCGGTTTCCAACGAACGAACCGATTTCAGGAAGCACTCGTCCAGGGTCGAACCGATGCCCATAACCTCACCCGTTGCCTTCATCTGCGTACCGAGCGTGTTGGGCGCGGAGGTGAACTTATCGAACGGGAAGCGCGGGAATTTGGCAACGATATAATCAAGGTTCGGCTCCATTGCTGCAGTTCCGCCCGCTACGGGAATCTCCTCAAGCGCCATACCGACAGCGATCTTTGCGGTAACGCGCGCGATCGGATAACCGCTTGCCTTGGATGCAAGTGCAGAAGAACGCGACACACGAGGGTTTACCTCAATGAGATAATATTCGGAGCTTTCGGGATTCAGTGCAAACTGTACGTTACATCCACCCTCGATCTTCAACTCCTTAATGATCTTGATGGCACTGTCGTTAAGCATTTTCAGGTCGTGATCGTTGAGGGAGAGGATGGGTGCTACTACGATCGAGTCACCGGTATGAACACCGACGGGATCGACGTTTTCCATACCGCAGATGGTAATGGCATGGTCATTGGAGTCGCGCATAACCTCAAATTCGATTTCCTTATAGCCCTTTACGCTCTTCTCAATGAGAACCTGATGCACGGGCGAAAGCTTGAATGCATTTCTTCCGATTTCGATCAGCTCCGCCTCGTCGTAAGCAAAGCCGCCACCCGTTCCGCCCAGCGTAAACGCGGGACGCAAAACAACGGGATAACCGATTCTCTCGGCTGCTTTCTTTGCTTCCTCCAGATCGTACGTAATCTCGGAGGGAATGGTGGGCTCGCCAATCGACTGGCAAAGCTCCTTGAAGAGTTCTCTGTCCTCGGCGCGTTCGATACTCTCGCTGCTGGTTCCAAGCAGTTCTACACGGCACTCCTTCAAAATGCCCTTCTTTTCCAACTGCATCGCAAGATTCAAGCCGGTTTGACCGCCGATACCGGGCAAAATGGCATCGGGACGTTCATAGCGCAAAATTTTTGCGATATACTCCAGCGTCAGCGGCTCCATATACACCTTGTCCGCCACCGTTGTATCGGTCATAATGGTTGCGGGGTTGGAATTTACCAGCACAACCTCGTAGCCTTCCTCACGCAGAGCCAGGCACGCCTGGGTTCCCGCATAGTCAAATTCTGCCGCCTGTCCGATGACGATAGGTCCCGAACCGATGATCAGAATCTTTTTCAGATCTGTTCTCTTTGCCATAATCTTTGCCTCCCGAAAATTATATGATTTATTTTTATAAACAAGTTACTGCCGATATACGACTTTTCCGTTGTATACCGTAAGAAGATTTCTGCCGACAAGCTTCATGCCCGTCAGCGGAGTTGCCTTCCCCATGCTGACAAACTCGTTGGGGTCTACCGTAAATTCGGCGTTCAGATCCCAAACCGAAAATTCCTCACCAAGCGGAATACCGAAGCGTTCCCGCGGATTCCATACCAACAGCTCGGTCAAGCGCTCCATGGAGATCACACCGGTTTTTACCAGCTTGGTATAAAGCAGCGGCAATGCGGTTTCCAAGCCCACGATGCCGAATGCGCTTTTTTCAAGTCCCTTGGATTTTTCCTCGGCGGAGTGCGGTGCGTGGTCGGTAGCGATCATATCGATCGTGCCGTCAACGATGCCCCGTACGAGTGCTTCCCGATCTTCTTTTGACCGCAGAGGGGGATTCATTTTAAAGCGTCCGTCCTCCTCTAAATCACTGTCGTCCATCACCAAATAATGCGGTGCGGTTTCGCAGGTGACGTTCACACCCTCCGCCTTTGCGCGGCGGATTGCCTCTACGCTTTCTTTTGCCGAAATATGGCAGACGTGGTAGGCACAGCCCGTTTCCTTTGCAAGACGCAGATCTCTCTCAATCTGCAAATACTCACTTTCGGAGCAGATGCCGCGGTGTCCGTGCTTTTCGGCATACTCCCCTTTATGGATATATCCGCCCATCAAAAGGTCGTTGACCTCGCAATGCGCCACGATCATTTTCCCAAGTTTCTTTGCGCGCAGCATTGCCGTTCGCATCATATCCTCGCTTTGCACACCGCGTCCGTCATCCGAAAACGCGATTGCCGAGTCACTCATTTCCTCCAGTGCGGAAAGCTCTTCTCCCTTTTGTCCGACCGTAATCGATGCATACGGATAGACACCGATCACTGCATCCTTTTTGATAATCTCAATCTGCTCCTGCAAATGTGCCGCGGAATCGGGCACGGGATTCAGGTTGGGCATGGTGCAAGCCGCCGTATAGCCGCCCCGCGCCGCCGCGTAAGAGCCGGTTGCGATGGTTTCCTTATAAGAAAAGCCCGGCTGGCGAAAATGCACATGCACGTCGCAAAAGCCGGGAAAAACGGTATATTCTTCCAAATTCATGGAAAGCTCGGGGTGAATCGCGAAAAAAGCCTTTGCGCAAGACTGAACCTCGGTTTGTTTTTTCATCGTCACCTGTTGCGTAGGTTTCATTTCGGCTACTCCCTTCAGATCAATTTTTCAAGATCGCAAATATACACACCCGTTTCGCGATCGATCTCATCCAACCGCACGTTCACGGTTTCCGAATGTGACGTTGGCACGTTCTTGCCGACGTAATCGGCACGCATGGGAAGCTCTCTGTGTCCGCGGTCAACCAACACGGCAAGCTGTACTGCCTGCGGTCTTGCAAAGCTGAACACTGCCTCAAGTGCTGCACGCGCCGTTCTGCCCGTATACATCACGTCATCCACGATAATCACGGTTTTATCGCGTATATCGCACGGAAAGTGACATTCTGCCACGGTTTCGCTTTTTTCCTCTTCGGTTAAGTCGTCCCTGTGCTTGGTGATATCCAAGGTTCCCACCGGAACCCGCACTCCCTCAAAGCGTTCGATGTTCTGCGCCAACATCTCCGCCAACGGCACACCTCGACGCTTGACGCCCAACAGACATATCTCGCCTACTCCTCGATTGCGCTCGATGATCTCGTGCGTGATACGCGCCATTGCGCGGGACACCGCCGTGGCATCCATAATTTGTGCTTTCGGCTTCATCGGAATCCCTCCAAAAATACAAAAAATCCTGCCTTTCGACAAGATTCCACATACAAATATAGTCCTCCGCCAATCGCGCAGGCACGTATTATGAAATCTTCCCGACATCTCTGTATCGACTTAAAGATCTTAATTCTACCCCGTATTATACCACAATCAAGCCTTTTTGTCAAGGGTGCTTTCCAAGAAATCCGATGTTTTTCGTCTTTTTTTCAAAAAAGGGAACCCTCGGCGCAATATTTTTGCCTCAAGGATTCCCTTTGTCTTTTTATTTTATTCAATTACTCAAGCTTCTCTCCACTGCCCGATGCCAGCCCTCGAGCAAGCGTTCTCTTTCCGCTTGTCCGATCGAAGGCGCAAAGGCACGGTCGATTCTCCATGCACGGCGGAACTCATCCAGATCGGAATAGATTCCAACGGCAAGTCCTGCCAGTCCCGCAGCACCCCAAGCGGTGTTCTCGACACAACGCGGACGATGCAAGGTGTGACCCAAAATATCGGATTGGAACTGCAACAAAAGATTATTGGCGGATGCGCCGCCGTCCACACGGAGAGAGGTCAGCTCAATGCCGGTTTCCTCACGCATAATTGCCAGGACGTCGGCAGTTTGATACGCCATACTCTCGATCGCGGCACGAATAATGTGATACTTATTGCTGGCACGGGTCAAGCCCTGAATCGTGCCTCTTGCGTAAGCATCCCAATAAGGCGCGCCAAGTCCGACAAACGCAGGAACCACGTAAACGCCTGCGCTGTCGGGAACGCGTCTTGCAAGCTCCTCGGAATCGGAAGAGCTTTGCATAAGTCCCAAGCCGTCGCGCAGCCACTGGATCACGGCACCGCAAATAAACACGGAGCCCTCCAAAACGTAATTGACCGAATCTCCGATCTGCCAGCCGACGGTTGTCAACAGACTTTTTTGCGAGGTCACGGGGGTATCTCCCGTATTCATCAGCAAAAACGCGCCCGTTCCATAGGTGTTCTTGACGTCGCCCTTTTCAAAGCAGCACTGACCGAAGAGTGCCGCCTGCTGGTCACCTGCCACACCTGCGATCGGAATTTCTCCGCCGAAGAGGTGCGGTGCCGTGTAGCCGAACAGTCCCGAAGACGGCATGACCGTGGGAAGCATGCACGAGGGAATCCGAAACAGCTTCAACAGCTCCTCGTCCCACTGCATGGTATGAATGTTAAACAGCATGGTTCTGGATGCGTTCGAAGGGTCGGTTGCATGAACCTTACAGCCCGTCAATCGGTAAATCAGCCAAGTGTCAACGGTGCCGAACAACAGCTCGCCTTTCTCTGCGCGCGCTCTGGCACCATCGACGTTATCCAAAATCCACGCAAGCTTGGTTGCCGAGAAATAGGGGTCAACCAAAAGACCCGTACGCTCCCGAATCTCGGGCTCGACGCCCTCTGCCTTGAGGCGATCACAATCGCTCGCGGTACGGCGGCACTGCCATACGATTGCGTTGCAGATCGGCTTGCCCGTGTCCTTTTCCCAAACCACAACGGTTTCGCGCTGATTGGTAATACCGATCGCGGAAATATCCTTGTAGGTAGCACCGACGCGAAGCATTGCCTCATAAGCAACGCTCACCTGGCTTTCCCAAATTTGAATCGGGTCGTGCTCCACCCATCCGTCCTTGGGAAAAATCTGCGTAAATTCCCGATGCACCTCGGAAGCGATCTCCCCCTTTTGGTTAAAGAGAATACATCTGGAACTGGTTGTTCCCTGATCCAATGCCATCAAATAAGTTGCCATGGCTACCTCCAAAAAATAAATTATGGTTCGGTTTCAAATTGACCGTTACGGTTCTTATATTCTTTAATTGCGGTGCGAAAATCCTCACACAGCCGAATAACGGCACGGGGATCGCACCTCTCTCCGTCCCCCGACATATCGGCGGCAAGCTCCATTCCCTTGGAAAAGCCGTACAGCGTCGTTTGACAAAAGGCAAGCTGTCCGTTCTTTCTTTTGAGATATTGCTCGTACCTTTTTTCGAAAGCCGTTCGGTACACGGTTATTTTGTCACAGCTTTCGGGGAACGACTCCCACTTGACAAGCTGTTCGCAAAGCTCCATAAAAGAGTCTTCTCGGGAAACCGTTTCAGAACAGACCTCGCGCAATCTCGCCGCCATCGGTTCAATTGCCAACAAAAGGCGACAAACCGCCGCATATACCGCCATCCGTTCGTCTTTCGAACAAAATAAGGAAGCGGACGTCGGTATTCTCGCCTGCCCTTTTTCAAGCGTTCTCTCCATCTCGCACAGCACGCGCGTAAAAGCCGCCTGTTCGTGGACCGTTTTTTCGCAGACTGCCCGGCAAGTCTTTAAGAAACGGTCTTCGGCATCAAGACTTCCCGACGGGTTGTGCTGCTTCATAGAACGGTACGTGCAAAAGCCCCGGTAACGGGGAGGCACTCTTTGGAACCGCAAAGCGCACCGCACGCGAAACCACCTCTACGGTAAAGCGATTTTGATTGACCAGCTCCCCGTCGAAGGAATAGATAAACCCATCCGGTGCCTCCACGCGCACGGTCGTTCCGCGGCGATATTCCAAATACTTCTTAAACTTGGGATTATCCAAATGCAATCCCTTGGTGTAATCTCCGATCAGCTTCAAAAACGTAATATGGGAAACCGGCTTTACCAGACAAATCTCCAGTTTTCCGTCGTTATCGATCGAACGGGGTGCGCAACGGAAAGAGCCGCCCACGTACTGTCCGTTTGCAACGGTACAGAGAAGAATGCTTCCTTTCGGATTCAAAAGTTCACCGTCCACGTACACCTTACAAGGATTTTTCATTGCTTTTGCCAATCCTACCACCACACCCGTGGTATAAGCATTCTTACCGCCGATCAGCTTTTTACGGCGGACGTTCATCATGGTTTTGGCAACGCACGAATCAAAGCCGAAGTGAGTGGCATTGATTGCGTATTTGTTGCCGACGCGCATCAGATCGATGTATTCCTCGGGAGCCTGTACCAGCTCTTCAAGGTTCAGAAAGTAGCGCTTTCCGCCATAATATTTGACAAAGTCGTTCCCCGAGCCGCAAGGATAGCAGCCCAAGGACGCGTGCGAAAATCCAACCACGCCGTTTACGGTTTCGTTGAGCGTTCCGTCACCTCCGCATGCGTAAAAGCGAACCGGCTCGGTATAACGGCGGCAATAGTCCCGAATATATGCCGTTGCATCTCCGGGAGCTTTGGTTTGATACAGCTCGTAGTCGATCGGTTTCTTCAATTCGCGCAATGACTTTTGAAGCTCGCGGTAGGAATTCTCCTTACCTGCAGCCGGATTGATGATAAATACGTGTTTCATAGAATGCAACCCTTTCATGCTTTCTGACGTTTTCTCACGTTGCCATTATAACACAGCTTTTCGCAAAATTCAAGAAATTTCGACAAGAATCAAACAAGATACTTGGTATATGCCGAAAAAGCCGACGGCACGGCATAGTTTTGATGCAGGTCCCGGTTTTCGATCAGCTGCATTCCCTCCATTCCGCACTGCCCGTCAAAATCGGGAGTAATCCGAATCGCGTATGCGATCATGTGCCACTCAACGTGCGTGAAAATATGCTTGGAGGGCACCAACGCTTCTACGTGTAAGGCTTCAAAGCCGATCGTACGCAGATACGCGGGAATCTCTTGTGCCGAAAGATGTCCCAAAACGTTCGGTAACTCGTACAAGCCCGCAAGCAAGCCCTTGGAGGGGCGTTTACAAAGGGCGGTACGGGTTCCGTCACGGATAATCAGGACGGTGCGTTTTTCGATCCGACGCGGCTTTTTGGCGGCACGCACGGGTAACACGTCGGTTAAGGCGTCCCTTGCGGCAACGCAATCCCCCCGAAGCGGACACAGGTGGCATTTTGCCTCGCCGTTCGGTACGCAAACCGTGGCACCGAGCTCGATCATTGCCTGAGTAAAGTCGCCTGCCTCGGGCGGAATCAGCTCGCGTAGCTCGTCCCGCCATTTTGCCTTCACCTTGGGATTCAGAATATCCTCGTGTGAGCCTTGCAGCCGTGCAAGAACGCGCAAGACGTTTCCATCGATTGCGGGAACACGAATTCCATACGCGATCGAAGCAATCGCGCCCGCGGTATAGTCACCGATTCCGGATAACGCGCGAAGCTCCTCGTAGGTCGTCGGCATTTTTCCTCCGTGCTTTTCCAGCACAGTCTGCGCGGCGCGCTTGAGATTTCTTGCCCGACTGTAATACCCCAATCCTTCCCAAAGCTTCATCAAGCGTTCCTCGGGAATACTTGCCAGTGTTTCTACGTTCGGACAGACCTCCAAAAAGCGTGCGTAATACGGCTTGACAGCCTCCACGCGAGTTTGCTGGAGCATGATCTCGGAAATCCAGATCCGATACGGGTCACGCGTCCGCCGCCACGGCAGATCGCGTTTATTCTCTTGATACCAAAGGAGCAATTCGCGAACGGCTCCCGTATGCAAATAGTTCTTCATCAAAATCCAATCCTTTTAACAGATCCGATTTCATTGTACCATGAAATCAAGCGAAATGCAAGACTTGACAAAAAGTTGGCAATTCCGCAAAAGAGATTTGCAAATGATGCAAAATTGTTATAAAAAGCCGTTGCAGTTTGATATCCGCAACGGCTTTTCTCAAATTGATCAGTTAAAATAGCCCTCTCTGTACAACAGCTCGGCAATCAAAACAGCTCCGCCTGCCGCACCGCGCAGGGTATTATGGGAAAGACCGACAAACTTGTAATCAAACAAGCTGTCCTCGCGCAAGCGTCCCACGGTTACACCCATACCACCGTAGATGTCACGGTCTACCTTTGCCTGAGGACGGTTATCCTCCTCAAAATAGGTGATAAACTGCTCGGGAGCATGGGGCAGCTTGAGTGCCTGAGGCTTCCCCGAGAAATTCTTCCAAGCATCCAAAATCTCTTCCTTGGTGGGCTTGTTCTCAAAGCGCACAAAAACCGCTGCGGTGTGTCCGTCGGTGACGGGAACACGGATGCACTGGGTGGTGATCAAGGGAGCGTCAGCCTTGACGATCTCGCCGTTTTCCACCTTACCCCAAACGCGCAAGGGCTCCTGCTCGCTCTTTTCTTCCTCGCCGCCAATGTACGGAATGACGTTATCAATCATTTCGGGCCACTCGCGGAAGGTCTTCCCCGCACCGGAAATTGCCTGATACGTGGTTGCAACGACCTCCTTGATGCCGTACTTGAGCAACGGCGTGAGGGCCGGAACGTAGGACTGAATCGAGCAGTTGGGCTTAACCGCAATAAAGCCGCGCTTGGTTCCAAGACGCTTTCTCTGCGCTTCGATCACCTCAAGATGCGCGTCGTTGATTTCCGGAATCACCATCGGAACGTCGGGGGTCCAACGGTGCGCAGAGTTATTGGATACAACCGGAATCTCTGCCTTGGCGTATGCCTCCTCCAGTGCGCGGATCTCGTCCTTCTTCATATCGACCGCGCAGAAAACGAAGGCGCAGTTCTTGCCTACCTCTTCGATCTTTGCAGCATCCAAAACCACCATTTTCTTATACTTCTCGGGCATCGGAACGCTCATCTTCCAGCGTTCGCCGACCGCCTCCTCGTAGGTCTTTCCGGCAGAACGCGCAGATGCTGCAAGAGTGGTCACCTCAAAATAAGGATGATCCTCCAAAAGGGTCAGGAAACGCTGACCTACCATACCCGTTGCGCCGATCACGCCAACCTTCATCTTGTTCATAGCTCATAATCCTTTCTGTACCATAACGTACTTCGCATACGTATAAAATCAAATTCAATTTTGAATTATAGCATATTTTTTTCTTTTTTTCAATAGTTTCTTGACATTTTTTTCTGGAAATAGTATAATAAACTGAAAAAACAGCAAAAAAGAGGATTTTTATGAAACTACGATTGGTTGCGACCTGTCTGTTTGGACTGGAAAAGCTCTTAGGGGAAGAAATTGATGCTTTGGGTCTGAAGCGTTTGGAAACCATAGACGGTCGCATTACGTTTGAAGGCGAGCCGATCGATATTGCGCGAGCTAACATCGGGCTTCGCTGTGCCGAGCACGTTTTTATTGCCTTGGGATCATTTCCCGCCTACAGCTTTACCGAGCTGTTTGACGGTGTCAAGTCGATCCCTTGGGAGGATTGGATTGGAAAATACGATGCTTTCCCCGTGAAGGGGCACTCGATCAAAAGCCGGCTTTATTCGGTTCCCGATTGTCAAAGCATCATCAAAAAGGCGGTTGTTGAACGGTTATCCAAGCATTACGGTGTTGCTTGGCTGGCAGAAACCGGCGCGAAATATCAAATTGAATTCTTCCTATTCAAGGACACGGTCACACTGATGCTGGATACCTCGGGCATTCCGCTTCACAAGCGAGGCTACCGTCCTGCGGCAGGTCCCGCCCCCTTACGCGAAACGCTGGCGGCGGCTCTCGCACTGAATGCAAGACCGAAAGAAGACGTTCTCTTCTGGGACCCCATGTGCGGCTCGGGAACGATTGCCATTGAAGCGGCATTGATCCTTTCCAATCGCGCACCGGGGCTTGGCAGAAGCTTTGCGGGCGAGAATTTTGCGGCTCTTCCGAAAGCACTCTGGGACGCGGCACGCGAGGAAGCCGAAAGCAAGATTCGCACCGACTCCGCCTATGAAGTATATGCATCGGATATCGACGATGCGATTTTGGACGTCACCTATGAAAACGCGCTTCGTGCAGGTGTGGAGGAGCATCTCAACATTTTTCAAGCCGACGTGCGTCGCATCAAAAAAGAGGACCGCCGCGGGACGGTGGTATGCAATCCCCCTTACGGAGAACGCTTGATGACTCCCAAAGAGGCAGAAGAGCTTTACCGCGATATGGGACGCGCATTCTCCGAGCTTTCACCGTGGCAGATTTATATCATCACCTCGCATCCGCAATTTGAACGGCTGTACGGTTCACGCGCCGACAAAACAAAAAAATTGTATAACGGCATGATTCCCTGCACGCTGTATCAATATTTCAAACCGAAATTCAAATAAACGAAAACGAGAGAACGCAATCGGAGATTCCTCCGCGTTCTCTCGCTTTTTTATATCTGCACGATTCACCTTTTGTTTGCGCAAACATATCCTTTGAAAGAAGCCGAATTTCGGCGATTTCGAAAAAGGAGCTGCCTTATGAATCAAGAAACACAAGTCAATCCCTTGCAACCGTTCACGGGCGAGGGATATCTGATCGTTCAGGTGAGCACAGCGCGCGGTGCAATCCCACTGGAGGGCGCGCGGGTGAATATCCGTTCCTATCCCCCCGATCTGACAGCGGGGAGAGGGGACGTGATCGCATCGCTCGTTTCGGGCTCGGATGGACGGACAGAGCGTCTGTCACTCCCTGCCCCCAACCGCACGGAATCCATGCAGCCCGGTTCGCAAAAGCCGTTTTCGACCTACAACGTCGAGGTGCATTTAGAGGGATATAGCGACGCAATTTATCAGAACGTCCCTATTTTTGACGGCATCGTGGCAATTCAGCCCGCAATCCTGATCCCATTACCCGAAAACGGACGAACCGACTCCCGTACCCCGGACGGTCAGCGTTTCTTTGAGTCCTCCGCCCCCAATCTGTAAAAGAAAGGAGCTGCCATGCCAGAGCTTCCCTCTATTCCCGAAACCATCACCGTACATCTCGGTGCGCCGAACGAAAACGCAGAAAACGTAACGATTCCCTTTTTGGATTACATTGCAAACGTCGCATCCAGCGAGGTCTACCCAACCTGGCCCGAAAATGCAATCCGTGCCAATATGTATGCGCAGATGTCCTTCGCGCTCAACCGCATCTACACCGAATATTACCGCACGCGCGGCTACGATTTTGACATTACCTCTACCACCGCAAACGACCAATTTTTCGTCAACGGACGCGACGTATTTTCCAACATTCGTGAACTGGCAGGCGAGCTGATCGGCGACTACATCCGCCGCAGCGGAAACGTGGAGCCGTTGTTTGCACAGTACTGCAACGGCACGACGGTTACCTGCAACGGGCTTTCGCAATGGGGCACGGTAGCACTTGCGGAAGACGGTCTTACCCCGTTTGAAATTCTGACCTACTACTACGGAGATAACATTGAACTTGTCAGAGATGCGCCTTTTTCGGACGGTTCTCCAAGCGCCCCCGCCGTTCCCCTGCGAGAGGGCTTTGCAAACGACGACGTCCGCACCGTTCAAATCCGCTTGAATCGGATCTCCTCAAACTTTCCCTCGATTCCAAAAATTGCAGTCACCGACGGAATTTTCGGCACCGACACGACGGCTGCGGTCAAACGCTTTCAGGAAATCTTCGGTCTAACCCCCGACGGGATCGTCGGAAATGCGACCTGGTACAACATTCAAAACGTCTATATTGGAGTAAAACGTCTTAACGACCTCAATTCCGAGGGAATTACCCTGCAAGAGGTGACGCAGCAGTACCCCGGTATGCTTGCCGAAGGCGACACGGGAAATGCCGTTCTCAATCTGCAATATTTTATCACCTACGTTTCCCAATTTTACGATACCATCCCCGCCGTTGCCATCGACGGAAGCTTCGGTCCGTCAACCACCTCTGCCGTGCGTGCCGTACAAAGAACCTTTGGACTGCCCGAGGACGGCATTGTGGGAGAGGTGACCTGGAACGCACTCTACCGCGCCTATCGAGGCATTGTGGACACCATCCCCAGAGAATACGTTGAAGGAAATGCCATTCCGTTCGGTGGGGTCCCCTTGCGCATCGGTGCCGAATCCGAGGACGTCCGCCTTTTACAAGAATATCTGAATCTCATCGCCGCATCCTATCCCGAAATTCCAACCGTCAACCCAACCGGATATTTCGGACCGCGCACCGAGGAAGCCGTCATTGCCTTTCAAAATCTCGCAGGTCTTTCCCCCACGGGAATCGTAGGTGCCGTTACCTGGTCGGCAATTGCCGATCTCTTCAATCAGCTTTCAATCGGGTCTACGCTGCAAGAGGGTCAGTATCCCGGCTTTACGGTTGGAGCATAACCTATGCAAAGGAGCGTCAACATGAATCAACATCCCAATCACGCACCTGCAACCGCCAATCTGCAACGCTATCTGCGACAGCTGTCCTACGACGAAGCAAGCATCCCGCTGCCCCCCATTGACGGAATCTTCGATACGCGAACAGAAGAAGCCTTGCGTGAATTTCAACGGTTGCGTTCGCTTCCCGTAACGGGAAATGCCGATCTTGACACGTGGGAACGGCTGTACAGAGATTACAGAAGCTCGCTTTCGGTCAATTCCCCGCCGCGCTCGATTCTCGCGTTTCCGCTTGAACCGACATCCTACGTCATGAGTGCCGACAGCCGCGGCTTTGCGGTGCTGGCACTTCAAGCCATGCTTTTGGAGCTGCACCAAAAATACCTGCCACTCGGCTCGGTAGAGCTGACGGGAATCTATGACGAGCAAACCGAAAAAGCCGTTCGAGCGTTTCAACGGGCAAACCGATTGCATGAGGACGGAAACGTCGGGCTTTTGACTTGGAACGAAATTGCCGATCAGTATAACGTCCTGTTTTTGCACCAGGGTGAGGAATAATCAACAACGAGGTGGAGATCGAAAGATCCCCACCCCGTTTTTTATTCAAACCAAATGCTTGGGAAGCGCGGTGGCAACGTCGGCAAGATGCTCGTCGTATCCGTAGCAAATCAATCGAAAGCTGCCGTCCTCCTCGTATTCCACAACCGACACCGATGCATTGGAGCAAAACGGCAGGGCATCGGCTTTCTCCAGGGTTGCCTCGTCCGCCGTATGAATATCAAAGCCGAACCAACGCCACGCCAAGGTGCGCACGGGAGTGGCATGGGTAAAAATTGCCACGGTTTCGCCCCGATGCCGTTCCAAAACGCGCGTCACACCGCCCCATACGCGCATCGAAAGCTCGGTTACGCGCTCGCCGCCGTCCGGGCACGCACGCGAGATCCGATTCTTCCACACGTCGTAGCTTTGGGGATATAAAATCGGCAAGGACTGAAAGGATTTTCCCTCCCATTCGCCGGCATAGATCTCACGGAATGATTGATCGGGAACGATTGCTTTTTGTTTCCGTGCGGCGGTATGCTCTGCGGTTTGATAGGCACGCGAGAGATCGCTGGAATAGATATGATCGATACGGTAGCGGTCTAAATATTCGGCGGTCAGCTCGGCTTGCCGATGACCAAGCTCGGTCAGCTCCACGTCGGTATTTCCCGTAAAATAGCCGCCCAGATTTGAAAGGCTTTGCCCGTGCCGCACAAAAATTAAGGTAGTAGTCATATCGATCCTCACTTTCGTAAATTCCCGTTGATTATAACACATTTCGAATACGGTGTCAAGAGAAATTGGAAATGGCGGGCAAATCGAAAAGCGAAAACACCTCCCCCATTCTTCGCTTTTTTGCAAAAAAGTGGCACACCTTGGCACACTTTGTCAGGGTATGGCACGTTTTTTTGCTGTAAACTATGCCTGCACAGAGCAAGATTGGAGGTGATTCCCTTGGTATGAACAAGACTTTGCAGGGCAGTGAAAACGCACTGCTCTCTGCGGCAAAAGACGGTTCTCTTCCCCGAAAGCTGAAGCAATACGTGAAAAGCTGCCGTCCCCCGCCCGATGCCGACCCCAAAAAGGAGGGGCGGCTTCCGACCTTAGCCGGATTTTGCGGAAAGCTTGGTTGCGGTACGTCCGCGGTTGCGGAGCTGCAAAAGCAATATCCCGCGCTTTTCGCCTATTTGTGCGCCGTTTTGGAGGATGAAGCGCTCAATTCATCACGTTCTCCCACAATCGTGAACGCTTATCTGAAGGAGCATTTCGGCTACGGCGAAAAAGCAATCGACGCGGAGGAGGAAGCTGTCCGTTTGATCTTTGAGCATGACATTTTGGAGGATGGCTCATGACCGAAAAGAAAATTCGAATCGAGGGTGTGCCCAGCAAGCCGCAGCAAGATTTTTTTGATTCCCGTGCCCGTTATACGGCGTATGGCGGCGCACGCGGCGGCGGAAAATCCTGGGCTCTTCGGCGAAAGCTGGTGGGGCTTTGCTTGCGCTACGAGGGAATCCGATGCTTGTTGGTTCGTCGCTCGTATGCCGAGCTGAAAGCCAATCACGTTCGTCCCTTGCTGTTGGAATACCCCTCGGTTTTATCCTATCGGGAAAGCGAAAAATGCTTGTATTTTCCGAACGGAAGCACCATTTCTTTGGGGTACTGCGCGTCGAGCAAGGACTGCCTGCGCTATCAAGGGCAGGAATACGACATCATCGCCATCGACGAGGCAACGCAGCTGAGCGAATATCAGTTCTCTATTTTTAAGGCCTGTCTGCGCGGTGTCGGTGACGTCCCCCGACGAATGTATCTGACCTGCAACCCCGGAGGCATCGGACATGCATGGGTCAAGCGGCTCTTTATCGACCGTGACTTCTCCCCGGATGAAAATCCCGATGACTACCGCTTTATTCCCGCTAAGGTTTACGACAACCCAACGCTTCTTCTCGCTGATCCCGCATACGTCCGACAATTGGAAACGCTTCCGCCAAAGCTGAAGGATGCTTGGCTGTTCGGTCGGTGGGATGTTTTTGAAGGACAGTTTTTCCCCGAGTTTCGCCCCGACTTGCACGTCATCCCAACGGCTTCGATACCGCATTCGTTGCGTCGTTTCGTTGCTTTTGATTACGGATTCGATATGCTGGCGGCACTGCTGCTCGGTGTGGACGAATACGGTACTCTGTTCGTTCTGCGTGAGATCTGTCAGCCGGACCGCACACTCGGCGAGGCGGCGAGGCTGGTTGCCGAGTTGTGTCAGGGACAAGGTGCGGAATATGCGGTAGCCTCCCCCGATCTTTGGAACCGCAGGCAAGACACGGGGCTTAGCGGATTTGAAATCATGCAAGCCACTGTCGGTATGCCGCCGATGCGCGCGGCAGATAACCGACGTATCCCCGGCTGGCGCGTGCTACGGGAACGTCTTGCGGCTTGCGACGGTTCTCCATCCTTGAAAATCGTATCCTCCTGCGAAACGCTGATCGACTCTCTTCCGGCACTTCTCTGTGATCCCACCCGTCCCGAGGATGCCGCATCGGAGCCGCATTCGGTAACACACGCACCCGAGGCATTGCGATACGCGGTGATGAGCCGTCCCCCCGCATGCGAAGCCCCGCAATCCTCCGTCTGTCACTTTCGCTTCCCCAATCAAAATCAAAACCGACTTTTTTGAGTGTTCCCTTTTCCTTGCTCTGTGCAGGGGAAGCTCACAAAGTCGAAAAAATCTAAAGAAAGGAGTTTACAAATGCCAACAATCAAACCAAAGTATGTCGAAAAATCAGCGATTTTTGAAGGCTTTAGCGGCATCGGAAAAGCAAAAAAGTCGAATCTTCTGCCTTGCGACGAGCTTCAAAACTTCAGAATTCGTGCCGACGGAGCTTTGGAAAAACGTTGCGGCTTTACAGCGCAGCATACGTTCGACGGCGTGGTTCGAGGATTTTGGGAAGGCATTCTGAACGGTCAACCTGCTCGATTCATCGCGGCAGGTAACAAAATCTACGTCCAAAAGGACGGTCCCCCTCAAGAAACACTCACGCTTTCCACGACAACCGGGGAGGTTTGCTTTTTCTTCTACCGTTCAAGCCTTTATCTGTTAGACGGAACCGAAATTTACCGTTACCGAGAAAGTGAAGCCCGCTTCTTTGCAGTTGAGCCTTACGTTCCCTTGTTGGGAAAAAACTGGTCGCCGACAAGTTTGGGCGATTACCATGAACCGCCGAATCTCTTGACCAAGCGCATTCGTCTATCTTACAAAAACCTTGATGGTGCTCTGGTTTTTGAGCTTCCCTATGCGGCAGAGTCCTTGGATTCGGTTCTTGCCGACGGAAAAGAGATCACCGATTACGTTTTCACCTCGGGTAGCCGTCGGGTAACGATGCCCAAGATCTTTTCCTGGGTAGAGATCGGTATGACGACGTTATACCTGGAAGGCATGCCGGGCGACATCAAAAAATGCTCCCGTGTCTATTGCGACCGCGTGCAGGGAATGGAACGTCTGTTTTTGTACGGCGGTCCCGATTCGACCTATTTGTTCGGAAGCACGCAAGTGACCGACCATATGCTGGCCTCGTGTCAAACCGCCTATCCTAACGTCGATTCTCTCTATTTCACCGATGAAATGATGCTGGCACTCGGAAACAGCACCCATCCGATCACCGCGCTGTTTCCAAACCATGACCGCCTGCTCGCATTTCACGATCTTGGTGCGGAAGCAATTTCGCTGATTGACGCCAACGACGGAAATTATCTGAGCACCACGCTTTCCTCGTACCCCGTTTTGAGAGGGTACGGCTGTACCGCCCCGCTTCCCTTCGTTGAACGCGACGGAAAAACGGTTCTCATCAACCGCGGCGGAATCTATCTGCTTTCCTCAAAGGCTGCCGACCCCGACACGTTTGAATTGTCACTCATTCCGCACGACGTTGACGATCTGAAAACCCAGTCCTTTGCCGAGCATGCAACCGTCTTTTATGACGCGCCTCACGACGAATACTGGTTTTATGACGTCAAAAACGGAAGCCGCGTTTGGGTCTATCAGGTCAGTGAAAAAAATTGGTATTCCTTTACGGGATTTTCTCCATCCTTTTTCCTGACGTCCGAGGGGCTTTCCGGATTTGCGGAGGGCAACCGTTCCTTTTTGTTTGAGGATTCACAAATGACCGACAACGGCGTCCCGATCCAGGCATCCTTCAAAAGCGACGTATTGGACTTTGATTCGCCGGATCTTGTCAAGCGCGCCTTGCGGTTTTCGCTGGTTGCCGCGTGTTACGGCACGACACTGGAAATGAAGCTTGCAGACGAGGATCAAACCGGCAGCTTTGTTTGGACAGCCGCCAAGCCCAACGAAAACGGTCTTCCGCTTTACATGGAGCGTCGTGTCGGCTTTGGACGCTTTCGCATGGTAAAGTTCATGCTGACCGACAACGGAACGGCTCGCACGACCATTCACAGGCTTGCGCTGTTTGCAAATTCCTAAATACGAGAAAGGAGTTTTATGAAAACAACACAAACTTCGGCTTGGCGCGATTATGAAGCCGGCAAGGAATACAAGCGTCGCATCGGGCTTTATGAAACGGTACGGCGCAACGAACGCTTCTATCGCGGCGATCAATGGTACGGAACCAACGCAGATCTCCCGCGTCCCGTTTTCAACGTCGTTCGCAGAATTACCGATTATCTGGTGGGATCCGTACTGTCCGGTGACCTGACCATCCAATATGCCGACGAGCAGCTTCCCTTTGTGAGCAGTACTCCAACGCGCGAGTTGATTGAATCGGGCATTCAGATGCTCAACCGAAATGCCGCTTACCGTTGGGAACGCAATCACATGAAGGCGCTTTCCCAAAACGCGCTTCTCAACGCGGCAATCTCGGGTGATGCCGTCTTTTATTGCTGGTGGGACAGCGCTCACAAGAACGGTCAACCGTTTTTGGGAGAAATCCACACCGATTTGATCGAAAACACAGACCTGTTCGTTTCCGACGTGAACAAGCGCGACCTGCAAACGCAGGATTACGTGATGATTGCAGGTCGTGCCACGGTGACTTCTTTGCGACGCGAAGCCAAAGAACAAGGACTTTCGCGTGAAGAAATCGATTCCATCATTGGGGATTCCGCGATGGACGCGCGGTCGTCTGACATGGAGGCGCACGAGCTTTCGGGATCTGAAAAAGCCACCTATCTGATCCGCTTCTTCCGTGAAGACGGTGAAGTCGTTTTTGAAAAATCAACGCGTACCTGTCTTCTGAAGCGTGTTCACACGGGTCTGCGGCTCTACCCAATCGCTTATTTTAACTGGATGCCCACCAAGGGATCCTTCCACGGCACGGCTCCCGTCAGCGACCTGATTGCCAACCAAAAATACATCAATACGGCTTACGCCATGGTGATGAAGCATATGTATGATACGGCATTTTCCAAGGTCATCTATGATAAGTCCCGTATTCCCGATTGGTCGAACGAGGTTGGTCAGGCAATCGCTACGGTAGGTGGCGGAAACGTGGCAGATGCCGTTTCCGTGCTTGGAACGGGACAGATGCAGGACGGTTATCTGGACTTGATCAACAACGTCATTGAAAACACCAAAAGCATGATGGGTGCAACCGATTCCGCGCTCGGTGACGAAAGGGCGAACAACACCAGTGCAATTCTGGCATTGCAGCAGGCATCTCAAGTTGCTTTGCGGCAGGTCAGCACGGCATTTTGTTGCTGTATCGGTCAGCTTGCAACCATCTGGGCAGATATGCTTTGTACCTACTGTCATCCCGAACAGTATCTGATTACGGCGAAAGACGGCAGCTTGCATGCCGAGCGTCCCGATTACCGCCTGTTGAAAAGCGAGCTGATTCGCGCAGTGGCAAAAATTTCGATGGTAGACCGATATACCCCCTCGGCAACCGTCACTCTGCTCGATAAGCTGTTGGAAGCAAAGGAAATCACTCCGGAGGATTACGTGGAGCTGTTGCCCGAGGGAACGCTGTACGATCGATCTGCTTTGCTTTGCAAAATTCAATCGAAAGGAACCGTGAAAAATGAATGATGACAAAATGGATACAGGCAATCAAGCTGTGGCGGATGCACAATCGGGCGATCCGATATCGGAAGCGTGTTCGACGCAAGCAGAAAAAGAACCTTCATCCGACCTCGCCGGCTCAGACGAAGGAAAGGATGCGGCGACCTCTTGCACGTGTTGTGAGAGCTTTGCTGAAAATATGGAAATTTCTGCGGATCCCGTGCAAGATTCTGATTCTGATCTTACCGCCGATTCTGAGACAACTGCGCAAGAGCGAATTGAACAGCTGCGAAGTGAATTGATGCATCTGCGCGCTGAATTGGCACAAAAGGACACCTATTGGAATCGCATGGCAGAGGAATGCGAGGAGTTTCGCACGCTTTATCCGGACACTGCGTTCTCCACACTTCCCGACAGCGTTTGGCAGGACGTACGCCGTGGAATTCCCATTGCCGCCGCCTATGCGCTGGCAGAGAAAAAAAGAGCCTATACCGAAATGCTTGCCGAGAAAAGCAATGCAGACAACCAAAAAAGGTCCTCGGGATCGGTTGAATCACCGGAAAACGAGTATTTTTCTCCCGGTGAGGTTCGATCGATGTCCCCCGCTGAGGTCCGAAAAAACTATCAAAAAATCATGCAGTCCATGCAAAAGTGGCACTGATGATCCCCGAATTTATTTTATAAAAAGAAAGGATATTTACAACTATGGCAATTACCAATTTTATTCCCACCGTATGGAGCGAAAATCTTTATCGCGCGCTGGACAAGCAGTACATCGCCGTTGCAAACTGCAACCGTGAATTTGAGGGCGATATTCGCGAACAAGGCAACGTCGTAAAAATTTGCGGTCTTGGAAACGTCAGCGTATCCAAGTATACCAAAAACGTCAACATGAGTGCCCCCGAAACGCTTTCCGACAACGTGCGCGAGCTTGCAATCGACCAGGCAAAGTACTTCAACTTCCAGATCGACGACGTTGACCGCGTTCAGGCAACGCCCCGCTTGATGGAGCTTGCCATGAAAAATGCGGCAAACGCGCTGGCAAACGATGCCGACGCATACGTATACAAGCTTTATGACCAGGCGGGTATTACGCTGAACGTTTCCGCGGCAAGTGAAAGCAACATCGTGAACACGCTGATCAGTGCGCGCACCAAGCTGCACGTAAACAACGTAGCGGACCCCAACGATATCGTCATTGAGGTCAGCCCCGAGGTTGCCGAGCTGATTCTGAAGGCAAAGGTGAACCTTTCCTCCGACAACACCGAAATTCTCGAAACCGGCTGCATCGGCAGCATTGCGGGTTGTAAGATCTTCGTTTCCAACAACATCGTCAAAACCGAAATCGATTCTTCGATCAAGCACCAGTGCCTCGTCCGCACCAAGCGCGCCATCGCATTTGCCGAGCAGCTCTCCGAAATTGACGCTTACCGTCCCGAGCTTCGCTTTGCCGATGCCGTAAAGGGCTTGCATCTGTACGGTGCAAAGGTCGTATACCCCAACGAAATGGTAACGCTTTCCGTCGCCATTGCCTAAAGCAAGCCGATGACCTATCGCGACATTTACAAAGCGGCTTTGCGATTGCTCGGTGAAACCGAAACGAACGGAGATACCTCGGACTACGAAGACCGCGCCACGTATCTCTTAGCGACCTTTTGTACCGAGCAATCTGCCACCGACAACCGCTATCGCATGGCAAACGGTCAAGGTGCGCGACCTGCCTTTGCGAAGGTAACGGTTGAGCTTGACGGCTATTTCCCTCTCTCGGATATTTTTCTTCCGATTGCGGAATATTACCTTGCCGCCATGCTGGTAATGGATGAAAACGACGTCTTGAGCGACCGCTATTTTGCAAGATATACCGACGTGCTGACGTCACTTCTGCAAAGTCTTAGCAAAGAAACCACCACGGAAACAACTCCCACCACGGAGCCTGAAAAGGAGCCTGAAAAGGAGCCCGAAGAGGAGCCCGAAGAGGAGCCCGAAGAGGAGCCCGTTGCGGAATCCGTGATCGAATCCGTCAAGGATCACTACGACCTTTTGTATTGAACGAACGGAAACGGGAGAAGCTGAATTGCTTCTCCCGTTTCCGTTTTTGTATAAAGTTCAATCGGACAGCTTGCGCATGGCACAACGAATTTCATCCAGCGAGTATCCGTAACGGCTCAAAAAGGCAATCATGCGCCGTTGCTCTTCGCGATCACGCGGCACCTCACCGTAATGCTTTCGGATCAAGCTTGCGCAATTTTCCTCAAAATCAATTTCGGACAAAAAGTCAGGAAGCTCCGACATGGCATCCATATCAAAGCCCTTCGACCACAGATGTGCATTGATCCGCTTGGCTCCCCATAGCTTGCGCAAACACTTCTCCAGCTCACGCTGTAGGTCGCGTGTTTCATCGATCACACCCGTGCGCTTTAAATATTCTGCCGCCTCGATTGCCGTAGCACGCATAAAGCCGCGTCGCAACAGCTTCTGCGTCAACATCCCTGCCGTGTTACTGCCATAGGACATAAGGCTCTCCCCTGCCCGAATGGCACGGCACAATTCGGCTGCCGCCTCCAACTGCTCAAAGGCTTCCTCCGAAAGAACGCCCTTTTGCGGCTTCAGCTCGCAATACTGCGATGCCGTGAGAACCAATCTTCGTTCCTCTCGGTTTTCACCGCACTCCAAGAGAATTCGCAAAACGATCTCGGAGCCCTCGTTTTGTGCCTGTAGGCTTCGGAGCGTGATAATCAGATTATTCGATTGCAAGGCTTCGGAATAACAGATCATTCATCCCCACCGTCCGAAAGACGCAGATCAAACTCATCGTCGCCGTCGTCTACCTCAAATTCATCTTCTCCGCCGGCAAGATTTGCATCCTCACTCATGGCGCGTACCTTTTCCTCAATCTCCTGCATCATAGCAGGGTTGCCCTCGATCAGCTTTCGTACGTTTTCCTTACCCTGTCCGATGCGCTCACCGTTATAGGAGAACCAAGAGCCGCTTTTTTTGATGATGTCCAGATTGATCGCATAGTCCAAAAGCTCGCTGGAAAGCGAAATACCCTTGCCGTACAGAATGTCAAACTCGGCAACGCGGAAAGGAGGAGCTACCTTATTCTTCACAATCTTACACTTGACGTGGTTTCCGTAGATATCGTTTCCATCCTTGAGCTGTTCGGTCTTCCGAACGTCGATTCGTACCGACGCAAAGAATTTCAGCGCACGTCCGCCGGGGGTGGTTTCGGGATTGCCGTACAGCACGCCAACCTTTTCGCGGATCTGGTTGATAAATACCACCACGCAATTGCTTTTGGAAATAACACCCGAAAGCTTGCGCATTGCCTGCGACATCATTCTTGCCTGCACACCGACCATCGACTGTCCCATATCCCCCTCGATTTCCTGTCTGGGAACCAAGGCGGCAACCGAGTCTACCACGATCGCGTCAACCGCGCCGGAGCGTGCCAATGCCTCGCAAATTTCCAGTGCATCCTCTCCGCAATCGGGCTGAGAAACCAACAGATCGTTGATATTGACTCCAAGATTTTTGGCATATACGGGATCCAATGCGTGCTCCGCGTCGATAAACGCGGCGGTTCCGCCAATCTTCTGTACCTCCGCCAAAATATGCAGCGCAACCGTGGTTTTACCCGAAGATTCGGGGCCAAAGATCTCCACGATTCTTCCGCGCGGAACGCCGCCGATCCCGAGAGCCAAGTCCAAGGAAAGTGAGCCCGTATGAATCGCCTGCACCTCCATGCGGGTGTTTTCGCCCAGTTTCATAATCGAGCCGGCACCGAAGTCACGTTCGATCTGCGACATGGCTGTTGCCAGTGCCTCGCGTTTTCCCTTTTCATCCAATTCGGTTGGAACTTGCTTTTTTACCTTCTTTGCGGTTGCCATAATAAGTCCTTTCACGGAGCAGCCTGCTCCTTTTTGTTTTGATCGACTCTATTATACAACCGCTTTTGGCATTTGTCAAGTACTTTTTGAAATATATTTTTCCATTTTTGGCATTTTAAAAGGCACTTTTGCTTTTTTGTGTAGCTCATAACCGACAAAATTCCAAAACAGAAACGCAAAACTATACATGCAGAATTTGGTTGGCGGCTCGATATTCCGAGGGTGTCATCCCCGTGTGCTGCTTAAAAAGTCTGCAAAAATGATAGGGGGACGCGAACCCGCAAAGCTCGGAAATCTCGGCCGTTCCGCGCGCACCCTCGCAAAGAAGCTGTTTGGCGCGCTCCATGCGTAATTCAATGATATACTGCTTGGGGGAAACACCAAACTCCCCGGTAAACAGCTTTCGGAAATAGACCTCACTGATACGGCACTCCTTGGCAAGCAGCGCGTTGGTAAGCGTTTCCTCCTGATAGTGATTTTCCAAATATTGCAATGCGGGCAACAAGCGGTATGGACGACGCTCCTCTGCAAGCGTGTCTATCATATCGTAAAAAAGGCTCATTTGCTTGGCACGACTTCCGTGCATGAAGGACAGCTTTCGGATCTGTTCATATAAATGAAGGAGATAGTCCTGCTTTTTAACGGCAATCACGGTAACGGTATCGCAAAAAGGCTCCTGCACAGTAAAATTGATCACGGGAAAATCTCCCGTTTTATCACCGGTTACGGTATAGGTTGCTCCCTGCGGCAGAATCACGGCATGATCGCAGTCGGACACGTAGCTTTTTCCGTTCTGTGTATAAGTAATCTGCCCCGAAATACAAAAAGAGATTCCGTAGTATTTTCTTTGTACCATCGGTTGCACGCGCCCCTTGGGAGAATGCACCGTAATCACATTAACAAGATCGGTTACCACAATATTTTTCAAATCCATTTGAATCCCTCTTCCCTTGCTTTTTTCTGATTATATCATTTTCGTTTGTTTTTGTCAAGTTTTCAAGCATTTTTGTATCAGAAAGAGCAATCTTCTATCGTTTTATGGCTTGCAAGAAAGCGCAAATTATGATACCATAAAGGCAGAAAAGATTTGGGAGGGTTCAAATTATGAAGTTACAAGGACGCGTTGCGCTGATTACGGGTGCGGCAGTTGGAATCGGACGTGCTACGGCATTGGAAATGGCGCGCGGCGGGGCGTCACTCGTTCTGCTGGATCTTGATTTTAACAAGCTCTCCGCACTCAAGGACGAGCTTGCTTCGTACACCGACAACGTACAGATTTATCAATGTGACATCAGTGACGAGGAATCGGTAAATCAAATCGTTGCAACCGCGCTGGAGGTAACGGGTAAGATCGATATTCTCGTCAACAACGCCGGAATCTGGCGGGGTGCTAAGACCTTTTTGGAAATTTCAAGTGCCGATTGGAAACGGTATTTTGACGTCAACGTCATGGGAACCGTTTACGTCACACGCGCGGTGCTTCCCTCGATGCTTGACCGGGAATACGGCAGAATCATCAACGTAGCGTCGGTTGCGGGCGTGTACGGAAACGCAAAAATGACGCAATATTCGGCAACCAAGGGGGCGTTGATTGCCTTTACCAAGGCACTGGCAAAGGAGGTCAGCGCAAAAGGCGTTTTGGTCAACGCGGTTTCGCCCGGGAGCGTTTCGCCCTCCGACCAGCCCGATATCGATTACACGCAGCCCTCGGAGCTTTCCTTTATGGGAAGAACCGGCAGCGGGCGCGAAAACGCCAATTTGATTTGCTTCCTTGCATCCGATGAGGCAAGCTATATCGCGGGACAGAACATTCAGATCGACGGCTGTCGCAAAAAGCAGTAAGAAAAAGGAGAAACGGTATGAACTTTCAAAACAAAACAGCAATTTCCACCGGTGCGGCATCGGGCATGGGACTGTTATTCGCACAGAATTTTGCTTCTCTTGGCGGCAACGTGGTGATGTGTGACGTCAATGAAACGCTTCTTTTGGAAAAGGTTGCAGAGATCAACGAAAAGGACGGGGGGCGCGCCATCGGGGTTGTTTGCGACGTGCGCGACTATAGCTCGGTGTGTGCGGCGCGTGACCGTGCGGTTGCGGAATTCGGAAGCATCGACGTACTGGTAAATTTTGCAGGCGGTGCCTCTACCCGAATTCACAAGGTAGATAAAGTGCTCTACCCCGAGCTTCCCGACGTGCCGATTGACGTATACGATTGGGGCTTGGACGTCAACCTCAAGGGTCCCTTTTATTTCGCGCATGCGGTTTTGGGACAAATGCGTACGCAAAAGGGCGGTATTGTCATCAATCTCGGTTCAATCACGGGGGCAGAAGGCAGCGGTTACAATCCCGATTATGCAACCGCCAAAGCGGGACTCATGTACGGTTTGACAAAATCAATCGCACAGTTCGGTGCAAAGCACAACATCCGTTGCGTTTGCGTATCTCCCGGTCCCGTTCTCACGCGTCCCGAAATGGCACGGATGCAAACCCCTATGGGCAGAGCTGCCGAGCCGCAGGAGATCATTGATCTTTGCTTATTCCTGATCTCCGACAAGGGACAATTTATCAACGGTGAAAATATTATGATCGACGGCGGCAGAAACGCCATGGGAAGAAGTGTGAACAAATGAAACCTACCTTTTTGAAGCATGACAAGCCCCTGCTCACCACCATGGTGCAAGCAACCACACCCGCACGAACCATCGAATTGATGGACAAAGCCTACGCGATTGGCGCAGAAGCCTTCGGTATGCAATTTTGCCAATTTCCGCCCGAATACCGCAACGAAGAAACCTACCGTATGCTCTTTGAAAAAGCACACGGTCTTCCCGTATACGTTACCAACTACCGCGGCAAGCAAAACGTGGGAAAAAGCGATGACGTATTGGCAAAAGAGCTGACCCTGCTTGCCCGTTGCGGTGCGACGCTGTGTGATGTGATCGGAGATCTGTTCGATCCACAGCCCGATGAATTCACCTCCGATCCGGTTGCCGTCAAAAAGCAGATGGCGCTGATCGATGCGATCCACGAGGCGGGCGGGGAGGTTCTCATGTCCTCGCACACGCACGTTCACACCCCCGAGGATCGCGTGTTGGAGATTGCTTTGGGGCAACAAGCGCGCGGTGCGGACGTTTGCAAGATCGTCATCAAAGCCGACACCCAAGAGGAAGAGCTGGAAGCCATGCGCCTGATCACGCTGTTGAAAAAGGAGTTGAAGATTCCCTTTTTGTTCCTTTGCGGAGGAGCGTCATGCCACCTGCTCCGCCGCGTTGGCGAAACGCTTGGAAACTGCACGACCCTATGCGTTTACGAATACGACGACCTTGCCACACCGGCACAGCCCCTGCTTGCCGATATGTGTGCATTGAGGAAAGTGATTGGATAAGAGGAAGTGATTTGGAGGGGGAGAGGGACTTTTCGAAAAAGCCCCTCTCCCCCTCCATACCTCCCCCTCGCCCCAAAACCTTTCGCAAAAGCCCCCACCAAGTAGCACCGCTAAACACGGCACGCCTTGGTGGGGGCTTGCAAACGCTTCGCGTTTGCGGGGGTGGTATTTTATAGTTTGCCCTCGCGCCACTTCGCTACCCCTCGGGGGAAGGCTTCTTTCGTTCCCTCCCCTACAAGAGAAAATGCCGTAATCACCCTGCAAACGCACAAGCGTTTGCAGAACGAGCGACGGACGAGCCGTGTTTAGCGGTTCGTCCGTCGCTCGTTCTTCTGTAAAGGTTTTGGGGTAAGGGGTGGTTTGGAGGGGAGAGGGACTTTTTCCGAAAAGTCCCTCTCCCCTCCATAAACAAACTCTCTTATCCGAAAATCAAACTACACCGTAAGCAAGCATAGCGTCGGCAACCTTGAGGAAGCCTGCGATGTTCGCACCTGCAACCAGGTCACCCTCCATGCCGTATGCCTTTGCAGCGGCAACGGAGCTGTCGTAAATGCCCTTCATGATTGCGTGCAGCTTTGCGTCAACCTCTTCTGCAGTCCAGCTGTAGCGCATGGAGTTCTGGGACATTTCCAAGCCGGAAACGGCAACACCGCCTGCGTTTACTGCCTTGGAAGGAGCAACTACAACACCACTCTGCTTGAGGAATGCGATTGCCTCGTTGGTGGTGGGCATGTTGGAAACCTCAACGTAGTACTTCACGCCGTTTGCAACGATTGCCTTTGCATCGTCCAATTGAACCTCGTTCTGGGTAGCGCAAGGCATGATTACGTCAACCTTTTCGCCCCAAGGCTTCTTGCCTGCAAAGAAAGGAACGCCAAACTTATCAGCGTAATCCTGTACGCGGTTGCGGCAGGATGCGCGCATCTCCAGCATAAAGTTGATCTTTTCGGGCGTGTTTACGCCGTCCTTATCGTAGATATAACCGTCGGGACCCGAAATGGTAACAACCTTACCGCCAAGCTCGGTGATCTTCTGAACGGTACCCCAAGCAACGTTTCCGAAGCCGGAAATTGCAAAGGTCTTGCCCTTGATATCCTCACCGTAGGACTTCAGCATTTCAACTGCATAGTAAACTGCGCCAAAGCCGGTTGCCTCGGGACGGATCAAGGAACCGCCGTAGGATCTTCCCTTACCGGTCAGAACGCCGGTAAACTCGTTGCGCAATCTCTTGTACTGACCGTACAGATAGCCGATCTCACGTGCGCCAACACCGATGTCACCTGCGGGAACGTCGGTATCTGCACCGATATACTTGGAAAGCTCGGTCATAAAGCTCTGGCAGAAGCGCATAACCTCACCGTTGGACTTGCCGGTGGGGTCGAAGTCGGAGCCGCCCTTACCGCCGCCCATGGGAAGACCCGTGAGGGAGTTCTTGAAGGTCTGCTCGAAGCCGAGGAACTTGATGATGCTCTCGTTTACAGAGGGATGGAAACGGAGACCGCCCTTGTACGGACCGATCGCGCTGTTGAACTGTACGCGGAAGCCGCGGTTTACCTGCACGTTTCCGTTATCGTCTACCCACGGAACACGGAACTTGATGATACGCTCGGGCTCAACCATCATTTCAATGATGCCTGCCTTCACGATGTCGGGACGCTGGTTTACAACGGGTTCCAGGGACTCCAAAACCTCGGTAACGGTCTGGTGGAACTCGGTTTCACCCGGGTTACGCTTCTTCACGTCTTCAATGACTTTCAGCAAATACTCGTTTTTGATGCTCATAATTATGAATCCTCCTATGAATTGTGCCGGGAAATTTGCAAGTTTGATTGACAAGAATTTCACAAAATTGCAAAACCATCCCAAAAAAACCGCACATTCGGCATATGAAACGAAATTATTATAATACAAAAGTTGCATTTTGTCAACAACTTTTTGACAAAAAAGTTTGTTAAACCTGCATTTTTTTGCAAAAACGAGAAAGGCAGAGAAATCCTTCTTTTTCGGATTTCTCTGCCCTTTTTGAAGCCGACCTTTAACGGCTCATTCAATCGATTCGATCTCTATTTTTGCAATTCCAAGACGGCACAGCGTATTCCCATCCTCCGCATTTCCGCGGCAATAGCCGAGAAGCAGACAGTTATCGCGCGTTTTGAACACGGCGGGATAGCAATAGCCGCGCGCGGGGTCATCCTCAATCACGTTCAACGTCCCCCACGTCTTGCCGTCGTCAAGGCTCTTTCGCAACACAAACGGCGTGCGTCCCCACGAGCCCTCGAGCTCAACTCTGCCGTCATAGCGCGGAACGGGGTTGTAGAGCGCGTAGGCTACTCCGTCAAAGCTCTTGATCTGCATGGGAGAATTGGGAGAGGTAAACTCGCTCGGGCGAGGATCGAAAAAGCCGTTGATACCCTCCCTCGATTCGGTTTCGTACTGTCTGCCGAGATAGGTACGGATCCAATAATACAACCGATCGTTGTATTCAATGATTCCCGGCTCTTCATAGCCGCGCGCCCAGTCACCCGGATTTGGCAGGCGGAAGGTCTGCTCGGAGAGGAAAAAGCTTGCACCGTCATCCTCGGAAACCAGAATCGTTGCCGACATGTGGCGGCTGCCGTGCAAAAAGATCTCCTCATTCGTGCAAAACGCTGTCGGCGCAAGCAATCTGCCGTCCGACAAACGCACGATGCGGTCATTGTTTACCACGTAGTAGGCTTTGGGGCAATTGCAGATACAGCGCTCGCTTGTCCAATTTACGCCGTCCGAGGAGATCACTCTTCCGAGCGTGGCGTTCAGGTCGTTCTCCTTGATCAGAAAATAAAATGCAAGATCCCCGTTTTTCTGTTCCACGGCGGAAACACTCATGATATTGTCCGTGCCAAACTCGGCGGCCCGCGCGATCAGGCGCGGTTCACTCCAGCTCTCTCCCTCGTCGTGCGACACGATCAGGGCAATATTGCAAGTCGCATGGTCATGGCTGCTATCCCCATGATAACGGCTGTACGCGAACAGAATCTCCCCGTTTTTTCCTCTCAAAAAAGCTCCCTCACTGTTTCTGGGATTGTCCTTTTGCGGGGGCAGCTGATGGGTCAAACGAATCTTCATAAACCATTCTCCTTTGCGGTTGTTTTTTGATTTTCCAGATATTTTTTCGTCCACGTAACCGCCGCCTGCACAATGCGGAACAGATTATAGGACGCAATGATGACGTAATTGAAGTTGGCGGGATCCTTGAGTGTCAGAAGAATCCAAAGCATGAGTGAGAGAATTGAGGACACAGCGTTGATGTATTGCGAATCCACAAACTGCCGCGCGGCAAGGATCGAAACCGTAATCGACATTGCGAAAATATAGGTGTCAATCAACGGATAAGACTGTCCCGCGAAAAATCGCGACAGACCGAAGTAGCAAGCCACCCAGCCCAATAGGCTGACCGCCAGCACGGGCAACAGCCGCTTGATTCCAAGCACCTTTAATTCGGGGCGCGATCGGTCCTTATTTTTGCTCCAAACGAAAAAGGAATAAAACTGAATCGGTGCCGAGATCACCACCGCTGAAACCAAGGAGAAATAAAGCCCCTCCGACCAATAAGAAATACCGTACAGCAGCGCATTTGCGCCGCCCAATAGAAATGCGTATCGATTGGCTTTTACAAGCAACATCTGCACCGCCAGTGTAATCAGCGTGGGAAGCGTTTTCAAGAGCGTTTGCTCGCGTAAGACCGCAAACACGATAATCAAAATCGCCACGGAAGCCATCAGCAGGTAGTCGAACAGATCGTTTTTTCGTTTCAAAGCACAATTTCTCCTTTTCACAAAGATGTCCTTATTATAAAGTCACTCCCTCCAAAAGTCAATCATTTACCAAGACATTTCCGCCAAAAAATGTCCTTTTTTTATAATTCGTCTTGCTTTTTGAGAACCTATGAGGTATAATAGAAAAAACGTCGCAAAAAGGAGCACCCCCATGCAAGAGCTTGGATTTTCAATTCAATGTGCAGTCGTTTCACTGAAAATAACGGTATGGAAAAACTCGTTTCGTCTTTCGCCGAGCAACCTGCCGAACTCGCTGCCCGCACAGCTCAAAACCGTGCACCGGCACAACGATTACGAGCTTTTTTTGGTAGAACACGGCTCGATCACGCTCCACACCCTGACCGAAAACCGAACCTACACCGATTCGCTTTTGATCATTCCGCCGCAGCTCGATCATTACGTTACGGCAGACAAGGATTGCAGTGGCTGTTATCTCTATTTTTCCATAGAGAAGCCGCATGAAGCCAACAGCTCGTATGAGGTGCTTTCCGAGGTACTTTCGACGAAAGAAACTGCGCTTCCCTTGTCGGAAGACGAGCATTTTTATATCACGCATATTGCTCGCGCGCTGTCGGTCAGCACGGGTAGTGCCGATCTTCCGCATCTGTTGACACTCTTATTTTCCGAGCTGATTTCCCGCCTGTCACCCGAGCAGACAGAGCCCGTAGGTACAACCGAAAAATACGGCAGACACGTCAACACCATCGACCAATACATCGCTCAGCATTATACGGAAACCGTACGTCTTGCCGATCTTTCGCGCGTTTTGTTCCTCTGCCCCAAGCAGATCAGCCGCATCCTGAACAAAGAATACGGCTGTACCCTATCGGAGCTTTTGAACCGACACCGCCTTTCGGCTGCCTGCATGTTACTTCGCTATACGAAAATGGAGATCGGAGAAATTGCACGAGAGGTCGGATACGAATACGAAACCTATTTTTACGCTCTGTTTCGAAAAGCATACGGTATCACGCCCACGCAGTATCGGAAAGAAGCAAATCAAACAAAGGGAAAAACGAACGTGTAAAATTCGCCAACCTTCCACCAAAAAACACCGCTTTCCTATCAATTTCTTGATAACGAAAACGGTGTTTCTTTTTTCGATGATTTCCGTGTGTTTGGGTTCTGCATTACATGCAGCTGCCCCGAAAGTGCAAGCCTTTTCTTATCACACAAAGTAATCTTTTCGTTTTTTGAAATACAGATAATGAAAAGCTGCCACGGCAATTCCCACAACGGCAATTGCAATATACGTACGAGCCTGCAGTGCAGCAGACGCTTTCACTTGATAATGGTAAAGGAGAAGCAAGACTACAAGGAGAACTCCTCATAATCTTGCTCTGCTTCGTTTTGTGTCTGTTTACAGTATTTCTATGAGCTTCACCAGCGTCTTCCAAAACGCTTCGGTATCCGAAAGGCTCAAGGCTTCGTCCGGAGAATGAATGTTAAACATCGTAGGTCCGATGGAAATCGCATCCATGCGCGGCAGCTTCGAGCAAATCACGCCGCATTCCAAGCCTGCATGGATCACGTTGACCTGTGCCTCGTGTCCCGTCACCTCTCGGTATGCCGCGCAATACGATTCACGCAAAGGAGAATCGATTGCATACGACCAGCCCGGATATCTGCCGTGATGAACCGCTTCCGCACCAACCGTGCGAGCCAGCAGGTCAAGCTCGGCAACCGACGCGTCCAAACGGCTGTCCATCGATGAGCGCGTAGAAAAAGCAAAGGAGATTTTTCCATCCTCGGTGGATACGACACCCAAATTACGGGAATATTCCACCAAGCCCTCCACGTCCCGATTCATGGCAAGAACCCCATTTGCCGTGCAAGCCAGCACGGTGGCAACCCGTAAGGTATCGGCACGGCTGAGCATCATGGGCTCGGGCTCGCAATCCTCCACGGTCACGCAAAAGCCGCGATCCTCGGGTATAAGCTCGCTTGCAATCCTTTCGGCTTCTGTCAAAAGGATCTCGCTCGCGGCATCCACATCCGAAACCGCAAGCGTTACGCGGCATTCACGCGGAATGGCATTGGTCTTGGAGCCGCCCTCTACGCAAAGAATCCGCGCATCGGTTTTGGCAAGTAAGGTGCTCAGCAACCGACCCATCAGCTTGTTTGCGTTGGCACGCCCCTTGTCGATATGCTCACCCGAGTGTCCTCCGATCAAGCCGCCGATGCGCAAGGATATCGCACAGCCCGCAAAGGGCTCTTCCGTATACGAAAGCGAAAGATCCGATCGGATTCCTCCCGCGCAGCCCGCCGTTACGCACCCCAAGCGCTCGCTGTCCAAATTGACCAGCCGTGATGCCGTGATGCGGCTGTAATCAAATCCGTTAACGCCCTCCATGCCGGTTTCCTCGGACACGGTAAACAGACATTCAATGGGGGGATGCTCGGCAACGGCTCCGTCCAAAAGAGCCAGCATCATGGCAACCGCGATCCCGTTGTCCGCGCCCAGTGTGGTACCCGTTGCGCGCAGAAGATCCCCCTCTACACGCAAGTGTAACGGATCCTTGAGAAAGTCATGCTCCACGTCCCCGTTTTTCTCACATACCATATCGGTATGCCCTTGAAAAAGGATCGGGGCACGGTGCTCCTGCCCTTTGGTCGCAGGTGCCTTCATCAATACGTTGTGAAGCTCGTCGCGGTAGCATTCCAGCCCGCGCGTTTTTGCAAACGCGCAAAGATAATCGGCAATGCTCGCTTCATGATAGGAGGGGCGCGGAATTGCGCTGATCTCCTCAAAAAAGCGGAACACCGAACTTGGGTTCCGCCCTTTGACTACATATTCCATGTTCATACCTCTTGTAAATGGTATTACAAACGAATCTTTCGCTCATTGGAAAGATTGATGGTTCCCTCGCGCAGCATATCCAAATGATCGAGGGATTTACCGGTTCCGATCGCAACGCAGGATACCGCATCCTCTGCCACGCGGGTCTTGATTCCCGTGGCACGGGTCACCAGCTGATCAAAGCCATACAGCATACTGCCGCCGCCCGTCATCACGATTCCGTTGCGCAGAATATCGCCCAAAAGCTCGGGAGGTGTGCGCTCAATCACCATACAAATCGCATTCAAAATGGCACTGATCGGTTCTGCCAAGGCTTCTATCATCTCGCGCGAGCTGAGGGTAATCAGCTTCGGAAGTCCCTGCGTCATACAGCGACCCTTAACCTCCACGTATTTCGGTTCCGGATGATCGTACACCGCGCCAATGCGCTTTTTGAGTGCCTCTGCGGTTCTCTCCCCGATCAGAACACGGTACTTGCGACGAACGTAGCTCATAATGGCTTCGTCAAATTTATCCCCCGCGATCTTAATCGATTCGGACACCACGACACCGCCCAAGGAAAGCACGGCAATATCGGTGGTTCCGCCGCCGATATCGATCACCATATTTCCGTTCGGTGCATAAATATCAAGTCCTGCACCGATTGCCGCAGCGGTGGGCTCTTCGATCAAATAGACCTTTTGTGCGCCCGCCTCGTGTGCCGCATCGCGTACGGCGCGCTCCTCAACCTCGGTAATGCCCGACGGAATACAGATCATGACGCGCGGTTGAAAAAACATATTTCCGCAAGCACGTCGGATAAAATACTGAATCATTTTCAGCGTGACCTCGTATTGGCTGATAACGCCGTCACGCAAGGGACGAACGGCAACGATATTACCCGGGGTTCTTCCCAGCATTTGCTGCGCCTCGGTTCCAACCTTTAAAATACGGTCGGTGGTGGTGTCGATGGCAACCACGGAAGGCTCCTCCAAAACGATGCCCTTTCCCTGCACGTACACAAGAACGGTTGCCGTTCCCAGGTCAATTCCGATATTGCGGTTAAATTGCAGATTGCGGAAGCGAGAAAGAAGTCCCTTTGCGCCGCCGTTTTTCGCTGTCCCACTGCTGTTATTTCCCTTTTTGACCGTCTTTTTTCCGTTTCCCGACATCACAAAGCCTCCTTTCACATTCTTCACCCTCATTATACATGATTTATTCGCAAAAATCAATCTTTTTCTGACAAAAAGAAGATTTTTATGCCAAAAAGCAACCGATCAAGCAAAAATCAAGAAAGCTCCCGATTCAAATCGTCACTTGCCACGGCAATGCAATGAACCAAAGCGGCTCCGTTTTTCCGCAAAAGCCTTGCTCCGGCTGCCATACCCGACCCCGTTGTAACCAAATCGTCCACCAAAATAACGGTTTTCCCGCAAAGATCAACCGATTCGCACAGTGCGAAAGATTGCTTTGCGTTTTTGCTCCGTGCGTTGGCAGAAAGGTCCTTTTGCACCGTTCCGCCCACGCGCTTCAGTGCCCGCACGGCAGAAATTCCACTCAGACGGGAAAGCGCATACGCCAGCTGCTCGGCTTGATCGGTGTCGTACTTTTTCTTAGCCTCGCGGCTTCGCGGCAACCATACGATGCAAAAATCCCCATTCGGCTTGCCGTCGATCACTGCCTGCAGATGCGGCAAGAGCTCAAGCGCCAAAAAATCGTGCGTCGCCTGCGTACGGTTCTCCTTAATTGCATACAGCACGCGATTTTGTACGCGGTCGCGCGTTGCGTGATAATAGTAGGTCAGCTTTCTGAAATCGGCACATTTCGCGCGTTTCATTTCCTCGGTCATACAAAGGCATCGGCTGACCGCTTCGCCGCAGATGCTGCATGGTTCGCGCTTTGCAAGCTCCCAACCTTTTATGCAGTCCTCGCAAAGCCCCAAATCCCCGTCGTACCAATCGATCAACACACGGCATGCGGCACATTTCGGCGGAAATAAGATTCGCTTCCAAAGTCCCCGTTTCACGACGTCTTATCCTCCAGCCAATACAAAAGACCGGTATAGCGCATCGATTGACGGTTGTTCTCAACCATCGTTCTCGCGATCTCCTCGCGTCCAACCAAAATCACCATGTTTTGCGCCCGTGTAACCGCCGTGTACAGTAAATTTCGGGAGAGCAGCATCGGTGAAGCACTCCCCATGGGGAGAATCACGATGGGATATTCACTGCCCTGGCTTTTATGAACCGTCACGGCATACGCCATTTCAAGCTCATCCAGCATATTGAACTCATACACAAAGGTTCGGTCGTCAAAGCGGATTTCCATATTTTCAGCGGCATGGTTGATACGCTCGATCACCCCGATATCACCGTTGAAAAGCCCCGTGCCCGTACTGCCGTCCGTCTTCGTCCACGTCAAATCGTAATTGTTGCGAATCTGCATCACGCGATCCCCCTCGCGAAAAACCGTTTCGCGGAATCGGTGCTCGCGCTTTCCGTCGCACGGCGGATTGAGCGCGTTTTGCAAAACGACGTTCAGGTTTTCTGTTCCCGTTTCGCCCTTTCGGGAGGGCGAAATCACCTGCGTTCCGTTCACTGCCATCTCGCCGTACGTTCTCGGAAGACGGCTCCGATAAAGATCTGCCACGGTTTGCGCGATCTCTCGGTCGGTTTCGCGCGGCAAGAAAAAGAAGTCGTTATCCTTGACGTCAAGGCGCGGCATCTCTCCGTGATTGATGGCATGCGCGTTTGTGACGATCAGGCTTTTTTGCGCCTGCCGAAAAATTTCGTTCAAGCGTACGGTTGCAAAGCGTTCGCTCTCCAAGAGATCCCGCAATACGTTTCCTGCTCCCACCGACGGAAGCTGATCCGAATCCCCGATGATAATGACCCGCGCGCCCGGCTTCACTGCCTTCAAAAGCGCGCTCATCAGATTGTTATCAACCATGGACGCCTCGTCTATGATGATGACGTTCTCGTCAAGCAGATTTTTTTCATCACGGTGAAAGCGCACCGACTGTCCCTCTTCTCCTCCGTATTCCAGCAACCGGTGGATGGTCTTTGCCTCGCAGGAGGTAGACTCGGACAGCCGCTTTGCCGCGCGCCCCGTCGGTGCGCACAAGGCAATCTTCATTCCCATGCTGTCAAAGATATGCAGCAACGCGCGAACAACAGTGGTTTTTCCGGTTCCGGGACCGCCCGTCAGCAGCATCACGCCGTTTTCCAGCGCGTCAAAGATCGCTTTCCGTTGAAGCTCTGCATACCGTACCCCGCTATCCCTCTCTTCCTTTTGGATAAACGAGCCGATATTGGCGGTGTCCATCGCGGGACATACCTTATCCAATAAAATCAACTTTTGCGCAATGTATTTTTCGTTTTCATAAAGATATCGGTCATACAAAAACGGAACTCCGTCAAAATTGACCGTGCGGATCTTCTGCTCCTTCAAAAGCCCGGAAATTGCCTCCTCGACAAGCTCGGGGGAGGTGTCCAACAGTCGTGCGGCACTTGCCGCAAGCTTTTCACGCGGCAGACACACGTGTCCGTTTTGCCCCGCGTTTGTACTGAGCAAATAGCGAACACCGCCCGAAAGACGCTCCATCGAATGCAAATCAAGCCCCAGCTGTACCGCCATACGGTCGGCACGTTCAAAGCCGATGCCCTCGATCTCCTCGCACAGAAGATAGGGATTTTTCTTTGCCAGATCGACCGCGTTTGCACCCCACTTTTTATAGATGCGAACCGTCATCGCGGCACCGAAATATTCCCGAAAGAACAGCATTGCCGAGCGAATACCCGCCTTGTTTTTGAAATCCTCGGAAATCGCCCGCGCTTTTTTGAGGGTAATTCCGTGAATTTCCGCCAGCCAATCGGGATGGTTTTCGATCACGTCAAAAGCTTCATCTCCGAATTCATCCACAATGCGCTGTGCCGTTTTCGGTCCGATGCCCTTGATACTGCCCGATGCAAGATAGCGCAAAATCGACGCACGGTCGGCAGGAAGTTGCTTTTCGGCGCGCTCCACCTTAAACTGGCGTCCGTACTTCGGATTATGTACCCATCTGCCAAATACGGTTACCTGATCCCCCTCACCGATATAGGGCAAAATACCGGTAATCGTAATCAAATCATCGGTATCGGTTCCGAGGTCGCAAATGGCAAAACCGTTTTCCTCATTGGAAAAGATCACGTGCTCGATGCTGCCCGATAGCTGCAACAAGCCCGTATCGTCCATCGCCTCGCGCATAAAGCCTTCGTCAAACATCTCCGCCATTTGCAAGCTCCTTTCTTTTTGGGATTGTGATCTACCGATCAATCAAATAACACTCCGCGCCGTACGCATCCAGCATACGCGCATAACGGGGATAAAGCTCCCCGTCCTCTCCCAGCGTGCCGTTCATCAAATCGGAGGAAATCAGCACAACGGGGCGAACACAGGATTTTCGAAAGAAAGCGGATTCTGCCTCATGCAACAGCACATCCAGCATATCCGCGTCCTTTTTTTCCATAATTTCGACGGCAACGCATATCCGACGGGAAGCAAAAATCCAATCGGTCAGCATGCGCACCGCACAGCAAAAGCCAAACGTCGAAAACAGCAAAATCAAGCCGCAAAGCAGAATCAAAGCAAGCCCCTCCTCTCTCTTTCAGCCTATGCGAAAGAACAAGGAACGGTGCGCCCGTATGACGCGCTTATCAGAGTAGCTTTTGCAAGGCGGGAACCAGGTCGCAAGCCTCCCAAGGCATGGAAAGATCCTCGCGCCCCATGTGTCCGTATGCCGCGATCTGACAGTAGATCGGGCGGCGCAAATCAAAACGCTTGATAATTGCGGCGGGTCGCAGGTCGATCAGCTCGCCGATTGCCGCTTCGATCTGTGCCTCGGCAACCTTGGAGGTTCCAAAGGTATCCACACGCACCGAAACGGGCTTTGCAACTCCGATGGCATACGCCAATTGTACCTCGCATTTGTCCGCAAGTCCCGCCTTTACAATATTCTTTGCAACGTAACGCGCCGCATAAGCCGCGGAACGGTCTACCTTCGTGGGGTCCTTACCCGAAAAGGCTCCGCCGCCGTGACGCGCGTATCCGCCGTAAGTATCGACAATGATCTTTCTTCCCGTAAGACCCGTATCACCTGCGGGACCGCCCACAACGAAGCGTCCCGTGGGGTTGATGTAGATCTTAGTTGCATCGTCCATCATATCCTCTGCCACGATGGGACGAATGACCTCGCGAATCAGATCCGTTCGAATCTGCTCGGTGGTGACGTCGGCACTGTGCTGGGACGAAATAACAATGGTATCAATACGGGTGGGCTGATCGTTCTCGTCATATTCCACGGTCACCTGCGTTTTTCCGTCGGGACGCAGATAAGAAAGCGTACCGTTCTTTCTCACCTCGGTCAACCGCTTTGCCAACGCATGAGAAAGCGAAATCGGAAGCGGCATCAATTCGGGGGTTTCGTTGCAGGCATACCCGAACATGAGTCCCTGGTCGCCGGCACCCGTATCCAGCCCGTCGGTATCGGTTCCCTCTTTTGCCTCCAAGGACTTGTCCACACCCATTGCAATATCGGGGGACTGTGCATGGAGCGACGTAATCACGGCACAGCTGTCGCAGTCAAAGCCGTATTTTGCGCGGTCATAACCGATCTCGCGCACGGTTTCGCGCACGATGGACTGAATATCGATCTGTGCCTTGGTGGTAACCTCACCCATCACGCAAACAAGACCCGTGGTACAAAAAGTTTCGCATGCAACGCGCGACATGGGATCCTGACGAAGCATCTCGTCCAGAATCGCATCGGAAATCTTATCGGAAATCTTATCGGGATGTCCCTCGGTCACCGATTCACTGGTAAATAATTTTCTGCTCATTTTTCTTCTCCTACTTTCGAAAAGGTATTCTAAAACATATCTTTTCCCTTGCGTGCAACAAAAAAGCTCCGCAAAATGGGAGCTTTTTGGCTCTCATCTAACAGGAATTAGCACCTTACCCCACGGCAGGTTGCTGTAACATCATCGTGCCTGTCACTACGTTACTCTTGATAAGATATATTTTATTGATTACAGTATACCATATTTTCTGACGAAATGCAAGAGTTTTTTCAAAAAAAGTGGTTGTGGGATTGACTTTCCGAATTTTTTTGATATAATAAATTTCGGTAAACGCAATCTTGAAAGGAGATCAAAGCATGAAGATTTTTGCGAGCTGTCACAATCATTCCTGCTTTTCGGATGCAAATTATACCCCCGAGGAGTTGGTGCAAATTGCTCACGATCTGGGACACGGAGGCATTATTCTGACCGACCACGATACCGTCAGCGGCACCTATTTTATCAATAAAGCTGCAAGAAAGCTGGGAATGAAATCGATTCTCGGCTGCGAGTTTTCCACCTATTACCAAGGGGTACCCTTTCATCTGCTGGGCTTTGACTTCAATCCCGAGCATCCCAAGATGAAAAAGCTTTTGGAATATCTCCCTTCAATCCAAACCTCTCGCTCCGAATTGATGTTCAAAATGGGCTTGGAGCGCGGATCCTTGCGTGAGGGCGTGACCTGGCAGGAGATACGCGATGCATTCCCTTACAATGATTACGTGTGCAACAACCAGGTGTTTGAGGTCATGGTAAAAAAGGGGATCTATCAGCCCGAGGAATACGAGGAGGTCTTTTTCAAGCCCAATTTTTCCTCCAAGCTGGGGCTTGGCGACTACATCCGTGAGGTAACCGGAAAAAGCTCCAAGAACATACACACCGAAGATGTAATTCGCATCATCCGCGAAGCGGGCGGTGTTCCGATTGTTGCACATCCAGCAGGCAAGGAAGAATACGCAGAGAAGCTGATCGAGCTCGGTGTCATGGGCTTTGAAACCAGACACTCCATTTTTCGTCCCGAAAGAGGTCGCGGCGGCGAGGAATCCCGGATGTTTTTTGAAAAGCTGTGTGAGGAGAAAAATCTTTACAAAATGGGAGGCAGCGACCACGAGGGCATCCTTGGAGGCTATTTGGAATTTGGAGATGAATACGCCTGCCCCGAGGAGCTTTCGGGGATTCTTGAGGAAGACTTCATGAAACTATACGAAAGAAGACTTGGCTGATCAATCAACAAAAACGGCAAGCGCGACACGCACCGATCGGTACGTATCGCGCTTGCTTCTGTTTTACCGTGCATCAAATTCCGCACGTGCATCAAAAAAGCTCTTCTGTATCTTTTTCAAATAGGGCTTTCCGTCAAAGGAAACCGTCCACAAAAGCGCGCTGTTCAAGCGAAACGCAAGCCGTACCCGTTTCCCGGCGAGGCTTTCACGCCGTTCGTCCTTTCGCCAACAAACGGGGGCATTCACCGAGCGTTCCACCATCGGGATACAATCCTCAAAGCCATACCCCTCAATCGGTGTTCCGTCAACCTCAAGAATTGCCACCGACAGCTCTCCCCGAGTAGCATTGTAATTGAGGAAAATCTCGTCACGTTCCATCAGAATCGGCTTGGTATATACGATACTTGACTTTCCAAAGCCCTCCAAAGCAACAAAGCCGTCTTTCGGAATTTCGTAAAAGACCGTGTTGCAAAACTTATCGTCGTTTGGATAGCTGCTTCCGTGCGCGATACGGGACGCACCGCCGCAAAGGATGGTTCTGCCGTCCCGTGTATTGCAAGCATTCAAAAGCCAAAGCTGACTGCAGCCGTACTCGGGCGGCAAGGGGCGCTCCGCTACCGGAGAAAGCCCCGTAGAGCAAAAATGAATGCCGTCATAGCTGTAATACAAGTCGTTTTCCATATAGCCGCACATATCCGAAAAATCCGCCTGCCCGATGTCGGTCATAAACCGCCACAGAAGCCCATAAAATACGCCCTCTGTTTCGCTGACTCCCAAGGCATAGTATTGCATTCCCTCACCATTGGCTGCCGTAGGATGCAAAATCATCTCGGGGTCGCTCCACGTCAAAAAATCCTTGGAGCGCATCACCGCAATTCTCCGATCCATCACCGCCGCGCGCATGGTAATCACGTATTCTCCGAGATGCGGATTGTAATACAGACTGTTATAGGTATCACTGTAGTCCTCGTACAAGCATCTCATATCAAAGAAAGAAATGCCATCCTTGGAGCGCGCCGTAAACATCCGCCGCTTTTGTCGGTCGTTCGCATGAAAATTTCCTGCCAAGAGATATTCTCCCGTACGTTCATCCCACATCACCGAGCAACCGTGGATCCCGTTTTCGTCAAGACCCGAAACGGGAATCAGCTCGGCTTTTTGGTTGATCAGATCCTCTACACAATCGGCTTGCGCCAAAATCAGCTCGCGGACCTCGGTCCCCGTGCCCCTTTTGGGAACTTCGTAATATAAGCGGTATTTTTCGACCCGTGGATCGAAAAAGAACGAGGTATAGGTCTGTAGCCGATCGGTTCCGTCGTGAAATTCCCCGAGCTTTTGGGGGCGAAACATACGGCGCACCGTCCCCGGTCGTGCCGCAATATAATAATCGTCAAAAAAGCAAAGCCTTGTCTTCATGTTCAGAAAGTTCCTTTCCGTTGGTTGCTTCCATTATAGCAAACGAGCAAATTTCTGTCAAGAGAATCGCATACAAAAAAGAGGCAAAATGCCTCTTTTTTATAGGAATTCGCAATCAAAGCTGCGTTCTGAAATCCTCTGCGAGAGGAGTGCCGTCCCCGGCTTTTGCGTTTTCGATGGTCAGGTTTCCGATTGCACCCGCCAAATGAAGCACCGACTGACCGCGTCCAAAAATATTTTTAATGGAAATATTGTAGGTTTCCTCCGCGGTGGAATGACGGTCCCCGTACAAATGCTTCGCATCGCCCACACGCACGCAATATCTGCCGTGATCCAAATGCGGACACTCGGCAGAGGTGTCGTAGATATCCTCGATCGAAATATCATGCAGCTTCAACTCGCCTTGGTTGAGCAGACGGATCATGGAGCAATATGCCGATGCAGTCACGTTTTTGATGGTGACAAAAGCAATATCGGACGGTAAACCTTCCACACAGTAACGCTGCTCGATCCAACCGGAGAGATTGGTGAGTGCAACGGTATCGTCCTCGGTAAAGCCGGTGATATTCTCGATCGTTACGTGATTGCAGCCTTGGCGCAAATCAATTCCGTCGGAATTTTTCACCACTACGTCCGTATAACGATCGCGCTTGAGTCCGTGGTATTCGTCTCCGTTTTCATCGATGGCAAGATCGTTTGACTGAAAATAAAGATTGCCCAGATATCCGTTGCGGCAGTAAATAAAATTCAATGCCCACCAACGCTGATTATGGCAGGAAATATCGCGAACCGTGAAGCCGTCCACGTTGGTGAACAGCAGAAGGTTGTTTTTGCTGATATGGGGAAGCCCGTCCTTGAGGGAATTTTTTTCGGACAACCCGTTATAAGTGCCGCCGTCCAGGATCGCTCTTCCCTTGCCCAAAATCGAAATATTGCGATCGGTTCCGGCAACGGTTTTACCAAGCTCTGTATCGTGATGCTCGTTGACGAACATATTGGAATAGACTCCGTCTGCCATACAAAGATGACAATCCTCCAAAATCAGCGTAAAATCAGAGGGCAACCGAACCGCCCATTCTATTTCATGGTTCCCCGTAACGGTTGCGGTACGGCTCCCCTTTTCGATTGCCTCGTGAATCAAGGCAGTAATATGTTCACTTCCGTTTTTTGCAAAAGTATTCATAAATCATCCAGCCTTTTCGTTTTTTCACATTATAACCGATTCTGCTCTGCTTGTCAAGGAATTTACTTACGAAACATTTTCGTTTTTCTTTTGTTTTTTTACTTTTCCAAGCTTGAAAAATATTTTTTATTTTTTCAAAAAAGGGGTTGACAAACCAAGGGAAAAGTAGTATAATATGCAAGTACGAAAAAACGTACCGACTTGCGGCATTAGCTCAGCTGGATAGAGTGTTTGGCTACGAACCAAAAGGTCGGGGGTTCGAGTCCCTCATGCCGCGCCACAAAAAGCACATCACTGCTTTGCAGTGATGTGCTTTTTGTGTTTCGGTACGATATCGAAGAACCCCTGCAACCGACTGCGGTTGCCAATAACGCGCGCAGATTACAGTTCGGCTTTTTCTTTCGGGCGCGCGTTCGGGTTCAGAGTCCCGGGCTATCACTTCCCATCCTTTCCTCCCTCTTATAGTACAAAGCAGTGATGTGCTTTTTGTGTTTCGGTACGAGATCGAAGAACCCCTGCAACCGCCTGCGGTTGCCAATAACGCGCGCAGATTACAGTTCGGCTTTTTCTTTCGGGTGCGCGTTCGGGTTCAGAGTCCCGGGCTATCGCTTCCCATCCTTTCCTCCCTCTTATAGTACAAAGCAGTGGTGTGCTTTTTATTTCGATACGCTCCCTTATTGGGACGCCGGGAAAAATCAAGCGCATAATGTTAAAAAAGCGTGCGCAAAAAAGCAAAACGTCTTGTTGACTTTTCGAAAAAAACATTGTATAATGAGAGTGAAATTCGAAGAAAGGAAGTATTTGGATTATGAACTCTCCCGCACTTCAAAAAATCACGTTCGGTACCGGCGGATGGCGCGGTATCATCGGTGACGATTTTATCAAAGCAAACATTCAGCGTGTTGCTTACGGAATCTGTCTTTTGGCAAAAGAGGAAAACAAGGCAGATCAACCGATCGTTGTGGGCTGCGACCGTCGCTTTCTTTCCAAGTCAGCGGTTCAATGGATCTCGGAGGTCATTGCCGCTATGGGGATGAAGGTCATTATCATGAACCGCAGTACCCCCACCCCGCTTGTAATGTTCCTGGTACAAAAGCACAACTATCACTACGGCATTGAGGTCACCGCAAGCCACAACCCTGCAGACTACAACGGAATCAAGCTGATCGTTGACGAGGGTCGTGACGCACCGCTGGAAACCACCGCACGCCTGGAGCAGTTGATTGCGGAGCAAGCAATCGGAGAAATTCCCACGATGTCGCAGGCAGAAGCCACCGAAAAGGGGCTGCTTTCGATCATGCACGCGCCGTTTAACGATTTTATCGACAACATTCTGGATAAGCTGAATTGTGCCGCCATTAAAAAACGCAATTTGAGAATTTTGTTCGACCCCATGCACGGCTCGGGAACCTATCCTTTGGTGGTTATCCTGCAAACCCTGCGCTGCACGGTGGATATCATCAACTACAACAAGGATGCGTATTTCGGAGGAGGAACACCGGCTCCCTCTGAAATTCGTCTTGCCGATCTGCGCAACCGCGTGGTGGAAGGCGGTTACGATCTGGGAATCGCGTTTGACGGTGACGGTGACCGCTTGGGTGTCGTTGACGAAACGGGACGCTACATCGATGCAAACGAAATTCTGTGTCTTCTCTACAACTATCTGCACGCATACAAGCGTTGGACGGGTCCCGTTATCCGCAACCTTGCCACCACGCACATGCTGGATGCAATCGCGGCTTCTTTCGGCGAAAAGTGCTACGAGGTTCCGATCGGCTTCAAGTATATTTCCGCGGGCATTGACCGTTACGACGCAGTCCTTGGCGGCGAATCCTCGGGCGGCTTGACCGTTCGCGGACACATCCACGGAAAAGACTCGATCTACGCGGCATCTCTGTTTATCGAAATGGTCTGCTTCACGGGCAAAACACCGATGCAGATGATGCAAGAGCTGGAAGAAAAATTCGGTCACTACGAACTGGTTGAAGCAAACCTTGCGTTTGCCGCCGAGCGCAAGCCCGAAATTCAAAACACCTTGATGGTGGAAAAGAAGATTCCCGACTTCGGAAAGCCCGTGGTCAGAGTCAATTACGAGGATGGCTGCAAGGTCTACTTTGAGGACAAATCCTTCGTGATCTGCCGATTCTCGGGAACCGAGCCCCTGCTCCGTATCTTTGCCGAGGCATCCGACCCCGCCGTGGCGCGCGGATACATCGCGGCATTCCGTACCATGCTTGATTTGGAAGCTTGATAACGACATCCCAATCCCCAAGATCGCACAACGTGATCTTGGGGATTTTTTGGCTTGATTTTTTTGATAAAGCCTTTACAATGCGTTTAAAAAGTGCTATAATGAACGTGTGCAGGTGCACGAGCCCACCTTTCTATCCTGCTTTTTTGCAAAAGGGTCGTGCGCGCTGCGTGAAGCAACGTTTTTTATGCGTTGCCCCAATCATTCACACATAGATTTCAAGGAGGAAAAAATCATGAAAAAAATGACTGCTTGGCTGTTGATTTTGTGTCTGTTGATTTGCGGCACGCTCGTCGGCTGCGCCGAAAAAGACAGCACTCCAACCGATACAACCGAAGAAGAAGCTGCCAAAAAGCCGCAAAAATCAAGCATCACCTTAAAAGAACTGGAAAACGATCCGTACAGCGCACTCCAAAAGGCGATGGATCAGGGTTTGTCCGCGTTCTTTACCGACGATGCAAAAGCCGAAGAAATCATCAACGGTGCGTTGGATAACGGCTCGCTTGGAATTTCTTTGAAGTTAGATTCACTGGGTGAGGATTTTAAAAACAACTCCGCAACCTTATATTTCAACCAAAAGGACAAGAAATTCGCTGTCCAAGCCGATATCGCGGTTGACGGTGACGTGTCGTCGATGCTCTCTTGGATCGACAAAAGCGGTATTGTTCTGCAGGCCAAGGATCTGTTCGGCAGCGAATCCGCCTTCAAGCTCAATCCCGAAACGCTTGCCTCCGGCTTATCCGGCAGTGCGTTGGCAAAGCTGTGCGAGCTTGAGATAGACGAAGAAATGCAAGAGGTGCTTGATCTGCTGGCGGATGCCTTCAAGGAAGCGTTTGAAAAGACAGACGCGCAAACCGCCGCACAGCTCAACGAGCTTTTGAAAACGCTGAATCCCTCGTATGCTGAGGAAAAAATAACGGATTCCACGGGCAAGGAAATTAACGGTGTAACCGTCAGCTACTCCATCACAAGTGACACCCTGAAAGCCCTGATCAAAAAAGCCGCGGAGCTTTCCTTCGGAGAGTTGTTGGAAAAGATTCCGTACATTCAATTTGACGACGAGGTGGTCGATTATCCTTACTGGACGACGGACTATCCTTACGCAACATCCGATTATCCTTACTGGACAACCGACTACGAGCCTTACTGGACTGCGGACTACTATCCTTACGTGTCAACCGACTACGAGCCCACCTGGACAACAGAAATTCCCGTTTCATACGTTGAGCCACCTATCTCGCTCTCTCCCTCTTGGACAACCGATCCTTCGGTGTCTTGGGTGCCTTGGGCGCCTTGCGAAGCATCTGAAGCTTCGGTGATTATCTCGACACCCGATATGTTTACTGATGTGATTCCCAATTCAGAGTGGGTAATCGCCACCTTTGATCCCTCTTATAGTGAACTGTTCCCCGACGACTACCTTGAGGAAGACGCTCCCGAAAATATGAACGACGCCTTGAACCAATGGGTAGAGTCGTTATTCGAAGAAACCGCGGTGAATTTCACGGTCAAGCTGGGCATCAACAAGGAAAATACCCAACTTGTTTCCGTCGGAATCGACGGTGACCTGACCGACACTGACTATCCCGAATATAAGACCTCCATCAACGGTGCGCTCACGGTTTCTGCCGACAAGCTCGCCGCCAACCTCACGGTAACGCATCCTGCATACGATTGGGAAACCTACGAAATCATCTACGTCCCTTACAAGCTTAGCGCCGAGGTAAACAAAGCAACCACGGACGAAGCAGTGACCTATACGCTCTCTGCAACGGCAGGAACAGAGGATATAACGGTAAACTTAGGCAATATCGTTTACACCTACAGCAAAGCCTCCGGTGACTTCAATTTCCAAGTAACCCCCAGCAAATTCTTGACCGACAGATACGATGAACTCACCAACGTTTCCTTGAACGGCACCGTTGAAACGGCAGGAAAAACGGCTACCGTCACACTGAAATCGATCAAGATCGGTGACGACGAAGAATTTTCGGGCGAGCTCGCGTTCGTATTTACCAAGGATGCCGCGATGCCTTCTATCCCCTCCGATACCCGGGATATTGTCAATTTGAGTGAAGATGACCTCTACAATCTTTACAACAAAATGGAAGACGCACCCTTGTACGAATGGTTCGTGGACTACTATGAATGCTGTCGTTGGTGCTTTTACCATAACTATTATTACCTTTTTGGCTATTAAGACAGCAAAAAGCTACTCCCGAAGTCGGTTGACTTCGGGAGCTTTCTTTATTTCGTTCAATTAGTTATCGGAATCGGGGAACAGTTTATTTACCACGATAGGAGCCACAATGGAAACAATAATCATCACGATCATTACTACCAAAAAGTTCACACCGGAGAATTTCAAGGACAACGACAAGCCCTTAGTATACTGATTGGAATTATACGCAAGATTCATCAACCACAGAGGGAGGGCAATGGAAAGATATGCCGTCACCGGGAAAGAGCCTACAAGCTTTGTGACAAAACCAAGTCCCGATTTGTCGGCATTTGCTTCCGATTGCAGTTTCTTGCTCTTCAATCCCGCAAGTCCAACGAAAATCCCAACAACCGAAATAATCAAACCTGCAATTCCTTCAAGAAGTGCTATAATAGCAAACAAAAAACCAATCCAACAACTCATTGGTGCAATCGTCCAAAAGAATCCTGCCGATCCATTATTCATCTTAGCAATGGCATCCGCAGTCGTTTGCAACGGCTCAGAGAGTTCTTTCACATTTCCAATGTAATCCTTATACGAAACCTCGTTTATGGCATGGACAGGCATTTCTGTTTCTTTTTCCACGTAACTAATCGGCGTTGTCAGCAACAAAAGAAACGTGATTGCAATACAAACTGCGGAAATAATGTTCAACACAATAAATTTTTTCATTTTTGCCATTTTTCTTTCTCCTAACTAATACTGTTTTTTTATTCATAGCCAGCTCCACAATCCACATTGTTTTGCAAAAGTTACAAAATAAGAATCAATTAACCTCCTTTCAAGCATCTTCCCTGCTCTTTACAAAATCCAATATGTTTTATGGCAATTTGATTATAGCACTCCAATTATCAAATGTCAATAAAAAAACGAGAAATATTCAAAAAAATGAATTTTCTCGTTTTTTAATTATTCTACCATATATCCCTTACCGCGCACGGTGACGATCAGATTCACGGGTGTGATCTTGGCGATCTCACGGCGCAGGTAGCAGATATAGACGTCGGTTTTGTTTGCGGACGAGGCACCGATCAGCTCCGAGAGCGTACTGCGCGAAACCGCCTCGCCTCTGTGCGCCAAGAGATAGCGCAAAATTCTTTCCTCGGTCGGAGAGAGTGACAATTCCCGTCCGCCAAGCAAAAGCTTTCCGCCCGTGGATGAAAAGCTCGGCAGGGGCAACGAGTCGGGAGCCTGCCCTTCCTCGTCCTCTCCCAACACCTCGCGGAGCAAAAGCCGCACCTCAAAAGGACGGTGCAAAATCATCGCGCATTGACGACGGGTACGGTCCTCCGACAAGGCTCTTCCCCGCGTAAAGCCGATCATTCTGCGGTAGCTGTCGGGCGGCGGTGCCGCGGCACTGTCCAAATCGAGCAGCACCACGTCGGCAACCGTCCCCACGGGAACGCTCCCCACAGTTTGCGCCGAGCAACCGTGAAAGGAGAATTCCAATTCCAGCATCCGCCCGAACACCACGTCCTGCGTGCAAATTACGATCTCTTGCTTCATCAAATCATTTTACCACGATATTGATGATCTTATTGGGAACGCTGATTTCCTTTACAACCGTCTTCCCCGCGATCGCGGCGGCAATCTTTTCGTCTGCCTTCGCAGCGGCAATCGCCTCCTCCTTAGGACAGTTCACGGGCAACGCGATCGTGCCTCTCACCTTACCGTTGACCTGCACCGCAACCTCTACCGTGCTGTCAACCGTCTTGTTTTCATCCCATTCGGGCCATGCGGCAAGCGAGCAAAGACCTGCGCCACCGAGATATTCCCACATTTCCTCTGCCAAGTGCGGAGCAAACGGACATACCAAACGGACAAGGGTCATCAGCTCGTCACGCGTGATCGAACCAACCGCTGCGATATCGTTGAGCAACGTCATCATCGATGCAATCGCCGTATTGAACTTCAGATCCTCAATATCCAAGGAAACCTTCTTGATGGTTTTGTGGAATGCGGTTTCCAGCTTGGGGGTTACGCCCTCGCCCTGCATCAGATCGGTGAGATCGGCAATTCTCTCCAAAAATCTCTTACAGCCCTTCATCGAGCTTTCGTTCCAAGGAGCCGCGCTTCCGTAGTCACCCATAAACAGCACGTAGGTACGAAGAACGTCGGCACCCAGCACGTCCACAACGTCGTTGGGGTCAACCACGTTTCCGCGCGACTTGGACATCTTTTCTCCGTCGGGACCGAGAATCAAGCCCTGCGCGGTACGCTTTGCATAAGGCTCTTCGCAAGGAACAACCCCGAGGTCGTACAAGAACTTGTGCCAGAAGCGCGAATAGATCATGTGTCTTGTAACGTGCTCCATACCGCCGTTGTACCAGTCAACCGGCATCCAGTATTTCAGCTTTTCGGGATCGGCAAACGCGCCCTCGTTCTTGGGGTCGATATAGCGCAGGAAGTACCAGGAGGAGCCTGCCCACTGCGGCATGGTATCGGTTTCACGCTTTGCATCCTTTCCGCACTTGGGACACTTGCAATTTACAAAATAATCCAGCTTTGCCAAGGGGCTCTCGCCGCCTTCACCCGGCTCAAAATTCTGTACGGGCGGCAGCTTGAGAGGCAGCTCGTCATACGGAACGGGAACTATGCCGCAATGCTCGCAATGCACGATCGGGATCGGCTCGCCCCAATATCTTTGGCGGTTAAACGCCCAGTCCTTCATCTTGTACTGAACACCCTTTTCGCCAACACCCTTTTCTTCCAGGTATTCCAGCATCCGTGCAATGGAATCCTTTTTGTTGGTGTAGCCGTTCAGGAAGTCGGAGTTAACCATCTCGCCGTCGCCTGCGTAAGCCGCCTTGGAGATGTCACCGCCCTTGATGACTTCAATAATATCGATTCCGAACTTGGTTGCAAACTCCCAGTCACGCTCGTCGTGCGCAGGCACTGCCATGATCGCACCGGTGCCGTAGCCCATCATAACGTAGTCGGAAATATAGATCGGAATCTCCTTGCCGCTTACGGGATTGATCGCGGTCAGACCGTCGATGCAAACACCGGTCTTGTCCTTGACCAGCTGCGTACGCTCAAACTCGGTCTTCTTGGCACATTCCTCGCGGTAAGCATCCAACGCATCGATGTTGCGGATCTTGTCGCGATTTGCCTCGATAATGGGATGCTCGGGCGCGATAACCATAAAGGTTACACCGAACAAGGTATCGGGGCGCGTGGTATAAATACGAAGCTTTTCGTCGATCTCCTTGAGCGAGAAATTCACGAAAGCACCCGTGGATTTACCGATCCAGTTCACCTGCTGCTGCTTGACGTTGGGCAGGTAATCAACGGTTTCAAGACCCGAAAGGAGCTTGTCGGCATACTCGGTGATGCGAAGATACCAAACCGCCTTGGATTTCTGCACGATATCGCTGTGACAAATATCACACTTACCGCCTTGTGAATCCTCGTTCGACAAAACGACCTTACAGCTCGGGCAATAGTTTACCAGTGCAATATCACGGAACACCAGACCCTTTTCAAACATTTTGAGGAAGATCCACTGCGTCCAACGGTAATAGTTTTCCTCGGTGGTGTCCACAACGCGCGACCAATCGAACGAAAAGCCGACTCTCTTCAGCTGTGATGTAAACTTTTCGATGTTGCGGTCGGTCAGTACACGGGGGTGAAGACCGGTTTTGATCGCGGAGTTTTCGGTGGGAAGACCGTACGCGTCAAAGCCGATCGGGAACAGAACGTTATAGCCCTGCATCCGTCTTTTGCGCGAAACGACCTCAAGACCCGAATATGCCTTGATATGTCCTACGTGCATACCCGTTCCGCTGGGATACGGGAATTCCACCAAGTTGTAGTACTTGGGCTTTTCGGAGAAATCCTGCGCCTTGAACGCCTCGGCTTCCTCCCATTTTTGTTGCCATTTCGGCTCGATCTGTCTAAAATCGTACTTCATTGTTTCTCTTCTCCAATCTGATCGTCGATTCCAACGAAAGCAATCTCGGTGGCATCGCCGTAAAGTTTTTCAAGCTGATAAAAATCGCGGTTCTCGCGGCTGAAGATGTGAACGATGACCGAGCTGTAATCCAGCACGATCCAACCGTTGTTATCGCGTCCCTCAAAATGCAACGGATCTACTCCGCGCAGTCCCAGTTTGTATTCGACCTCGCCTGCAAGCGATTTGACCTGCGTGGAGGAATTACCCGTGCAGATCACGAAATAATCGGTAATCACGGTTTGGTCATGCACGCGAAGCACCTTGATCTTCTGACCCTTTTTGGCATCCAGAATATCAAAAATCGCGTGCGCCAGCTCTTCAGGTGTTGCATCCTGCAGAGGAGGCAACGAGTTTTGCATCAAATCTTCCATTTGAAACATCCTTTCCTCGGTATTCGCTATCCGCCGTCCGTTGTCGGCTCGGCGGTATAAAGTTTATGAAAATCGGGATGATCCTCGCGGTCGAAGATACCGTCGGGATCAAACTCGGTTTCTGTCAATATTTTTTGGGGAAGACAGTATTCGTTGATCATGAGAGAGGCACCCTTTTTGTTGAGTACGTAGTACCATGCCCCACTGTTTCCCCGTATTGCGCTCCCCGAAAGCGTTGCCATGGGGATGCAGTCGGTATCATAGGTTTGCAATTTGGTGGCAATTTGAATGGCTGTTGGCAGATCGATATCGGTTTGCACGCGCGTCAGCACCACTCCCGTGATTTTTAAAAGACTGCCTACGGACAGCTTTTTGCAGGATTTGGCAAAGGCTTGCAAAAACAACTTTTGCGCGTCCAATCTGCCAAGATCGGCATTGACGTATCCCGACCGAAAGCGAACCAATTGCTCGGCTCCCTTGCCGTCCAGATGCACGGCACCCTGCGGCAAATTGATCTCAAGTCCCTGCTCGGGATCGGAATAGTGCATCTCCTGCGGTAAAACCACGTCCACGCCTCCCACCGCGTCCACCAAGCGGCGCACGCAGGAAAGATCAAGCGTTACAAAATAATCAAGCCGCACCCCCAAAGCACGCGAAAGAAAGCGTTTGGTTTCGGAGGCTCCCAACGTATTCAAGGCAGCGTTGAGCTTTTTGTAGTCGCGCGTCGTGTATTCCGCATAGGTATCACGCGGAAGCTGCAGAACCGTTGCCTGCCGTGTTGCATCATTCAACGTCACCACGAAAATACTGTCGGTCAGTCCCGCCGCAGCGTCACGTCCCATGACCAAAAAACGCGTCACGCCCGAATCCCTTTGCCCCGCGGAAAAGGAATCCTCGGTGGCATAGGTTGGTGTGTGACAAGAGGTGAGCGAAACGCTCAACACAAAAAATGTCATTACCAACCGGAATATACGATCTTTTTTTCTCATAACCGACCTCACTATCCATCAAAATATGTAGTAAGATCGGTCAACGGTCAAGCGTCAGTCCTCTTTTTTTCAAGAAGAAGTGCATCTCTTGCGTTCACCGTATCGGGCGCAATCAGCGCGCCCTCCGAAAGCAGATCGCGAATCGTCATATCAAAGGACAGCAATAAGGTGTCGCGAAGCAAGACTTCTCTTCCCGTTATATCCAGCTTTTCGGGGTCTGCTCCGAAGAAATAACGGCGCAGAATCACGCAATTTTCAAAGGTGCGGGAAAGATCGATATAATCGGCAAGATACAAAAGCTTTTCGGCAAGCGTCATATCCGCGCGACCCGTGGTATGCCAACGAACCGCGTCGACAATCATGGGATCCGAAAAATCCTCATATTCCAAAAGAATCTTTGCCGCTGCCGTACGTGCATGAAGGGTTTTGGGTGACAGACGGTCAAAGTCTGTTACCGAAATTCCAAGCTCATCGCAAAGCGATATCTGCTCGTCAAGCGACAGTTCCTTGGTCAAATCGTGCAGCAACGCTGCAGCGCGAAGCCGATTGGTATGCTCGGGACAGTACAGCGACGCAAGTCGCGCCGCCATATCCTCCACTGCCACCGTATGACGGAACCGCTTTGCCGACATGCTTGGCAGAACACGTTCACGCAACGATGCCAGCATTGCTTCGTTGATCTCTTTCATTATGCTTCACCCCGTTTCGATTCAAACGTACAAATGATTGTCTGTAATGTATTTTTTCACCGACGGCGGAACCAAGCCCGAAATGTCCTCTCCACCCTCAATGGCGCGTCTGACGTCACTGGAGGAAAGCTCAATCGGCTCGGTGACGATTTTTCGAACCACTTTTCCGTATTTTTCGCGATATGCGGCAATTTTTTGGATCAACGGCAGATCCAACGACGCATCCTTATCGCGGCGGATATAGACGGGATAACAAAGCTTGAAAATCTCCTCGGGAGCGCGCCACTGATCAAGCGTCAGCACCATGTCGGTTCCGCACAAGAGAAACAGCCTGCGATCCTCCCCCGAAAGCTCGCGCAGCGTGTCCACCGTATAGCTGCGTCCGCCGCGACGGATCTCCAAATCGCTGACGTAAACGCCCTCCATACCCGAAAATGCCAGTTGACACATGGCAAGACGGTGTTCTGCCGAAACGGCAACATCCATCTCCTTATGGGGAGGTAGTGCCGTAGGAATCACGTATAAAAAATCCAACCACATCTGCTCCATAAACAGCTTTGCCGCCTGCAGATGTCCGTTGTGCGGCGGTGAAAAGGTTCCGCCGAAAATACCGATCCGCGTCATATACCGCTAAGATCGATCACGGGTTTCTTTTCGGAGGCACGGTACAAAACGATCTTCTTTCCCGTTGCGGCAATCGGCTCGGCACCCAGTGCCTCGGCAAGTGCCGACAATGCCTCCTTTGGAGAATACCCACTGTTTTCCAGAACGTGAAGCTTAATCAGCTCCTTTGCCTCAAGTGCATCCGAAAAGGTCTTGAGCATATTCTCGTTCAAGCCGCCCTTTCCGATCTGCATGATCGCGGGTAGCTCGTTTGCAAGTCCGCGCAAATAGGCTCTTTGTTTTGATGTTATCATTGTTTTTCTCTTTCTGTTTGATCTTTCGGGAAGCGTTTACTCGGAACGAACGCGCCAACCGTTGCGGCGCAAAATTTCCCCGATTTCTTCCACCATATTGGACATCATACGAACGAATTGCTTGTCATTGAGGTAGACCTTCACCGTCATGTCGTTTCCCAGCACAACCGACTCCACGTCGTTTTTGGAAAACTCCAGGCGATGCTCGCCATCCTCCACCGACAAAAAGATCATACTTTCGTCGGTCAAAATAAAGTAGCCGCCCACACTGCCGCCCTTGATTGAAAAGCGTACCCGCTTGTCGATCAAAAAGGGGCCCTTGATTTTTTCTTTCAACAAATTATAGGGCTTTTCCTCGCGCCAGACCTTCCACGGAATCAAAACGGACGCAACGATTGCAATCACTCCGCCTGCCAACACCCCGTATTGCCACGTGGTAAATAAACCGACGGTGAGCCCCGATAGGATTCCGAGAAAGCTTGCGATAACCCGTGATGCGGGGGCAAGATAATAGTCTGAAAATTTCATACGTCACCAATAGCTTCTTTCAATTTTTCCGCAAATGCGGCAATGGCTCTGCCACGATGCGAAACCTCATTTTTTTCTTCAAAGGTCAATTCCGCAAAGGTCTTTTGAAGCGGCTCATAATAGAATAAGGGATCGTACCCGAATCCACCGTTTCCGGCATAGGACTCCAAAATTCTGCCGCGCGCCTCCCCGCGAACCGTCATTTCGCGTCCGTCGGGCAACACGCAGGCAATACAGCAAACGAATGCGCCGCCGCGTTGCTCCTCTGGCAAGCCCTTCATATTTTGCAGAAGTGCTTGATTATTCCCCTCGTCATCGTGGTCGCCCGCAAAGTGGCAACGCGCCGCGTAACGAGCCGAATAAATCCCGGGATCACCTCCAAGCGCGTCCACCGTCAAGCCCGAGTCATCACCCACCGCAATATATCCCGAAACCGCCGCTGCGCGCGCCTTGATCAGAGCGTTCTCTTCAAAGGTGGTTCCGTTTTCCTCAATTTCCTCGGTGATTCCCACGTCATCCAACGATAAAATTTCGGGCTGATCAAAGAATTTGGAAAGCAACGTCCTCAATTCATGGATCTTTTTGCGGTTTCTGGAAGCCAAAACAAGTTTCATGTCGTTCCTCGGATACGCCTCACTCAAACAGTGCGCGTACAAACTCCTTTTGATCAAATTCCTGCATATCGTCCAGCTTTTCTCCAACACCGATGAATTTGACGGGAATGTTCAATTCCTGACGGATCGAAATCACGATGCCGCCCTTTGCCGTTCCATCCATTTTGTTCAAGATCAAGCCGGTAAGTGCCGCCGCATTTTTGAATTCCTTTGCCTGAATGATGGCATTTTGTCCCGTGGTAGCGTCCAGCACCAACAAATTTTCGCGCGCCGCATCGGGCAATTCGCGCTCGATCACGCGGTTGATCTTTGCCAATTCATTCATCAGGTTGGTCTTGTTGTGAAGACGTCCCGCCGTATCGATAATCAAAACGTCTGCATTCTTATTTTTAGCCGCATGGCAAGCATCATATACCACCGCTGCAGGGTCACTGCCCTCATTCTGACGGATCAGATCGACCTTTGCGCGCTCACACCATACGGCAAGCTGATCGATCGCTGCTGCACGGAAGGTATCTGCCGCTGCAACAACCACCTTTTTGCCGTCTTTGCGAAGCTGATTGGAAATCTTACCGATCGAGGTAGTCTTTCCAACACCGTTGACACCGATGACCAAAACGACACTGGGAGAGGTAGACAGATTCAACGGCTCGCCCGCACCGATCATCCCCTCCAAAATATTCCGAAGAGCCTCGGTCACCTGCTCCTTTTCCTTAAGCCGTCCGTCCTTGATCTGCTCACGCAATTCGTCAATGATCTGCTCGGTCGCATTGATTCCCACGTCCGCACAAATCAAAATTTCCTCCAGCTCCTCCAACAGATCCTCGTCTACCTTGACAAAGTTCTTGAGAAGGTCGTCGATCTGACCGAACAACGCGTTCTTCGTCTTGGAAAGACCGTCCTTTACGCGGCTCCAAAATGATTTTTTCTCTTTCAGTTTGGTTTCGGGGGAAGGCACCTCAACCGTTTCTTCAACGGGTGCCTCAACCGTTTCCTCGACGGGTGCCTCAACCGCTTCCTCGACGGGTGCCTCAACCGCTTCCTCAACGGGTGCCTCAACCGCTTCCTCAACGGGTTCTTCAATTCCTTCTTCAATCGGTTCCGGTGCAGCCTTCTCTGCGGCTTGACCGATTTCCTGCTCGGCCGTCTTTTTTCCGAACAGCTTATCCAAAAATCCCATTCCAGTCTTCTCCTTCCTTCTTGGAAATATCATTAACGTCCAGCATCAGCACCTTCGAAATACCGTGCTCGGGCATGGTAACTCCGTACAAACGGTCTGCTGCCGCCATCGTTCCGCGACGGTGCGTAATCATAATAAACTGGGTTCCGTGCGAATATCGCTTGATGTACTGCGCCAAACGCTCTACGTTGACCTCGTCCAATGCCGCTTCGATCTCGTCCAGAATACAGAACGGCGTGGGATTGACCTGCAAAATGGCAAAGAACAGCGCAACGCCGATAAAGGCTTGCTCACCGCCCGAGAGCTGCATCAGATTTTTGATGATCTTTCCGGGAGGTGCGGCTTTGATCTCAATACCGCTTTCAAGAACATTTTCGGGATCGGAAAGCGACAGCTCGGCAGAACCGCCGCCAAACAGCTCTGAAAATACCCGTCCGAAGTTTTCGTTGATCTTGTTAAAGGAATCCACGAAAGAGGTCTTCATTTCACTTTCCAGCTGCTCGATAATTCCGTTGAGCTCCTTGCGAGCCTTTTCCAGATCGGTCAACTGTCCGTTGAGGTAATCGTAACGTGCCTTCACCTCTTCGTATTTGTTCACCGCATCCAAATCAACCGAGCCCATCACGCGCAATTTATTGCGACACTCGGTCTGCAATGCCAGCATCTCACTGCGGTTTTCCTTGGTAACGGGAGGATATCCAAGCGCAACGGCATCACTGCGCGTCAGCTCGTAATCATCCCAAAGCTTGGTAGAAAGCTTATCCTGCGTATCGCGCAGGCTCGCAAGCTTTGCCTCACACTTGGTATACTCACGGAAGATCAATTCCTTTTGATTCATCCGATCCTGCAATTTTGCACGCAGATCGTTCAGCTTCTTTTCAAAGGCAAAATTATCGTTTTCCACCGCACTGCGCTTGGTATTCAAGCGTTCCAGCTCTTCGCTCCCCGAAGCATACGCTGCGCGATTTGCCTCCATCGCAATTTCGGTCAGACGAATCTGCTCGTTTTGCGTATTGATTCGACCCGAAAGCATCAAAAGCTCACCGTTCAGCTTTTCCAAACGCTCCTCGGTTCCGTTTTTGAGAAGCGTTGCCGTTTCGATATCCTTTTCGGTTTCACTGATCCGGATTTGAAGCTCGGTCAACCGTGCCGAAACCTCATCACGGTGCAAAATTACGTCGCCGCGTTCTCCGTTCTTCTCGTTTCTGTAATCGGTCAGCTCGCGAATGCGATGTAACAGCTGCTTTTCTTCGGTTGCAAGCGAAACGATGTCTTCCTCGTAACGAAGCTTTGCCTGCTCGTAACCGCGCATATCGGCTTTTAATTTTTCCAGCAGCGTGTTGTTGGCATCCAGCTTTGCCTGAAGCTGCTCGAGCTGTGCCTGCTCGCTGTTTCGAAGCATCGAAAGAACCTCACGGCGATCCTCAAGTGAATACTTTCGATTTTCCAGCTCCTCCAGCTTTTGTCCAAGCACGCGCGTTTCTTTTTCCAGTTCTGCAAGAGCCGCCATCTTCGTGCCAAGCTCTTCCTCCAGGCGTTTGATCTCGCCCGCACGTGACAAAATACCGCTACCGGTTCGAACCGAACCGCCCGTAAACGAACCGCCCGCATTGATCTGCTGACCGTCCAGCGTTACGACGCGGACACGGTACCCCGTTGCCTTTGCCATCACGGTTGCCGTATCGATGTTCTCAAACACCAGCGTTCTTCCAAGCAAGGAGGACAGCACGTTGGTAAACTTTCGGTCGGACGACACCAGCGTGTCTGCCACACCGACGTAGCCCGCAAATCCGGCAGCATCCTGCATTTCCTTGGTTGCCATTGAGGGACGCATAGAGGTCAGGGGGTAAAAGGTTGCCCGCCCCGCCTCAGCCTTTTTCAAAGCAAACATACAAGCCTTTGCGGTAGATTCATCCTCAACCACAATGCTTTGCAGATTATTGCCGAGTGCAATTTCGATGGCGGTCAGGAAACGGTCCTCAACCGAAATCACCTTGGATAAAGGTCCGTACACGGTTCCCGCGGGAGCTCCGTGGGCATCGGTGATTCTCCCCTCCTCATAACGCTTCATCACGTAACGAATGGCATGAGAATATCCCTCAAACTGCTCCTCCATCTGACGGAAGGTTGCAATTCTTTGGCGGATCGAATCACACCGCAGGCTCTCGCCATTCTGACGTGCATTCGCATTTTTAACGGTTTCCGCCGCCCGGGATACCTCTTGCTCCAAGGAAGCAACCTCTCGGTCAAGCTCGGTAATCTGTGCATCGTAATCGGCAACCGTGTGCTTTTTTTGTCCGCACTGCGCCTGCAGATCCTCGGATACACGGCGATACCCTTCCAGCTCGGTAAGTGCCGAGCTGTTTTTATCGGTATCGGTATTTTTGGCATTTTCCAACACCGAAATACGAACCTTTACGTCAACCGCTTCATTCTCCAAGGCACGGATATCTTCAAGTGCTTTGGCAACGGCAGCCTCCAGATCGCGATCCTTTTCGTTGAGCAACCTTTGCTCACCCATGAGCAAGCTCTGCTCCTCTGTCAAGCCATCTTTGAGGGCTTCCAGTTCTCCGATCTTCTGTGCGTGCTTTGTACCCGCCTCGATTTCATCGGCAATCGATTTTTGCGTGCCGTTTACAGAGCCTTGCGTTGCGGCAATCAAATCTTTCGCATGAGAAACGGTATTTTCCGCCACGCGATACTCGCTCTCCAAGCGGTGGCAGATCTCGGTTTGCTCCCGAATTTTGGTGAGCAATGCCTCCGACTCCTGCTTACTTCCCTGCGCTGCCTCGAACAAACGCTCGTTCTGCACGTTCAGCGACTGTATTCCATCCTCCGCATTGGCAAGGTCAAAGGATGCATGATTCATTGCCTCCTCGGCAGCACGCAATTCTCCTCTGAGCTTTTCGGTATCGTAGAGCCAAAGGCTGACGTCGGCACGTTTTTTGCTGTCCATCAATTCAATGGCACGCTTTGCCTTCTCGGCTTCCTTTTGCAAGGGACCGACACGCGAGCTCACCTCGACGAAAATATCGTTTGCGCGCGCCATGTTGTCCTCGGTATCCTTGAGCTTGCGCTCCGCCTCGTTCTTTTTATAGCGGTATTTCGCAATGCCCGAAGCATCCTCGAACGCACTTCTTCGTTCTTCGCTCTTTCGTGACACCATCTCGGCAATACGACCCTGCCCGATAATCGAATATCCGTCACGACCGATACCCGTATTCATAAACAGCTCGTAAATGTCCTTGAGGCGCACGCCCTTACGGTTGATAAAGTATTCACTGTCACCGGCGCGGTAGTACCGACGGGTAACGGTCACCTCATCATAAGGACAATCCAGCTTTGCAAACTCCCCGCGGTTGTCAAAGGTAACCGAAACCTCCGCATATCCCATGGGACGTCGGCTGTCGGCTCCGCCGAAAATAACGTCCTCCATTTTGGAACCGCGCAGACTTTTGGATGAAATTTCTCCCAATACCCAACGCATCGCATCGGCAATATTCGATTTTCCCGATCCGTTCGGACCAACGATCACCGTAACGCCCTGTGCGGCATGTACCTCGGGATCCACGCCCATTACCGCAACGGGAACCTCGGTTTCAAATACCAGCTTGGTTTTATCGGGGAACGATTTAAAGCCTTGTAATTCCAACGACTTCAGATACACGGTTATTCTTCCTCCTCACGCGGACCCTTCGATACCGCACACGGCATCGGCTCGTCCAAATTCTTCTCTCCGACAATTTTTCGAACGCGGGTGTCGGTTTCCCGCAAAAGTCTTTCGATATTGGTGCGACGCTGTCCGACATATTTTGAAATCTCGTTTTGGGGCAAATGCAAATCAATCTCGTGCCCCAAAAATCCGCCTTGCGACAGACGCGCCGTCAGTTTTTCATAATAAAGCTCGTTCCAAACCATCTCTCCCAGTGCCGCATGGTTCGGTCCCGCATAAACCTTATCGTCAGAGGAGAAATCCTCTCCCGCGCAAAGACCGATGCGGATACAAGGTACCCCGTTTTTCCAAAACACGCGCAACACCGCCGCAGAACGCGCGACCGCATCCCGAAGCGATAGCGGCTCGTATTCCCCGTTCCTTGCCATCTCATGCAAGGGAGTACCGTAAAAGACCACGGTTGGATAAATGCGCGCATAGTCTGCGCCCAAACGAACGATTTCGTGCGCCGTTTCCAATTCGGTTTCCAAATCCGCCCCGGGAAGTCCGATCATCATCTGCCCCACCAAGGAAAAGCCTGCCGCGCGCACCATACGGCACGCCTCTTTGGCTTGCCTTGCTGTATGCCCCCGTTTGGAAGCCATCAGCACACCGTCATCCATGCTTTGCAATCCAAGCTCGATCACGCGAACCGAATAGCGCGACAAAATCTCCAAAATCTCTTTGGAAACGTAATCGGGACGGGTAGAAAGACGAATGGAGGAAACTGCCCCTCTTCGAACGTACCCCTCGGCACATTCCAAAAGGTCGATCATCAAATCGCGGTCGATGCCGGTAAACGAACCGCCAAAGAAAGCAATTTCTACGTCACTTCCCCGTTTTATGGTTTGTAACGCTGCTTCGATTTTGGGCTTGACGTCCTCTTTTCGAAAGGACGTACAACCCGAAATCGAGCGTTGATTGCAAAACACGCATTGATTGGGACACCCCATGTGCGGGATGAAAATCGGAATATTGAAATGCGCCATTTCAGCCCTTGAGTGCAAACAGCTTCATCGCATCATGCGCCGCCGCTTGCTCGGCATTCTTTTTGGAATGACCGCTGCCGATGCCGATTCGGTTGGAATCCAAATAAACCTCCACCCAAAACGTCTTATTATGATCGGGGCCACTCTCTCCAACGATACGGTATTCCAACTCTCCGCCGTCCTTTTGCACAAACTCCTGAAGTCTTGATTTATAATCGTCGTGATAGCCGCAAAGACGGTCTGCCATTTGCTTTGCCGCCTCCTCTAAAAACGGCAGGAGGAAGGCTACCACGGCATCAAGACCGTTCACTCCGCCGGCATCCAGATAGATCGCGGCAAGAATTGCCTCAAACGCATCGGCGATCACCGCATCCTTGTCGGCACCGCCGCTGTTACGTTCTCCCTTTCCCAAAAGCAAAAACTCTCCCAAGCCGATCTTGCGTGCATAGGAAGCCAATGCCTCCTCGCGCACAAGCGCCGCCCGTGTCCGTGTCAGATCCCCCTCGGGAAGCTCGGAAAACTGCCGATACAAAAAGTCACTTGTAATCAAAGACAGCACCGAATCTCCCAAAAATTCCAGTCTTTCGTTGCAAAGCAGATGATGTCTGGGATTTCCCGTTTCGTTGGCATACGAGGAATGCGTTACGGCGCGAAGCAACAGAGCTTCATTTTTGAATCGGTAGCCGATCCGTTCCTGCAAAATATCCAATGACAATGCCATGTCAAATTCTCTCTTTCGTACTTCTGGTTTCCTTCTTACTGTGCCGACTGCGCAGATTGCTCCCCTTTGGCATTCCGTGCGGCTTTTTTTCGTGCGGCATACGCTTCGGCAGCCGTTGCAATCTCCTCGATCGCACCCGAGGTTGCGTATTCTGCCGCCTGACGGATGGCATTCTTGAATGCCTTTGCATCCGACGAGCCATGCGCCTTGATGACCGGCTTGGAAATGCCCAAAATCGGTGCGCCGCCGCGCTCGTTGGGATCCAATTCTTTCTTCATTTGCTTGACGTGTGGCTTCACCAACAATGCCGCAAGCTTCGTCAACGCATTGGTATAAAAGACCCCCTTGATCTTGCCAAGGATCATTTTTCCAACACCCTCCATGCTTTTGAGGAGGATGTTTCCGGTGAATCCGTCGGTCACCACCACGTCGCAATGATCAAACGGCAATGCGCTTCCCTCAATATTTCCAACGAAGTTCAAATCACCGTTTTCTTGGAGCCGCCGATAAGCCGCCTGCTGCAGCTCGGTTCCCTTGTGTTCCTCGGTTCCGTTGTTGAGAAGCCCCACGCGAGGCAACTTGATCCCAAACATCTTGCGCATATACGCGCTTCCGATCACACCGAACTGCTCTAAATTTTCCTCGGTTACGGTTACGTTGGCACCGCTGTCCATGAGCAACACGGGATTGACGCACGGAAGCACCGTACCGATTCCGGCACGTTGGATTCCCTTTACCTTACGAACGATCAAGGTAGCACCCGTGAACAAAGCACCCGTGTTTCCCGTGCTGACAAAGGCATCGCCCTTGCCATCGGCAAGCAAACGCAGCCCCACCGACATGGACGAATCCTGCTTGGCGCGCGTTACCACCATGGGATTATCCTCCATCGTGATCACGGTTTCGGTATGTACAAGTTCAACCTGTGACATATCAAAGGACTCGTCCTCGGCAATTCGCGCAATATCTGCGCGGTTTCCCACCCATACGAACGAGATATCGGACGCAGCAAGCTCGCGGTATGCGGCAATCGCACCCTTAACGGTTTCCTCGGGAGCCTTATCGCCTCCCATTACATCAACGATTATTTTCATCTTATGGACCTCTTTTCGGTCTGATTTATTGCTTGTTTATTTCATCGATTGCCAGGAGCGCACGCTCGGCAAGCTTTTCGTTTTTCGCGGTCTTACCGCCCTTGACGCGATATCCGAGGGGCGGAATGATCCCGAAATTTGCATTCATGGGTGCAAAAGCACCGATACCGCCTCGGCTGACGTATGCCGCCATCGCACCGAGCATCGTTTCCTCGGGGAACAGACAAGAAGCCTCTCCGTTTGCGCGTCTTGCCGCGTTAATCCCCGCAACAAGTCCGCTTCCCGCCGACTCTACGTACCCCTCGACACCCGTCATTTGCCCTGCGAAAAAGACCTCGGGGCGCGTGCGCATCGAATAATCCTGTGCCAGCACGTCGGGCGAATGGAGATACGTGTTTCTGTGCATCACTCCGTAGCGTAAAAACTCAGCGTTTTCCAAGCCCGGAATCATACGGAACACTCTTCTCTGCTCGGGAAAAGTCAAATGTGTCTGAAAGCCGACCAGATTGAACATGGTTCCCGCGGTGTTTTCCTTACGGAGCTGTACCACGGCATAGGCTTCCTTGCCCACACGGGGATCGATCAAGCCAACCGGCTTCATCGGACCGTAGCGAAGCGTATCGAATCCGCGCCGCGCCATCACCTCAACGGGCATACAGCCCTCAAATACCTTCAAGGATTTCTGACTTTCACGGTCAAAGTCCTTCAGCACGGCTTCCTCGGCAGAAACCAGTGCCTCGTAAAAGGCGCGGTATTGCGCCTCATCCATCGGGCAGTTGATATAGTCGGCATCGCCCTTATCATAACGCGATGCAAAGTACGCAACGTCCATATTGATCGACGAAAAATCGACGATCGGTGCCGCCGCATCGAAAAAGTGCAGCCCCTCACAGCCCAGCGTATTGGCAATATACTCTGCCATCGGCTCGGAGGTCAAGGGTCCCGTTGCGATCACGGTCACCTCTCCGTCGACTACCGAATCGACCTCGCGCTCGATCACCTCGATCAAAGGATTCTCCTTGATCTTTTCGGTAATATACCTTGAAAACAGAACGCGGTCTACCGCAAGAGCCGAGCCCGCCGGAACGCGCGTAGCGTCTGCCGCTTCCATAATCAGGGAGCCGCACCGACGCATCTCCTCCTTTAACAGCCCCACCGCGTTGGCGGTGCTGTCCGAGCGCAACGAGTTGGAGCAAACCAGCTCGGCAAATTCGGGGGCATGATGCGCAGGCGTATATTTTTGGGGCTTCATTTCATAAAGCTTGACCGTAGCTCCGCGGCGCGCCGCCTGCCAAGCCGCCTCACAGCCGGCAAGCCCTGCGCCGAAAATATGAACCGTTTTACTCATTGGTCCGTTTGTCCTCGGAGGATGCGCTCTCGGCAATTTCCTTGGAAAATCCGCACGACTTATCCTGACAAATCAAAAGATTCTTTCCCTTTTTGCGGAACAGCATTTTGCCGCACGTGGGACATTTCTCGGAAGTGGGCAGATCCCACGAAGAGAAATCGCACTCGGGATATTTCTCACAGCTGTAAAAGACCGTATGGCTGCGTCCGAACTTGGTAATCACCTTTGCACCGCACTTGGGACAATCCACACCGGTTTCACGAACGCGAGCCTTGGTGAACTTGCACTCGGGATAGTTTGCGCAAGCGTAGAAGCTGCCGAATTTACCGGTACGAAGCACCATATCGCCGCCGCACTTTTCGCACTTGAAATCGGCAATCACGGGAGCCTTCTTTTCGGCTTGCTCTTCGTCCTCTGCGTTTTCCTCGGCTGCGGGCGCGGTCAAGGGCTTGGTGGAACGGCAGTTGGGATAGTTGGGACAAGCCGCAAATTTACCGAAGCGTCCGTTGCGCACCACCATGCGGCTGCCGCATTTGTCGCAAAGCAGATCGGTTTCCTCGGGCGGAACCTCAATGGTATTGGCACCGATGGTCTTTTCAGCGGTTTCAAGCTGTACCGAGAAATCCTTCCAGAAGCGATTCAACACGTTCAGCATATTTTCCTCGCCGTTTTCGATTTCATCCAAATCGTTTTCCATGTCGGCGGTAAAGCCGTAGTCCACGATCGAAGAGAAATTCTCCAGCATCAGCTTGTTGGTCACCTCTCCCAAGGGAGTGGGAACAAACGCCTTGCCCTCGCGCTTGACGTAGTTGCGCGAAAGGATGGTGGTAATGATCGCCACGTAGGTACTGGGTCTGCCGATATCCAGATCCTTGAGCATCTGAATCAGCGACGCATCGTTAAAGCGCACGGGGGGCTCGGTGAAATGCTGCGTCAGATTTGCATCGTCCGCATCCAAAAGCTGTCCCTGCGAAAGCTCGGGCAGGCTGATATCCTTCACCTCGGTGGGATCGTCGGCATTGTTGCGCGACTCCTCCTCACTCTGCTCATACAAAGCCATATAGCCGGGGAATTTCACGGTATATCCGCTGGTACGGAACACGTAGCCTTGGCAGAGGAAATCAATGGTGATGGTATCCAACACCGCCGACTCCATCTGGCTGGCAATAAAGCACTCCCAAATCAGCTTATACAGCTTGAACTGATCCGACGTCAGATTCTTGCGGATCATACGGGGCTCCAGCTCCACGCGTGCCGGACGGATTGCCTCGTGCGCATCCTGCGCGCCCGCCTTGGATTTATAAACGCGAGGTGTTTCGGGACAGTACTCCTCGCCGTATTTCTCCTGAATATAGCCGCGTGCAGCCTCCTGCGCATCGGCAGAGATTCGAACCGAATCGGTACGCATATAGGTAATCAAACCCTGCACGCCGCCAAACTCGGAGCCGAGATTGATTCCCTCGTAAAGCTCCTGCGCAACCTTCATGGTACGTTGCGACTGGAATCCCAGCTTGCGGAAAGCCTCCTGCTGCAGGGTAGACGTGGTAAACGGAGCCGCAGGGGTTTTATGTCTGGGTGCCTTTTTCACGGTATGAACGGCATACTTCTGACCGTTCACCGCATTGGCAACCGCCATTGCCTCGCTCTCGTTGTTCAGACGCAGCTTGCCGTTTTCGTCACCGAAGAAATGCACGACAAATCGTTTGCCCTCCTCGGTTTGCAGCATGGTATCAATCGACCAATATTCCTCCGGCACGAAATTGCGGATCTTTTCCTCTCGCTCCACGATGATACGGGTTGCAACCGACTGTACGCGTCCCGCACTGAGTCCACTCTTCACGTTTTTCCAAAGCAGAGGGCTGAGCTTGTACCCCAGGATACGGTCCAGAATACGGCGCGTTTGCTGGGAATTAACCAGATTCATGTCAATTCTTCTGGGTGCCTTAATTGCCGCCTTAACCGCCGTTTTGGTAACCTCGTTGAAGCAGATACGCTGGGTCTTCTCAACGGGAATCCCCAGTGCTACCGCCAAATGCCACGCAATTGCTTCGCCTTCGCGGTCAGGGTCGGTTGCGAGATAAATTTTATTGGCTGCCTTTGCTTCCTTGCGGATCTCCTTGATCAGATCGCCTTTTCCGCGAATGTTAATATAATGCGCGTCAAAATCGTTCTCGATATCCACGCCCAGCGTGCTCTTGGGCAGATCGCGGACGTGACCGAACGATGCAATTACCTTATAATTCGTTCCGAGATATCCTTTTACGGTTGTTGCTTTGGAGGGTGACTCCAAAATCACGAGATTATGTGCCATGTGCGGTTCCTTTCTTTCTACTAAAAATCAAATCTTCACATATATCGCACCCGGAAGCTTTTGAATCAGCCCCAGGATTTCAAGCATGGTTAATGCCGACACGATCTCCCCGTACGGGTAGCCGATCGATGCCAGCGCATCTGCCGTAATTCCCTGTTCGTCGGGAATTGCCTCCATCACCGCAAGTTGAATGGGGGACAGTGACGAAAGCGCGGCAGCGGAAGCGGAGCTCTTCTTCTCCACCGTTTCCTTGGTAATTTTTTCGGGTTCATTCGACGTCGGCTCGGTCTTTTTCTTTTTCGACTTCGAGCTCTTAGTCGTCCGTGCCGGTTGATTCTCGCGCGGCGGCGGGACGATCTCCGTCGTTTTCGGCTGTGCGGCGGTACCGATCAATTCGATCACCCCAAGCCGATCTAAAAAATGCATATCGACACGCAAATTCTGCTGTGCACGGTGCAATGCCTCAAGAGAAAGCGATTCCGCGTGCGAATACGAATAGCGGTTCAGAATATCTTCGGTTTTCAAAAGCAATCTTGCACCGTCACGCAGCAACCCGTTCGTCCCCTCGGCACCAAGACTTCCCACGTTCGCGGGAAGCGCGAAAACGTCCTTGCCCTGCACAATCGCATCCTTTGCGGTAATCAACGACCCGCTGCCGATGCCTGCCTCTACAACGACGGTAGCCTGAGAAAGCCCCGCGATCAAACGGTTTCGAATCGGGAAATGGTAATGATTCGGACGTGCGTCGGGCGGATATTCGGAAAGCAGGGTTCCGTGCTTCAAAATCTCGTTTCGAAGCTCCTTGTGGTGCTTGGGATACACCACGTTAAGACCGCAGCCCAAAATAGCAACGGTCTGCCCCTTGGCGGCAATCGCAGCCGCCGCACTGACCCCATCAATGCCCGCCGCCATGCCGCTGACAATGACCGCCCCCGCGCTTGCCAATTCATAGGATATTTTATACGCCGACTTCAAGCCGTATTCACTCATTTTTCGGGGTCCGACGATGCCGATCAAAAGTCGCTTCTCCAGCTGCAGGGGTTGTCCCATACAGTACAGCAAAACGGGAGGTCTTTTCAGATCGTAAAAAACCGTGGGATAGCGGGAATCCCCGTAGGGCAAAACATCGATTCCGTTTCGTTCGCACGAATCCAGAATTTCGGTTGCACGCTGTAAGCTCTTATCCGCCAATGCCTGTGCCGTTTTGGGAGAGATCCCCTCGATTCGGTCAAGCTCGGCTTCTTCTGTATGGAAAATATCGTACGGCGAATCGTAAAGCTCGATCAAGCGACAAAAATCACGGCTTGCCACACCCAATTTTTCGGATAACCAAATCCAAAACAGCATTTCCTTTTGCATCGCCCACACTCCTAAAAAATCAGTTTTCTGCTTTGCGAGAGAACTCCCACATCAAAATCGATGCCGCAACAGCGGCGTTGAAGGACTCCGCGCGGTCACTCATCGGGATCAACACGCTACCCGTGCACGCCGCAACGGTGGCATCGGTTAAGCCGTGTCCCTCGTTTCCGATCACCACGCAGTCGCCCCGCAGGATGGGAAAGCTTCCCAGCCGTTCCGCGCGCGTGTTGAGTGCCGCCGCAAAAACACGGCGACCCGACTCGCGCAAGCCCGCAACCACGCCCGGAAGATCGTCCACGCGGTCGATCGGCTGATTGAAGAGCGTCCCCATGGAAGCCCGTACTGCGCGCGGATGGTAGATATCGGCACAATCCGAGCTGATAATCAAGCGGTCCACGCCAAGCGCGGCGGCACTGCGGATCACGGCTCCGATATTGGAGGGATCGCGCACCGATTCCAACAGCACGATTCGTTCGTTTTCCATCCTTGAAAAATCTGCGCTATTATATATTGTAATGTTTTTTTGAAATTTGTCAATATATTTTGCGCAACATATCACGCCTTCGGGCGATTTTTCTTCCGAAATTTTATCAAAAAGCTCGTCTGTCAACACAAATACCGATACCGAATCCCAAAAGCCACACGCTTCCAGCGGTTTCAAATAACGCTCATACAAGCGCTCAGCCTCGGCAGCGCGCAAAAAGATCGAGTCCGGCGCAAGCTCATTTTTGATTGCTTCCTCCAAAAGCTTGACCCCGTCAAAGCGGAATTTCCGGGTTGCTTCCCGCGCCTTTCGATCTGTCAATTTACACAGCTCGACCACACGGCGGTTCTGCCTGGACGCGATGATCTCCTCTGTTTTTTTCATGAAAAAAGCCCTTTCTTCTATCAAAATCGGAGGTTTTTTCCGTCTTAAAAACGGCTCTATCAATGACAAAAACCCGATGCTTCCATCGGGTTTTCGGTTGTATGCATCAAAGAGCTGCCTTAGCCTGTGCGCAAAGAGCTGCGAATGCTTCCTTATCGGAAACTGCGATCTCTGCCAGCATCTTACGGTTGAGGTTGATGCCTGCCTTCTTCAGACCGTGCATAAAGGTAGAATAGTTCATACCGTTTACCTTAGCCTGTGCGGAAATTCTGGTGATCCAGAGAGAACGGAAATCTCTCTTCTTCATCTTTCTGCCGGCGAATGCATAGTTGCCACTCTTGAGGACAGCCTGCTTTGCCATCTTGAAATGCTTGGACTTTGCGCCCCAATAGCCCTTGGCTGCCTTCAGGGTAGCCTTTCTTCTCTTGCGCGTCATCATTGCGCCCTTAACTCTTGCCATTTTTCATATCCTCCGTTTCGACTTATTTCAGAACCAGCGTCTTCAGATTCTCTGCCATCTTACCCTGCACCATGGTGCTGGAACGCAGATGTCTGAGTCTTTTTGCGCTCTTGTTACCGGTCTTATGACGGTGAGAGCTGTGGAACATTTTTACCTTGCCGTTTGCGGTAACGGAAAATCTCTTGGCAGAAGCCTTATGTGTTTTGACCTTTCCCATTTT
>SVST01000013.1 GCA_015064155.1 Oscillospiraceae bacterium | reverse complement strand
ATGATGGGCGATGAGCAGACAATGTCTTACAATCATGCCTACGGAGGTACAATCCCATTTCCCAAAGAGTACTGGGCAGATTGGTATAGCAGATGGATAACAAACCACGATAGTAAGCGCTTTTACCGATACATCAAGGATAATGATGCTTTTGTTGGTGAAGTAGCATATCATTTCGACGGAGAAAGACAGATTTACATTGCTGATGTGATTATTTACGCTCCGCATCGTGGGAAAGGATATGGTCGTAAGGGATTGCTGCTTTTATGTGAAACAGCAAAAGCAAATGGCATAAAGGAGCTCTATGACGATATTGCCATTGACAATTCTTCTGTTTCATTATTCCTTAAATGTGGGTTTGTTGAAGTTCTGCGAACCACCGAGTATGTTTTAGTAAAAAAGGAATTGTGAGTTAAACAAATTCCAATTTGACGAGCAGACAACGGGGTGAAATCACACACCTTTTTACTGTTCTTACCTGTATTTACGCACCTTTTTACTGCTCTTTCGCAACAAAAAAACGCACTTTTGTCTACCGACAAAGGTGCGTTTTTTGAATGATGTTTGCCTGCGGCAAATGATGACGGCTTCGCCTAATGATGTTCGCTACGCGAATGAAGTGTGCCTGCGGGCACATAGGGTCAAGATCACCCCAACTCGATCCGATTTCTCGTTTCTCCGTTTAAAAAACTGCAGATATTCTGATAAACCTCGTCAAGCAAGCGCACGCGCGTTTCATATCCGCCCCATGCCATGTGCGGTGTCATACACACGTTGGGGTGATTCGCAATTCGATAAAACGGGTGATCCTTGGGAAAAGGCTCCACGCTGTACACGTCAACCCCAAGACCTCCGATGCGATTTTCCAAAACAGCCTTTGCCAGTGCCGCTTCATCAGTAACGGCTCCGCGTGACACGTTGATCACGATTGCCTGAGGCTTCATGAGCGCAATGCGTCGCTCGTCAATCAGATGGCGGGTCGCATCGTTCAGCGGCGTATGGATCGAAAGGATATCACTTTCGCGGCACAGCGTGTCAAGATCCACACAAGGAACTCCATCAACGGGAGTCCGTTTATGAACGATCACACGACACCCCAAAGCACTCGCAACAGCTCCAACCTGTCTTCCGATATTGCCGTAACCGAGAATTCCCCACGTTTTACCGTAAATTTCATGATAACAAGGGGTCAAGCAGTTGGCAACACCGCTATCGGAATAAGCCCCGCTTTGAACGTATCGGTTATAGGCGGGAAGATGCGCCAGCAAAGAAAGTGCCATGGTCGCCGTGATTTGCGCCACGCATTGTGTGGAATACCCCACGACGTTACAAACGGCAATCCCATGAGAACGGCAATACGCAAGATCCACGTTGTCATATCCGGTTGCGGTAATGCAAATCAGCTTCAACGAAGCCGCATTGCACAGATTGGTTTCGTTCAGCTTGATTTTGTTGAGAATGACAACGTCGGCGCATTGAATCCGATCCGCTACCTCGCAGGGTGCGGTGGACGCATATTTGACGACCTCTCCAAAGCCTTGAAAGCGATCCGTTGAAATATCCTCACCGAGTGTTGCGGCATCTAAAAAGACAATCTGCATCTGAAAATCCCCCTTTGTCAATCGTTCTTGAAAACAGTATACAGCAAAAACGGTCATTCGTCAAGCATGACGGCAAAAAACAAACAAATATTTTACAAAAACACTTGCAAAAAGTATCCTTTTCCGCTATAATTATGTTGAGTTCGTCTGCCCTTTCAGAAAGGAGAAGCTTATGAATATCGAAAACAAAACCTCAACTTGCACGGACAAGCACCCCAATTCCCGTGAAATTTTAAAAGAAGTTTACGAGGCAATGAGTGAAAAAGGCTATAACCCCATCGGTCAAATCGTGGGATATCTGCTTTCCGAGGATCCCACCTATATCACGAATTATAAAAATGCGCGCGCGTTGATTTGCAAAATTGACCGTGACGAATTGATGGGCGAATTGGTAAAAAACTATTTGGAGCTTAACTGAGCGCATGATCGATCTTGAATGTATTTCTTTGTCCGACGGAATGTCGGTAAATATCCCCTCCGCATCGGTGATCTGCCTTGGAAATTTCGACGGTGTTCACTTAGCACACCGCGCCTTGTTTCATCGCGCGATTGCCTTGCAAAAATCCACGTTTCCATCCGCCAAGGTTTCGGCATTCTGCTTCCGCGAGCCCTCTTGGGTCACGCTTTCGGGAAACGACGCAATCCGTCTTTCCACATTGGAAGAAAAAATTGCACTGTTTCGATCGATTGGATGCGAGTATCTTTTCCTTTGCGATTTTGCGTCGGTAAGAAATCTGTCGCCCGAGCAATTTGCCGTTGATATTTTGAAAAATCACTGTCATTGCGTTGCCGCGGTATGCGGATTTAACTATCGGTTCGGAAAGCACGGAAAAGGCGACGCTTCCCTGCTCGGCTCATTGTTGGATAGCCCCGTTGACGTGCAGGAGGAGATTCTGTTTGAGGGAAACACCGTCAGCTCTACCTATATCCGCAAGCTCCTTTCGCAAGGGGACGTCAAAACGGCCAACACCCTGTTGTGTGAGCCGTACAGCATTACGGCAGAGGTTGTCCAAGGGAAGGCGCTCGGACGGACGATCGGATTTCCTACCTTGAACCAACGACTCCCCTCCTATAAAATGGCACCGCGCAACGGCGTGTATCTGACCAGCTGTGAGATCGATGGCGTTCGGTACGGCGCGATCACCAATATCGGCGTTCATCCAACCGTAGACAGCCAAGCCCAGAAAAATTGTGAAACACACCTTTTTGATACGGAAATCAACGCTTACGGCAAAACGGCAACGGTGCGCTTTCTTGCTTTCCTCAGACCCGAACAGAAATTTGATTCGTTAGAATTGCTTTGCCAACAGATGCAGGCGGATCTGTCGCTTGCAAAAAATCTTTTCAGGAAAGGATCTTACTAAAACGTGAAAAAAAAGAGCAGAATTTTCCGTTTGACGGTATTTTTCTGTCTTTGCGCGATGATACTCAACTCCACTGTCATTTTGACGTCTGCCGCAGCCCCCTCTATGCCGGATCTGACGGAAGCCAACGCGGTCTATTTCCGACATCTGGAAAGCGGCACCTTGGTTTGTGAGAAAAACGCAACGCAATCGGTTCCCGCCGGCTCGTCCGTCAAGGTTCTGTCGGGACTCTTGCTTTGCAACCTGCTTGGCAACCGTCAAAATGAAACCGTATACGTCACGGAGGATATGATCGCAGAGTCGTCCGGCAGACGCTTGAACATCAAAGCCGACGACGTAATCCCGCTGACGCAGCTGCTATACGCAGCCATCTGCGGCAGCTACAACGATGCGTTTGACGTATTGGCATATTACGCGACCGGCTCACGAAACGCCTTTGTGGAGATGATGAATCAATATGCGCAACAGTTGGGAGCCGCGCAATCGCAATTTACCGATCCCAGCGGAGTTGCCGATTCCTCCCGCACCACCGCAGAGGATATTGGAAAGATTGCCGCAGCGGCTACGCAGAACGAGCTGTATATGGAGCTTTGTACAACCGTCAGTTACGTGTTCCAAGCAACCGACAAGATTTCCTTGCGTACGATTTATAATCCTAACGAGCTGTTGTCGAAATCGCAATCGGCTTATAATTCGGTCTGTCGGGGTATGAGCGCGGGAATGACGACGCTTGGCGGCGGATGTGTTGTAACAATGGCGAAAAGCGGGACGGAAAGCTACGTTTCGGTTATTCTCGGCGGTGCCGTCACAAGTGACGGGGATCGCGATGTCAATCATGCCTATGCCGTTACCAACCGCTTGGTAAAATGGGTTTACAGCACGTATACATACCTTGAAGTCATTTCCCCAAAAACCGAGCTTTGCAAAATTCCCGTTACCGTTTCGGATATTACCTCTTCCCTTGACGTCCGCACGAAAGATACCTGCTCCTTGTATCTTCCGAAAAGCTATGAAATCGGAACCGACGTAACCTACAGCATCCGTTTGAACCAACAATCCATCGAAGCTCCCGTAGCCGACGGAACCTTTGTGGGCTACGTCGCAATTCTGCATGACGGTCAAACGCTTGCAACCGTACCGATCTATACGGTTGGAACGGCTGAGCGCAGCGGATTTGTGAGCCGCTTGAAGCAAATGAGAACCTGGACCGGTTCACGAACCTTTCTTGCCGGAGCAATTTTCTTTGTTTCCGCAATGGCACTTTGGATTACGATCGAAAGCCTGCGTGCGTATCGGATCCGTCATAAATGGGATAAATATTTCAGCATGAAAATGAATCCCCCACCCCGCCCTTCGGCGAATAACAAGCGTAAAAAATAAGACCGACTCGGAGATTTCCAAGTCGGTCTTTTCTGTTATGCGATATTATGCTTTTTTCTTGTTTTCGATCATTCTGATCACAAACAGCGTTCCAACGGTCAACGCGATACCCAAGGGCAAGCAGATGTAAATATTCTGCACAAGACCTGCGATGATAAACATCACGAAAGAGATCGCCGCAACTGTAATTGCGTAAGGAATTTGTGTGGAAACGTGGTTGAGGTGGTTACACTGACCGCCTGCAGAGGACATGATGGTGGTATCGGAAATAGGCGAGCAATGGTCACCGCAAACAGCACCTGCAAGGCACGCGGACATACCGATGGTCATCAGAGTCATATCGTCTGCAAAAATTGCGGTAACGATCGGAATCAGAATACCAAAGGTTCCCCAAGAGGTTCCGGTTGCAAACGCCAATACACACGCAACAAGGAAGATGATCGCCGGCAGGAAGAGCGCAAGTCCCTCTGCGGCTGCATTCATCATATCACCTACGTAGTATGCAGCGCCAAGACCGGAGGTCATGTTCTTTAGAGCTGTTGCAAAGGTCAAAATCAGAATTGCAGGCACCATTGCAATGAATCCCTGCGGAATGCAATGCATAGAATCCTTTACGGTAAGAATGCGGCGAAGGACCATATAAATGATGATTGCAACCAATGCAATCAAACCACCCCAAGGCAAACCAACCGTTGCATCGGTGTTTGCAAAGGAATCAATCAAGCCTTCACCGTCGAAAATGCCGCCTACGTATACAAGACCGAAGACGCAGCTTACAATCAGGATCACAACGGGAATGATCAGGTCGATCAGCATATTCTTTTCGGTTGCGGGAGCTTCTCCAACAGCCGACTCATTCTTTTCACCAGAGGTGTAAAGGTCACCGTTCTGAATCGCATTCAGCTCATGAAGCTTCATAGGACCGTAGTCAAACTTCATCAATGTAATGGCAATAATGAAAACAATCGTCAAAAGCGAATAGAAGTTATAAGGGATTGCACGGATAAAGAGCTCAATTCCCGTCATTTCCGATTCCGGCGGAACATAAGTCGAAACAGCGGCTGCCCAGCTTGAAATCGGTGCAATCATGCAAATCGGTGCAGCGGTTGCATCAATGATGTAAGAAAGTTTAGCGCGTGAAATGCGTTTGCTGTCCGTAACGGGACGCATAACAGAACCAACGGTCAGACAGTTGAAGTAGTCGTCCACAAAAATCAGGATACCCAGCACGAAAGTAGCGAGCATTGCGCCAACGCGAGTTTTGATATGCGTTTTTGCCCAGTTTCCAAAAGCAGCAGCGCCACCAGCTTTGTTGATCAGCGCAACAATAATGCCCAATTCTACCAAGAAAATAAAGATACCCGCAGTCCCGGCAACAGCGGAAATCAAGCCGTCGTTGATAACACCGTCAACGGTGCCGAAGAACGAGAAATCGGAATACAGGATTCCTCCCGCCAGAATACCAACGAACAGCGAGCTGTATACCTCTTTGGTAATCAGTGCCAAGCCGATTGCAATCAGCGGAGGCAGAAGAGCCCAAAGAGAACCGCGAACACTGGTTTCCGCAGAGCAGGTTTCACAGGTTACAAGACCGGTGTAACAACCGTAGCAAGCACGCACGGTTCCCTCCGAATCGGCAACCATTCTGCTACCCTTACAGATATCACATGCATCGGTAGAGGTGTTGCAGGTTGGGCAAATTGAAACCTCGCCCGACTCTTCGTCTGTCAGAATTCCTGCGCTGTCGCAGTCAGGGCACTTTACAAAACCGTCTTTGCAGTCGGGACAATCGACTTCTTTGTTTGCACCTTCGGTAACAAACGCAGTAACCATCAAGCCGATGATAACCACAATTGCAATCGCAAGGGTTATCTTTTTTGCTTTTGTCATAATGACCTCCTTAAAAATGTTGGTTTTCACGAAAATATGAAAACTTTATGTGAAAAGTATACCATTAAAAACCTGTTCTGTCAATATTTTTTCGACAAAAAATTCAAAAAATAAATAAAAATACATAAAACAGAAAACGATTACAAAAAATTAAAAAAAGGGGTTGATTTTTTCAATCGATTGTGCTATAATAAGTGCTGTTCCAAAGGAAGCATAGCTCAGTTGGTTAGAGCGCACGGTTCACATCCGTGAGGTCGAGAGTTCGAGTCTCCCTGTTTCCACCAAAATAAGAAGACGGTGCTTGCACCGTCTTCTTATTTTGACGAAAAACTGTATGACTTGAGCTCCGCATATTGCTCGCAATATGCCAATAACGCGCGGCAGATTGCACATACGCAACAGAGCGCAACGCGCGTTCGAGTTCTGAGTCTCCCTGTTTCCACAAAAAAGAAATAGGTGACCTCGTGTCACCTATTTCTTTTTTGATAAAAACATTATGACTTGAGCTCCGCATATTGCTCGCAATATGCCAATAACGCGCGGCAGATTGCACATACGCAACAGAGCGCAACGCGCGTTCGAGTTCTGAGTCTCCCTGTTTCCACAAAAAAGAAATGGGTGACCTCGTGTCACCTATTTCTTTTTTGATAAAAACATTATGAATCGAGCTCCGCAATCTCACAATAGCAATCATATTTTGTCTTTTTCAATTTTTCAAATTTTATTGACAAATCAAAAGAAAAGTGATAGAATATACATGTCACGCAATCTAATATTTTTTTGTGTTAGTGGGAAACTACCCTTGGTAAAAGGTGTTTCCTTTTTTCCTCATACCCACTAACACTGGAGAGAGATTGTGTGACAACAATGAAGGAACACTTTTTCGGTGCGTTCCTTCATGGGACGCACTTTTTTATATGTTGATAGGGGGATATATGAATAAGGATATTTCAAAGAAGATAATAGATGTTACAGGCACAGAACTTACACCGGGAGAACCATCTGTTTGTCTTGGCAACGGAGAGCAAGGATTTCAGTGTTGTTGCGATGCATGCGACCACTATTTGCTATGTTTTCCTCAGTTTGATCCAAAAAACGAGAAAATTGACATACTGTGCTACCGTTTGCTATATGAAGCATACAAAAAAGTCCCTGCGATACAGCAAGGACTTTTTTGGTTGGTATTCCTTACGGAATATCCACGCTTACCTTTTTTCCCGTGTTAGCAGATGCCGCCTTGATCACGGTACGGATTGCCTTTGCAATCTTTCCGTGTCTGCCGATCACCATGCCCTTTTCTTCAGCAGCTACGTTGAGAGTCAACGTGATGCTTTTTTCATCCTCGGTCATTTCAACCGATACTTCCTCGGGCGTGTCAACAATCGCTTTTGCGATATCTGCCAAAGTTTCCTGCAAGTTAATCATCGTGCGTTCTCCTTATGGGGGACCACTCAGTCAACGATGCCACTCTTCTTCAGCAAGGACTTTACGGTTTCGGTGGGCTGTGCGCCGTTAGCGATCCACTTCTTTGCCTTCTCACCGTCGATCTTGATCTCGGCGGGGTTGGTCAGAGGATTGTAGTAGCCAATTTCCTCAATGAAGCGACCGTCTCTGGGAGAACGGCTGTCCGCTACGATTACGCGATAAAAGGGTGCCTTCTTTGCGCCCATTCTTCTCAGTCTCATTTTTACTGCCATGATTTGTTTCCTCCAAAAAGTAAATATATTTTTTGTTTTTTTATGAATGAACGGTTCAGAATGGCATTTTCATTCTGCCGAGCATTTTCTTGCCTTGCTTCGTTTTCCCCATATCGGTAAACTGCTTCATCATTTTGAGCATTTGATCAAACTGCTTGAGCAGCTTGTTGACCTCTTCCACTGAGGTTCCCGAGCCTGCCGCAATGCGCTTTTTACGCGACGCGTTGATGATCTCCGGCTTCATGCGTTCCTTTTTCGTCATCGCATGAATGATCGCCTCGGTATGCGCCATCATCTTTTCATCGATCTTGGCATCCTTCAAAGCCCCCGGCTTCATGCCCGGCATCATGCCCATCAACTGCTCCAAATTGCCCATTTTCTTGAGCTGTGCCAGCTGATCCAGATAATCGTCAAGCGTAAAGGTTTGCTGACGCATCTTTTGTTCCAGCTCCGCCGCTTGCTTTTCATCGTAAGCCGCCTGCGCTTTGTCGATCAGTGTCAGCACGTCACCCATGCCCAAAATTCGCGATGCCATACGGTCGGGATAAAACGGCTCGATGGTATCCAGCTTTTCGCCCGTACCGATGAATTTGATCGGTTTTCCCGTAACGTAGCGGATCGAAAGTGCTGCGCCGCCTCGCGTATCACCGTCAAGCTTGGTCAGGATCACGCCCGTGATATCCAAAAGATTGTTAAAGGTTTCGGCAACGTTGACCGATTCCTGACCGATCATCGCGTCCACCGTCAGCAAAATCTCGCTTGGGTTGACCTCTGTTTTGATGTTTTTCAATTCATCCATCAAAACCTCGTCAATCTGCAAGCGACCCGCGGTATCGATGAACACCATATCGTATCCCTTTTGCTTGGCAAACTGTACGCCCTCTCTTGCAATCTGCACGGGAGAAACCCGATCGCCCAGTGTAAACACGGGAATATCCAGCTTTTCACCAACCACCTGCAGCTGCTTGATTGCGGCGGGACGATAAATATCGCCTGCCACCAAAAGCGGCCGTTTGCCCTGCTTTTTGTACATACCGGCAAGCTTTGCCGCATGCGTTGTTTTACCGGCACCCTGCAAGCCGACCATCATAATAACGGTGGGCGGTTGGGGAGCAATGGTAAGCTTGGATTGTGAGCCGCCCATCAATCGGGTCAGCTCCTCGTTTACAATTTTTACAACCTGCTGTGCAGGCAGCAGTGATTCCAAAACCTCGGCTCCGACGGCTCGCTCGGACACAATCTTAATAAAGTCGCGAACGACCTTGAAGTTCACGTCCGCCTCCAGGAGCGCAAGCTTGATCTCTCGCATTCCCGCCTTTACGTCTGCCTCGGTCAGTTTTCCTTTATTCCGAAATTTTTTAAAGGCATTATTGAGCTTTTCTCCAAGGCTCTCAAACATCAGCGATTTCTCCTTTCCTGACGTTCGGATCAGGATCGAACCGTTTCGGCAAGCTCCTCTGCCGCGCGCTGCAGTTCCCTGCTTTCATGCTCGGTTCCAAGAAGCTTCAGCAAGCGCTCGGCGCATTGCTGTGTATTTCGAAAGCGTTCCGCCAATCCCAGCTTTTCCTCATAGAAGTGCAACTCCTCTTCCGCCTTTTTGATCAGATCTCGGACTCCCTGCCTGGAAATTCCGATCTCCTCCGCAATTTCTGCCAGCGAAAGATCGTCGTTATAGTAATAATCCAACACGGTTCGTTTGCGTTCCGACAAAACCTCACCGTAAAAATCCAGCAAAAAGCCGATTTTCATATCTTTTTCAAACATTTTCACACATCCTATAAGCTGTAAAGCAAAATGCTTTACAAGTATACCATACAAAAAGCCTTTTGTCAAGTGTTTTTTATTATTTTTTTGCGTTTCTTTCAAATAAAAAATACGGAAAAACGATTAGCGTAAACACCCCTTGCAGCTTCGGTTTCTATAGTATCTCACCCTGACCTTGTAGCCCGATGCGGTGAGCTCTTCTTTTTCACACACAAAAAACAAAATATCTCCGTTTTCACAAACGTAAACGTCTTTCTCTCCGTCGTACTTCATGTTTTCCACACGGTATTTGTCATTTTTGTACCGTCTCGTTTTGCTGATCTCATAGTTTTGAGGCTTGATAAAGCTCTTTTGTCCGTTTTCCTTGAGATACATATAGTTCTCGCGGCTCTCGTATCCCGCATCGGCTACGATCCGGTCGATCTTTCTTTTCGTATGCGACCTTATCCTTTTCAAGAACGGTATGAGGGTATTGACGTCGGTAGGATTTGAGAAGATCCCCACTCCAACGATATATTCGGACTCTACTCCGATCTGCACGTTGTAAGCAGGCTTTAGCTGACCGTTCTTCATTGCGTCATCCTTCAGACGCATAAAGTGTGAAATGTTTGCGTTTCGTTAATTCTGAATTTCTTTATTGTTTTGTCAATTTATCTTCTTCGGTCACTTTACGAAGCACTCTGCACGGGTTGCCGACTGCTATTACATTTTCGGGAATATCCTTTGTGACAACCGAACCCGCACCGATAATTGCATTCTTACCAATCGTAACGCCGGGAAGCACGGTCACGTTTGCGCCGAGCCATACGTTCTCGCCAATGGTGATAGGCTTATCGTTAAAGAGTCCCTTTAATCTTTCCTCACCGTCAATCGCGTGGTTGGTACAAATCAGCTTACAGCCGGGACCGATCAAAGCGCAGTGACCAATTTCTATGATGTTGGAGTCGAGGAATGTGCATCCGTAATTGATCATCGACATTCCCTTGAAGTGAATGTTTTTTCCGAACACACACTCAAAGCCACCCTCAATAAATACGTAAGGGTTATATCCCGAAACAAGCTCTTTGATAATCTCCGTTCTTCTCGTATCAGAGGGCTTGGTATGATTAAATTCAAAGCAAAGATCCTTTACCCCTGCCTGAAATGAGCGAATTTCCGAATCCCTTCTATCAAATGCTTCGCCTGCCAATGCTTTTTCAAGTTCTGTCATATACAAAATCTCCTATTCTTATTGATGTTTCATTATTTCTTCGGACAAGCGAAGAATTTCGGGTGCCAACTCTGTCTTGGTTTTACGTGCGATTCGTCTGTAAATCGGGTAGGCAGGGATCATAATGACCGCGCCGAGCACCATCAAGAGAGCTGTGAGCCAAGCCGCACCTGCGAACACGTCAAGGAAAAAGCACATTCCAAGACCGAATACAAGCGCTCCCACGATACCGAAGCAAAGGCTTTCGATCGTACCTGCCATTTGCACGCGCAGGTCAAGCTTTTTGAGTCTTTCGAGCTTGCTTTCCTCACGAGGTATATATTTGTTTCTGATGCTTTCGACTTCCTTGTTTCTTGCCGCCGAATACGTGTAGTTAAAAGTGGTGTTTTCCATAATACTCCTGTTTCTTTCGTTTCATTGTGACAATATTATACGATACCGATTTTTGAGTTTTGTTGGCGATTTGTTTCTGAAATGTTATAAAAACGAGTTTTCACAGCATCGGTGCAAAAATTCTGACGACTGCACGAATAAAGCGTGTAAGAAGTCCTGTTTTTAGCTTGTCGGGCGCGATCTCGATGGATTTTGCAAGTGTTTCATCAACGTCAGATTTCATATCCTTGATGGATTCGCAGTTATACATCCAAACACCGTTTTCAAAGTGATGCACAAGGCTGCGATAGTCGAGGTTGATCGTGCCGATCATAGCGTACTCGTCATCTGCAATATAACTTTTGGCGTGAATGAAGCCGGGCTTGTATTCATAAATCTTCACACCTGATTTCATCAAACGGTGGTAAAAGCTTCTCGTCATACCGAACACGAGCTTTTTATCGGGAATATGCGGAACGATAATTCTCACATCCACACCGCGCAGGGCGGCGTTTTCAATGCTTTGGCACAAATCATTGTCTATAATAAGGTAAGGCGAGGTCATATACATATATTTCGTAGCCGAGGCAAGCATGTTTTGAATGACGCTCTTTCCAACCCGGCGATCATACAGCGGAGAGGGGCCGTCGCCAAACGGAATCACGTATCCGTCAGCACGTATCTCGCTTTGCTTTGGATAAAGCTCAAATTCTGTTGTGGGCAATTTCTTTACGTTGATGCCGTAGTCTGTGAGGAACAGTCTTGTCAGCTCCCATACAGCTTCACCCTCAAGACGAATGGCTGTATCCTTCCAATGTCCAAAGCGTACAATTTTATTGATATACTCGTCAGCGATGTTTACACCGCCCGTATATCCCACCTTGCCGTCAATGACGCAGATCTTGCGATGACTGCGGTTGTTGAACTCGCTGTCGGCTTGTCCGCGCAAACGTGAGAACGGTTTTGCTTCAATACCAAATTTGCCGAGCTGCTTGTAATAGTCGCCGGGAAGCGTACTCATACAGCCAATGTCATCGTAAAGCACACGAACCGTAACACCCGCGGCGGCTTTGCGTTTCAAGATCTCCAAAATAGAGTTCCAAAACGTTCCTTCATCTATAATAAAGTATTCCATAAAGATGAACTTCTCAGCTTTTTCAAGATCGGGGAGCATTGCCTGCCACATATCCTCGCCAAGCGGATAATAGGTCTGCTTCGTATTCGTAAATGTGCTTGCTCCCGATATAGAGCATAGCATTTTTGCCTGCGCCGAGGCGTGTGAGTTCTCACACTCTAATTTATCGAGGATTTCTTTTTGATCCTTCTTGTAGCGATATTTTTTCAGTTCTTCAAGACGGCGAATGAATTTCTTCCCGAGCTTTCGAGAGTAAAAAAGGAAGTATAGCATAAATCCTGCAATCGGCAATATGAGAACGAATAAGAGCCACGGAACCTTGTAATCGGGGTTGTCATCCGAAGCAATGATCTTGATGACACAGAAGATCTCGGTCATCCAAGCCGCTAAATAAAAATATGGAATATAGTAGCAGCACGCAACCACAATGCTGATGATAGCAAGTATCTCAAAAAGCGTGATGAGAACCGCAATGATATAACGAACGGGAATATAGTTATATTCTCGCTCTATCGTTTCTTTGCCTGTACTGATCTTGTATTTCCTTTTCATAGTCTACCTCCAAGATACAATTTCCCAATTTTACACCTTCATGATATCAAGGGCTTGTTTTTGAAAAGTTTGAATTTTGTTTGTGTTTTGTTAAAGTGGTTTTTTCAACAAAAAAGGATAGGCATTGCACATACAGAAAAACGGCAAGGAGTTTTTCATCCTTGCCGTTAAGTGTTATTTCGTTAAAGTTTCAATAGCAATGTGCATCCCGAGTTTGAAAGCGTACTCAAAGATTGCTGCTTCCGCCAAACTCATATACTCGCTCCAACAATCGTGGAACTTTTCAAACACCTCTTTCTGCTCATCGGAGAAGATCTTCTCCAAATTCTCGTGGTGGCGTGACATATAGCCGAGCAGTTCTTTCATTTCTTTGGAGTTGGTTCTGCTATCTTCTTGCGGAATTATGTTTCCGTGCCATAATTCATTGATCACATTCATACGTATACCACCTCTCGCAAGACGATTTCCTCGGCACTCGCCTTGATATTGTTCGTCTCGGAAACCCATCGGAGCATATCGCGAGCTTTCAAATCCTCGTCAATACTTCTTTCGGTAGCAAGACGGGGGATGATGGTTTCAAGCATTTCGTTTGCTTCAAGGTCTATCTCGTGCAACCGAGCATTTAACTTGCCTTCGGTCAACAGCGTAGTATATCTTCCGTGACGATGATTTTTGATATAATCAAGATAAAACTGCCCGTACTTGCCAATTTGATAATTGGTTTGTTCGGGCAGTTTCATTTCCGGAATAAGACGCCCGTTTTCTTCACGATAGGTTCCACCAAGTGTTTCATACAATGTTTTCATTACAGTATCTCCATTCAAATTATTATTTGCGATATACTGTATCGATTGTCTTTACCACTTGTTATTTTTGAAACCTTCGTTATGGGGTCTCGTCATTTCTCGCGATCCGTATTTTTAGTCGGTATATTTCAGCTTGGGGTTGATCTGTGTCAAAACCATATCCTTACATCGGGCAAGAGCTTCCCGAAGATCGTATTTATTCTGTTCCTCGTAGGGTCTGCGATCGGCACTGACTCCGTATGCGTCGATTCCCATTTTCTCCGCGATGTAAAGCGCGCGCGGCAGATGATACGACTGCGTAACGATCAGAACGCGTTTTTTTTCGTACACCCGCGCCACGCGGGCTACGCTTTCGTAGGTGGAAAGACCGTACGGATCGGTTTCGATGCACTCACTCGCCACGCCAAGACCGATCGCCGCACGTTTCATCGGGTCTACCTCGTTGTAATCGTCGGATTCGTGATCACCACTCATCAAAATCGTATCGGCAATCCCCAAGGAAAACAGCTCCACACCCGTTTGCACACGGTCGGAAAGCATCGGTGTTAAGCTTCCGTCACTATAGACACCGCAGCCGAGGATCAAGATACAATCAAAGGTTCGGTTGCTTGCAAGCAGCTGCTCCGCCGTGACGATGCGATCTGCGGTTTTATCCTTGATTGCCGCGTTGAAAATCCACGCAGAGCCGACAAGCAAAAGGACGGCACAGAGGAAAAGACAGAACAACGGCAAAATTACCGTTCGAGTCCATTTGCAAAACATCGGTCTTTCCTCCTTCCCATTCGGTTACTCTACTTTAATAGTATAGCAAAAGGAAGAAAAAAAGTCAAGATACAAACAAAAATTCCCGTTTATCCAAGCTGTTTTTTCAGCTCTGCCAAAATCTTTTTTTCCTCGCGAGAAACCTTGACCTGTGTGAGCCCCAACGCCGCTGCGGTTTGTTGTTGTGTCATATTGCGAAAGTATCGCAGCAAAATGATCTTTCGCCACAGCGTGGGAAGTGTGCCGATTGACTGTGCCAATGCAATGCGATCACAGATGCGTTCGCACTCGTCCATACTTTCACGGTCGGCAAGAATTCCCTCGTAGGTTACGCTTTCCTCTCCGTAAACGCACTCCGAAAGCGACGTCACGGGGGAAATTGCATCCAAGGAAACGGCAGCCTCCTCCGCGCTGATACCGCACAGCTCGGCAAGCTCGGCAATCCCTGCTTCTCTCCCCTGTTCGGAAAGAATTCGATTTTTCTCATGGATCAGCGAAAGCCCCTGCCGTTTATAGATTCGGCTAACCTTTAAAAGACCGTCGTCCCGCAAGTGTCTGCGGATCTCTCCGACGATCAACGGCACGGCATAGGTAGAAAAAGCAGTGCCGCGATCCAAGGAGAACGAACGAATTGCTTTCAGCATTCCAATCGTACCGATTTGTACGAGATCCTCATATTCGGTTCCGCGCTCCAAGAAACGCTTTGCAATCCTGCGAACCAGTCCTGCGTTTTCCTCTAAGAGCAACGCTTCTGCCTCCGAATCTCCTTGCTTTACACGCTCTAAAAGTGCGTTGTTTCGCTCATATATGGACGTTTGCTCCATATTTGCCTCCCAAACTCAAGAATGCAGATGCATAGATCTACTTATGTAACCGTTTGAGAAGTGTTACCGACGTCCCTTTCCCAATTCTGCTGCTGACCCTGACTCCGTCGCAAAAGCTCTCCATCACGGTAAATCCCATGCCGCTTCGTTCCCCCTGTGCATCGGTGGTAAATAACGGTTCTCTTGCACGCTTGACGTCCTCGATTCCGCATCCCTTATCGCGAATCTCGATCTGGATCATACGCCCCTCGCAAAGCATCACGTGAATCGTGATCTCTCCTACCGTATCGCGATATCCGTGTACGATAGAATTGGTAACCGCCTCGGAAACCGCACATTTGATATCGGCAAGCTCAACCGCGGTTGGATTGAGCTGCGCACAAAAGGCTGCCACTGCCGAGCGTGCCATGCCTTCGTTTACCGATAACGACGGTAAAGAAATGCGCATTTCGTTTTCCACCTCGGCATGAAAATCAACTCTTGTCTTCATAAAAAAATCCTTTCTTTACGCATTGTTCTTTTGTTTGGTTCTCAAAACCGAGATCATACGGTCCATGCCCGCAAGCGTTATAATTTTCAGGACTGCAGGGCTCGGATCCAAAACGGCAAGTGTGCCGCCAAGACGCTTCATCAGGGCATACCGTCCCATAATCAGTCCCAGCCCCGAGCTATCCATAAAATCCACACCGGAAAGCTCTAACAACACGCGTGTGGGACGCTTGACAACGATTTCCTCGTCTATCTCCGTGCGTACGGCAACCGCATTGTGGTGATCAATCTCACCGCCGATATGGATCACCATAAAATCATCCTTTAACTCGTAGCTGATATGCTTACTGCTTCGAATCATCTTTTCACATCCTTTCCTTGTGCCGTATTATAGCACAAAAAGAATAAAAAACTTGTCGGAACTTGGATATGACTTCATATTTTTAAAAAAATTCAAAACAGAAAAGCGGTCGCCTCCATCCGACAGAAAGCAACCGCTTTTTATGAAATTTTATTCTGTGCCGACAAATCACGAAGAGCTGAGCCAAATCCGCAATTTGACTCAGCCCCGTGTTCACGTATTAAAGATCGGAGTACAGGAGCCGTCTGCTCTTTGCATCCAGCTTGGTGTAGTCCTTGATCTCATAACGGTTATCGTTGAAATCGCGAATCAGGATTCGTCCCGTACCGCGGAACATCTTGATGTCGTGATGGCGGTTTCGGATCTGGAAGGTGACGTTTCCACGGTCGGTTTCCACTACCATTTTCATGGTTCCGTTTTTGACGATCACGTCGCACACGCGTGTAATTTCGGGAATCAGATAATAGTCGGCAAAGCAAGCCTCCAGCACCTCGCGCGACTTGGGGTCAACCTCATCGAAATCACGAATCAGCGCCACTTCCTTTTCCTCGTTATCCAGCAGTGTGATGTACATATTTTTGTTGGTAAACGGAAACAAGCGACGGGGCTCCAGATTCTCAATCACGGTACCGTCCTTCAGGATCAAATTGACGTAATAGACGTCGCTTCGTTCCAAGCGTGCGGTGTATTTATCCACGTAAATTCTTCCCATCTCAATCTGACCCTCCTTATTCAAAATTTTCCTCGCGACGCGATGCCGCAACCTTATCGGACATCGATTGAATCTGCACCAGCTTGTAGTACTTGCCCTTCATTTCCATCAATTCCTGGGGTGTTCCGCACTCGATGATCGAACCGTTGTCAACCACCACAATCTTGTTCGCCTTTGCAAGCGTCGAAAGTCGGTGTGCAATCATCAAGGTGGTACGTCCGCTGATCAGATGCTCAATTGCCTCCTGGATCAAATGCTCGGTTTCGGAGTCCACCGATGCGGTTGCTTCGTCAAAGACCAGCATTTTGGGGTTGCGAAGCATTGCGCGAGCAATCGAAATACGCTGACGCTCACCGCCCGAAAGTCCAACGCCTCGCTCACCGATCACCGAATCATAGCCATCGGGCTGACGCACGATAAATTCGTGTGCGTTTGCAATATCCGCCGCGTTGATGATCTCGTCCGGAGTAAAGCTTTCGTCACCGTAGGCAATATTGTTGTAAATACTGTCGTGGAACATCATCGGCTCTTGCTGCACGTAGCCGATATGCGAACGGTAGTACTGCATATCGATGTTTCGGATATCCACACCGTCTACGGTTATCGTTCCCTCGTAATGGTCATAGTAGCGCAACAAAAGGTTAATCAACGTGGATTTTCCCGAGCCGGTGGTACCGACGATACCCACGACGTCACCGGGTTCAATGGTGAGGTTGATATTTTTGAGTACCTTTTTGGTTCTGTCGAAGGAGAAGGTTACGTTCTTGAAAACGATGCGTCCACCCATATTCACGTCGGTATTTCCCTTACCGAAGTCATGCTCGGGCTCGGCATCCAGAATGTCCATGATACGCTCAACCGATGCCATCGCGTTTTGCGTGGAATCCGAAAGGTTTGCAAAGAAGTTGACGGGCTCGTAGAACATGGTTGCATACGAGATAAAGGAAACCAAAAGACCAACGGAAAGTGCGCTTCCGTTAATAACCCACTGACCGCCGAATGCCCAAATCACAACGCTTCCGCACGCGATCAGGCAGTTGACGATTGCGGGATAGGCATGCAAAATTTTACCCGCCTTGGAATCGATCTCTCTCCAGTCCTCTACGGCTCCGCTGAAGCGGTTTACGGTATTCTTTTCATTGGTAAAGGACTTGATAACACGAATACCGGGAATGGTATCGGTCAAGGTAGAGGTTACGGTTGCCGAACGGCGCCAGATGCGACGATAAAACGGCGCGATCTTTTGACGGAAAATTCGGGAACCGATTACAACGATCGGAACGGGGATCAACGACAAAAGTGTCAGCTTCCAATCCAAGCAAAGCATAACCACCACGATACCGATCATCTTGAAGAACTGTACCACAACCTCCTGCGTGATACGGATCATAAACGACTGCAGCGTTGCGGTATCACCGCTGATTCGGTTGATCACCGCACCGGTAGAGGTCTTATCATAAAAGCGCATTGGAAGATGCTGCGCCTTTTCATACACGTCACAACGGATTCTGGCAACGATTTTGTTACCGCAAATTCGAAGCATGTAGCCACGAACACCCGCAAACGTATAGTGAATGATATGTACACCGATCAAAAGCATGACCACGGTGGTCAGCATTTTCACGTTCTTGTTCGGCAGAATGTCGTCTACCAAGGTTTTGGTCAGCATCGGCGGCACCAGTGCCAGTGCGGTGGTCAGAATCGAAATAAAAATCGAAATAATCAGCACGGGAACCTCGGGCTTGAGATAGCCCGCCAGCTTTTTGACAAGCTTTCCCTTGCCCATACAAGAAATACAGGGCACACCGGGGGCTGTCAAGGCTCTTCCGCACTTGGGACAAATCGACAGAAACTTCCGATAGGTCGCTTCGATCCCGGCAAAAGCCGATTCTGCGTCAGACTCGCCGGAATTGATCTCGTTTACGTAATGCAGCACCGCATCGCAAAGCGTTGCTACCGAGAAGGTAAAGCGAAACAGCTCTCGCGTCGTGCCGTCTTTCATTTTGGCTCTCATCAAGCCGTTACTGTACATACGCTTGTTATAGATTTCCTCGATATCGGCAATCGCGGTTTTCTCGGAGCATACCCCCGAACTGAAATCATAACAAAACAGATGTGCGCGTGTTCCCAGCAAAACCGTTCGGCTATAGTGTGCCTTCGAAGAGATTTCTCCAACTACAGCAAACAAAATCGGCTCGTCCTCTCGGGAAAGCTCCAGAATGGTTTTTACCTGCTTCTCCTCCAATTTAATATTGGTTAAAAAAGAGTGTTCCATTGCCTTTTCGCACCAAAAAAGGTGCTCTCCTTTGCTTGGTTTCGGGTATTATAGCACACAAAAAAACAAAAGTCAACCTTTTTTCGACAATTTCAATGCACGTGATTCTTACCAAAAAATTCCTTGTTTTTTCAGCAAAAATCACGAACTTTTATTTTGTATTTTCACTTGCTTTTTCCACAAAAAAATGATATACTGGAAAGGTACCTTTTTGGAACAATCGCAAAAAACAGAAGCCCCCGACGAACCGAAATTCGTCGGGGGCTTCTATTCTGTCAGATGAATCAATCAGCGTAAACGCTTACTTTCTTCTGAGATCTGGTCTTGTGCTCAAACTTAACCTTACCATCGATCAGAGCGTACAAGGTGTGGTCCTTGCCTACGCCAACGTTTTCGCCTGCGCAAACAGCGGTACCTCTCTGTCTGATGATGATGTTGCCGGCAACAACTGCCTGACCGTCAGCCTTCTTCACGCCAAGGCGCTTGGACTCACTGTCACGACCGTTCTTGGTAGAACCGACACCCTTCTTATGAGCAAAGAACTGTAAACTGAGCTTCAACATCATTCTTATCCTCCTAATTTTTTTGGATGTGGACACGGCAGATCATTCTTCGTACGGTTTATCAACCACGGCAACGTCAAGATAGTCGCCATACTCCTCCAGCATGTCACTGAGCTGACAATAATATCCCATCATGATCCCCGACACCGCATAACGCTTGTAATCATCCGACTCAAATTCGGGCAACGCGGCTTTCGCGCGCACCGTAATTCTCGTCGCTCCCTCGTCGATCTCATAATCAACGTTGGATGCGTATGCAACCTCAATGGTATTGACCAGGAACATTGTCATTGAGGACAGCGCGGCACACAAAATGTCGTCGCCTGCCTCGGCAAAGCCCGCGTGACCCTGCTCTTCAAAGCCGTAGAATACTCCGCCGCTTCTGAAAAACACGATTTTCGTCATGTCCCTTACCGATTCGCTTGGAATCAGCCCTCGATCTTCACGATCTGAACCTTGGTGAAAGGCTGTCTGTGACCGATCTTCTTCTTCTCGTTCTTCTTGGATTTGTACTTCATAACGTAGATCTTCTTGTTCTTACCGTTCTTCAGTACCTTTGCGGTAACCTTCGCACCGTCAACGGTGGGGGTACCTACCTTGAAGCCGCCGTCGTTGGACAGAGCCATAACGCTGTCGAAAACGATCTCGTCTCCTTCATTTGCGTCGAGCTTTTCAACAAAGATAATGTCCTGCTCGATTACTTTGTACTGCTTTCCGCCGGTTTCGATAACTGCAAACACGAAAAGCACCTCTCTTTCTGATAGACTCGCTGAATCACATGGCGGTGTTTTTAGACACACTTAAAAAAGCCATTTTCAAGCGGCAAACTATTATATCACGGAAAGTGCCTGTTGTCAAGTGCTTTTTTGTATTTTTTTCTTTATTGTAAAGAAATTTGTAAAAAAAAATTGTTTTTTTCGGTTTTCTATTGAAAAATGTGATAGAATATGTTAAAGTATATCATAATAAGTACACTCCGAAAGGTATCGAATATGAAAACGGTTCGCTTCATTCTGAAAATTTTAAAAAACTCCTGCGTTTATTTCACGCTTCTGTCGCTTTTGCTTGTGTTTCTGAATATAGGCATTGAGGGCGGAAGCAGTACAGCCAAGGGCTACGACGTTTCATCTCTGATCTTCTTCCCCATTGGTCTTTGTTTGGCACTGGCGCAGGAAGCACTCCTTGCAAAGAACATGCCTCGTTGGGGACGTTACCTTTCGCACTATGCAATCACGCTCGCATCGATCTTTCTTTTCTTGGTCGCACCCTCCGACGCACAAGTCAGCTCGTCCACCGTCTTGGTTCTGTTTGCCCTGCTCTCGGTTCTGTACTGGCTGCTTTTCGGTATCATTCTTTTGATTTACACCCGTATTAAAAAGATCCTTCGCGCTGATTGACCTCAAAAAAGGATATTGATATGAATCTTCAAACCTTTTACCGTTCCTTAGCGGTTCTATTGGTCGTGATTTTGGTTCTGTCCGCGCTTTGCACGGTTGGAGGCGTTACCCTGGCAATTTTAAAAATTGCAGACCCGCGCGTGTCCGCAAAGGAGACTCCCAGTACCCCCGTTGACACCACGCCAACAAACGTATATCTGGAAGAAAGTGCAGATGCGGGGATCGACTATCAGGATAGCCTGATTTTCTTTGGCGAATCCACCACGTCGCATTTGCGCGCGCGAGGCGTGCTGAGTGGGGGCACGTCAACCAAGCAAGTTTGGGCGGATGCCAGCGGAACGCGGATGCTGTCCTCGCAAGGGCTGTCCACACCGATTATCTATCCGGACACGGAAGAAAGCTTAAGCATTTCTCAAGCCGTGTCGGCAAAAAAGCCTGCCGTCATCGTGCTTTCGTTCGGTGTGAACGGAATTACGAACTTTATCAAAAACAAATCCACCTACGTCAACAATTATAACAAGCTGATCAAAACCGTTCGGGAAGCATCTCCCGATACCAAAATTATTCTGCAAACCGTGTACCCCGTCCGAAAAGCAACCGGCTATTCCGTGGATACCGAAACGCTCAATCAGTATATCAACACACTGAATTCCTGGCTTCCCGAAATCGCCGCTGCCAACCAAAACGTGCGCATTGCAGACACCGCGTCGGTGCTGAAAGATTCCAACGGGCTCTTGGCGCAGGAATATGACACGGGCGACGGCCTGCACCTGACTGCCGATGCATACCGCGCCATTTTAAACTACCTGCGTACCCACGCATGGGTCAATCAGACTTCATAAAGGAGAATAATGAGATGAAAAAAATTTTTGTGACTTTTTTGGCACTCGTGATGCTCTTCTCTCTTGTATCGTGTCAAAGACCGGAACGCTATAACGACGATGCAGACATCGATGTTGTGATTCAAAAGGGTCTTGCAGCCCTCAACGACGGAATCGAATATGCAGAGGTGGAAGACGAGGAATTTTATTTGAGCGATTTTTTCACCATGCCAGAGTGGGTGGACGACGCTGAGATCTTTACTGTCAAAACGCAAGCGGCAGGGGTCGGATATAATATCAATGAGGTTGGCATTTTTGAAATTGAAGGAAAGCACACCTCGGAAATGCAAAACAAGCTTCGCTCCTACCTGAGTGAGTCCTATGAAACCAACAAAGATTGGTACGACTCCTATATGCCCGAGGAAACCCCGAAGCTGCGCGATGCCGAGGTCAAGGTCTTTGGAAATTACGTGGTCTACGCGATTCTGAGCAAGGACGACCGCGCAACCTTCTTTAATGCCGTTCAAGAAGAGCTTCTGAAGAAATAAATTCGACAAACCGAAAAAAGTCTGTTTCCCGTGCAAAACGCATGATGAAACAGACTTTTTTATTTTCGGCTGTTCGATTACGAACGATTTTCTCCCTTGATAAAATCAATGAAGAAATGCCAGTTGTCGCGTCCGAGATAGTGAGGTCCCGGGCAATGGAAAAAGGCAATGTTTCCCGTTCGGCTTTTCCCTCCTACGGGAGGCAATCCACCGTACGGACGGTCAAGTCCCGCAACCCCCAGCTTCTCATAGGCAACCGATGCTGCCTCGCACGCCAAATACTGCGCCTCGGTGTCCGCCCATTTATCCAGCTCGTTGGCAATCACGCAAAGCTTTCTGGGGGCTACCAAAGCCAAGAGATAGTGCTGATCAAACGGCATCGCATCCTCGTTGTCGGCATACATCTGATAGTGCAGATTGGAAAAGAACGGAAAATTACGGCAAATGCGCTCGATGGATTCTCCTGTCGTTTCGCGGGAAATCGCAGCACCGGAGCAGCCCGAATTGTTGCACAAAACACCGGCGAAGAGCGTATCCTGCGCCGCCGCCAAAAGTGCGGTTTTTCCAAGCCTTGAATGTCCCGAAACGTACAGATTTTCGGGGGTAACGTAGCCGTTATCCACCAGATAATGACCGATCTTGCGCGCCGCAAAAGCCCAAAGTGCAACCTTGCCGGGTGCATAAGGGTCGGTTCTGTCCGACAAAAGCTTGGCAATGCCGCTGGAAAAATCGTTATCGTCCATGGTAATATCGTTGAAATCCACGGTTGCAACACCGATCTTGCGCTCCATCAGCTCCTCTGTCGGCAGAAAGCTGCGCTCCATCGAAACGGCAAAGTTCAATGCCACCACAACGGGGATCGGCTCGTGAACGGTCGGCAAAAACAGATAGACGGGAAACGACGCTTGCTCGCCGTTCTTTTCAAAATAGAATCGAAACCGCTTATGAATTTCGCACTTGCCCGCATAATGCCGAAAAGGCTTGTCGGGACGGTCAAATTCAACCTCCACCCACGTTTTGAGTCCTTCTTCATTCACAAAACCGTATTCCTCGCGCAAAACCACGTCGAGCATTGCCTGACGGTCAAGATTGCCCTCTGCGTCGTAAAGATAATCGGGGAGCGTAAATCCCTTGGAATAGCGGTCGGTTTTTTCAAGAACGTCGGAACGGAACTGTAATGTTTTCATATTGGATCTCCTGTTATGTGTGTTTAATCGATCTCGTTCGTTGCATTCCACGTAGGGAAAATTTCGCGCCACACGTCGGTGTGTGCCTCGCAATCAAGATAATGTGCAAATTTTTGATATTCCTCGGTGGTATAACGATCCCAGAATCCCGCCGCTTTCAAATATTTCTCCAGCTGACTTTCGCAGAATGCATGCCAGTGCTGCTTCCACGTGCCGTCAGCGACGGTTTTGTTGCGTTCATTCATGGCATCGAGAATACGCTTCTTTTCGTCGGCATTTGCCATACGGATGGCACCGTTTTCACCGATCACGGGCTCAAAAGAAATCTTCATCTGTTTGCCGTCGATATCAAGGCATACCGCCAAGCCTTCGTTCCAGCCCTCGTATTCCTTATCCGATACAAAGTGGAAGTTTCCTTGTCCGTACAGAATATGACCGCCCTCAAAGCACTCGTACGTGCCAATGCAATGGCTGTGCTGACAGAACACGGCATCTGCACCGCAGCGAACCATCTCACGGCATGCCTTCATCAGGCGCGGGGACGGATATCGGCAAAGCTCCTTACCGCCATGGTAGACCACGATCACGAAATCGGCGCTCTTTTTCGCCTCGCGAATATCCTGCATGGTTTCAAACTCGTCAAAGGGTCTTGCACCGACACGGGTTTCGGTGGCATAGCTGTATTCATGCTCACAGACGTTGACAAGGGTCACACGGATTCCGTTTTGCTCGTAGGTTACGTTCTTTCTGGAATCCTCGTAGGTTTCTCCCCAACCCGTATGTACCAACTCGCAACGGTCAAGTGCCTTAATCGTGTCGTAAAAGCCTTCCTTGCCAAAATCAAAGATATGGTTATTGGAAAGCGTACAGTCGGTAACTCCGGCAGCCTTCAGCGTGTCGGCGGTCGACTTGGGTCCCTTGAGATTGGGACCGAATTTTTTGATCCGATTCTCACTGTCGGTCAAGGCACACTCCAAATTTACAATCGTTCTGTCTGCAGTGGCAAACAGATCGCAAACGTCACCGAATGCCGCGCGCGGATCTCCGCTTTCAAAAAAGCGCCGGCTTTCCTCGGTAACCGAAAGATCTCCACATATTACAAGCTTCATACCAATTCCTCCTTATTTTGCCACCGCACGGGTCAAGCCCTCGTATTCATCGAGGAATGCCTCTGCGGTCTTCACCATACGCACCGTAACGTGCGATTCATCTTGGAAGCCAAGCAAAATTGCCATGTTGCCAAAGTACTTATCAATAATTTGAACACGGATACGCAACGTTTTCTCACCGCACCAATCGGCACTGAATGCAGCGTCGTACAGGTGTCCCGGACACGGTGCGCCCGCAATCAGATCCGAATATCCGCTTTGCGGAAACTTTGCAAAGCAGTTTTTACCAAAGCCAAACGGAAACTCCTTTTTGCCCTGCTCGTTCTCGTAAGAAAAGACACCCATGTCCCCGTCAAAGCGCAAGCTGAACTGCTTGATTCCCATCGGATTCGGCTCGCAAACAAAGGTCTTTGCGTTGATCTTTTCGGAAAACGGACTGTTTGTCTTACCGCGCAGGTAAAACAGCTTTTGCGATTGCTCGATTTTGCGAAGCTCTGCTTCTGCCTCACGATCCTCGGGCAAGGCTTCACCGTCGGACAAATGGTCGATGATATGATGATAAATTGCCTCGTAGATATGCTCGTATCCGTACTGATTGCCTTGGTTGTCGGAGTTGATAATAAAAATGAAATCATGCTCGACGTCACAAAGTGCAATCTGATTGCCCATTCCAAGGAAGGCGAAGCCACCGCGCGGAGCACCCCAGATCAAATATCCGTAGCCATGCGCTCCGTGTGATATAAAGCCGTAATCGTCACGGTTGAAGACAGAGGTGTTCAGCGCCTCATCCACGTAAGCCTTATCCAAATACTGCTTTCCGTTCCATGCACCGCGATTCATGATAAAGCGTGCATACAAGAGCAAATCCATGGCACTGCACATAATGCCGGAATCTCCGAACGAATGTCCTCCGGGAACTTGAATACAGTAGGAGTCCTTTGAAAAGCCGATGTCGTTGAGTGCTTTTTCCTGCAAATACTGCAAAAACGGCTTGCCCGTCAGCTTTTCTACGATGACGTTCAGCATGTAAGAGCCCGAGCTATCATAGGTAAACAGCGTACCGGGATACTTTTGCGATTTTGTAAGAAAATAGGTTTTATTTCGGTCGTCGGTATTTTCATAGAACCACTTTCTCTTCAATTTTTCAATCGAGCTTTGCATCTGCAGCATATCGCGAACCGTTGCCGAGCGCATGATCTCGTCTGCATTTTCGTTGAGATATTCGGGGAAATAATCGGTCATTTTATCCTCCAACGACAAAAGCCCGTCCTGAACGCAAAAGCCTATCGCAGCCGTAATGAAGGACTTGGAAACCGAATACATCCGATGCTTGAAGTCGCGGTGAAACGGCGCATAGTAGCACTCTGAAAAAATCTTGTCCCCACGCGCCATAATCACGCTATGCGTGGAAAGATGGTAGTCCTCCAATGCCTGATAAAACTTTTGTACCTGCCGCGAGGAAATACCTGCCTGTTCGGGGGTGCAATACTTCATAGCAGACTCCTTTTTTGATATAAATTATGCGTCAAAGCCAAAATAGCTGTCGGCATTGCAGAAGCATACGTCCTTGACGATCTTTTCAAGATAGTTAAAATCGGCGGGATATTCGCCGTCCTCCACCCAAGTTCCCAAGAGATTGCAAAGAATGCGGCGGAAATACTCGTGTCTGGGATAGGACACGAAGCTACGGGAATCGGTCAGCATGCCGACGAAGCACGGGAGCAGTGACAGGTTTGCCAACGCTCTGAGCTGTGCCTCCATGCCGTCGCGCTGATCGTTGAACCACCAGCCCGATCCAAACTGAAGCTTGCCCTTGAAGGGTGCCGCTTGGAAGTTCCCGAGCATGGTAGCCAATACGTAGTTGTCCTTGGGATTGAGGTTGTACAGAATGGTCTTGGGAAGCGCCTCTTTTTCATCCATTGCGTTGAGCAATGCCGAAAGCTGTTCGGCAACATCACCGTCGTTGATCGAATCAAAGCCGACGTCGGGACCGAGTGCGCGGTACATCCGTGCGTTGTTGTTTCTGAGCGCACCGATATGCAGCTGCATCGTCCAGCCCGCCTCGGTATAGCATTTCGCACACAAAAGCAAGAGATCGGTTTTGTAAATCTCTGCCTCGTCGTCGGTGATTGCTTCCCCACGCATTGCCTTGTTGAATACCGCCTCGGCATCTCCCGTCTTATAGAACATCCGATCCAATGCATGGTCGGAAAGACGGCATCCGTTCTCGTGGAAAAATTTGACCTTTTCGCAAATAAACGCACGAACCTCGGCAAAGCTCTTCAGCCCGTTCGCTTGCATATAGGGGAGGAAGGTTTCCTTATCGATGTTGAGTACCTTATCGGGACGGAAGGTGGGAAGAACCTTTACACAGAACCCGGACTCCTTGATTTCCTTGTGATAACGAAGGTCGTCGGCGGGATCGTCGGTGGTACAAAGCACCTTGACGTTGGATCGCTCGATCAAGCCCTTGGCGGTATAGCCGTCGCTTGCCAAAAGCGCGTTGCAGTGATTCCAAATACGCTCTGCAGACTCGGGTGTCAGTGCCTCGTCCACGTCAAAATAGCGCTTCAATTCCAGATGCGTCCAGTGATAGATCGGGTTTCCGATCATGAAAGGAACAACCTCGGCAAACCTTTGGAATTTCTCGTAATCGGACGCACCGCCCGTGATATAAAATTCATCCACACCGTAGGTGCGCATCTGACGCCATTTATAGTGATCTCCGCCCAACAAAAGATCGGCAAGGTTACGAAAACGGTAGTCGGATGCAATCATCTGCGGATTCAAATGGCAGTGATAGTCGATGATCGGCATATCCTTTGCATATTCGTACAGCTTTACCGCCGTTTCATTTTTGAGCATAAAGCGATCGTTTATAATACTCATAGTACAACTCCATCCTTAAAAATTGAAATTTCACGGAACCCGTTTTTCTCATTACAGGTTTCCTCACCGCTTGCTACGCGAATACAGTACGTCACCAAATCCTCCAAAAGATCGGCTCCGTCCAGCATGCTTCCTGCATTGAAGTCTATCCAATTACGCTTTTTTTCATACAATGCCGTATTGGTCGAAAGCTTCACGGTCGGAACGGGAGCCCCCAGCGGTGTTCCTCTTCCCGTTGTAAACAGAATCATGTGTACGCCGGAAGCCGTCAGATTGGTCACCGCTACGATATCGTTTCCGGGACCGTTCAAAAGATTCAAGCCATTTTTCGTCAGCGGCTCCCCGATATCCAAAACGTCGGTTACGGTTGCCTGACCGCCCTTTTGCACGCATCCCAGCGATTTTTCCTCAAGGGTCGTAATACCGCCCGCCTTGTTTCCGGGGGACGGATTTTCATACACGACCTGCCCGTGCCGAACGAAATAATCCTTGAAATTCTGAATCAGAGCAACGTTTTTTTCAAAGGTTTCTTCATCCTGACAGCGGTTCATCAAAATACGCTCCGCGCCGAACATTTCGGGAACCTCGGTCAGCACCGACGTACCGCCGCATGCAACCAAATAATCGGAAAAACGACCCACCAAAGGATTTGCCGTGATACCGCTGAAGCCATCACTACCGCCGCATTTCATACCGATTTTCAGTTCACTGATGGGAAGCGGCTCTCTTTTGAACTGTGCCGCATAGGACTTGAGCTCTTCGATCAACGCGATTCCCGTTGCTACCTCGTCACTCTCATCCTGACAGTTGAGGAAGCGCACGCGCTCCGCATCGTATTCACCGAGCCTCTTTTTGATCTCGCCGATGTTACTGTTTTCGCAACCCAATCCGACCACCAAAACGCCCGCTGCGTTGGGATGACGAATCAATCCGCACAAAATCTTTTCGGTAGTTGCCTTATCACTGCCAAGCTGGGAGCATCCAAAGGGGTGTGTGTAAGCAAAAGCACCCGTTTTGTTCGCAAGCTGCTCCGCCACGTGATTGATGCATCCCACCGTGGGAATGATCCAAATCTCGTTTCGAACGGCAACCGAGCCGTCACGGCGTCGGTAGCCCATAAAGGTCGGAACACTTGCGGGACTTTGGAGCGAAGAAAGCTTGGGCTCGTATGCGTATTCCTCGCTTTCACCAAGACCCGTTCTCATATTGTGGGAGTGTACGTGCTCCCCCTTTTGAATGTCGGCAGCTGCCACACCGATGGGATATCCGTATTTGATGATCTGCTCCCCTGCAAGAATGGGACGAACGGCATACTTATGACCGTTGGCAAGATCGACCTCTACGTTATCTTTCTCATGTATTTGCATACTTTTTTACCTCGTCGCACAAAAAGGAAAGATCAGCATCCCAAAGCTTGGTATTTGCAAGAATTTCCTCTACCGTGGCAGTTTTCATGAACGCAGCCACGTCGGGCGAATCCTGCACCATATCGGTTCTGTAAAAATCGATCAGCTTTGCGAATGCAAGCGTCAAATGCTGAGGAACCTCTCCCTTGATCCGAACATACTCCAGAATCGACGGCAACACGCGAACCTTGAACTTGCTGACCGAGTTGAGTGCGATCGAAGAGCAATAATGGCAAATATACGGATTTTCAAAGCGTTCCAAAACCGATTCCGCATAAGAGATCAGCTCTTCACGAGGCAGATCCAGCGTGGGAATGATTTCATCGAACACACACGCCTTGAGATGTGCGGAGAGCGTCGCGTTCTCGGTACACTCACGCACCGTTTGAACACCCGACAGCAGCGCATACGGGATCAACGACGTATGTGCGCCGTTGAGAATACGTACCTTGCGCGTGCGATAGGGCGTGATATCATCGGTTACGACCACGTTCAGTCCCGCGCGGTCAAACGGAAGCTCGGCAAAAAGTCCCGTATAGCCCTCAATGACCCACAAATGGAACAGCTCGCAGGTATCCAGCATGTTGTCGTTTTCATATCCCTCGATCTTTTCACCGCGGGGATATCCCGTCACGATACGGTCTACCAGCGTATTACAGAAGATATTTTCGGTTTCTACCCAGGCAAGGAAAGCATCTCCGAGATTCCACTCCTTTGCATAGCGCAAAACAATGGATTTCAGGGTCGTTCCGTTCGCCTCGATCAATTCGCACGGCAAAAAGACGAAGCCGGGAAGCTTGCAGTTAAAGCGTTTCCACAAAAGTGCGCAGACCTTTGCCGGGAAAGACGCTTGCGGACGCGATTCCAAGGTGTCCCCCTCGGTATAGGAGATTCCCGCCTCGGTGGTATTGGAGATCACGAAACGAAAATCGGGATTTTCAGCCAACGCAAGGTAAGCATCGTAGTCTGCATACGGATTGACGCAACGGTCGATCACGTCGATATACTTTGCATCCACACAGGGCTGACCGTCACGCATACCGCGCATCAGAAGGTTGTAATTGCAGTTTTGCGCCTCCAGCATATCGCACATGCCGCGCTCGATCGGCTGTACCACAACCACGCTGCCGTCAAAATCGATCTTTTCATTGACACATTGCAGCATCCAATCTGCAAATCCGCGCAAGAATCCGCCCTCGCCAAATTGAATCACCTTGTTTTTCATAGATGTATTCCCTTCCTTTTCTTAAAATCCAACTTGATTATAAATCAAAACAATCGTAATTACCTTAATATTTTTGATATTTAAACAAAATTTCTTGACTTTTTTGATTTTTTCTGATACAATAAAGAAAAAGCCGTCAGGGAGGAAAAATCATGCTATTTAAAAAGAACGAAAACGGCATCTTTTTTCGATACGAGGATGCCTCCGAGGGGCCTACGATTTACAAAAGTCAGCATTATCACAACGTATTTGAAATCTATTACATGGAGCGCGGAGCCTGCCGTTATTTTATCAACGATATGTCGTACGAGGTCACCGCGGGGGACGTTATTTTAATTCCCGAGGGAACGATTCACAAAACCATTTACGATGAGCTTCCCCATCACCGTCGGCTGATCTACTGCTCCTCTCACTATATCCCCACGGCGGTTATCAAGGAAATGCCCTCCATGCTCTATCTGTACAGAAACCCGAACGTCACCAAGCAGATCTCGGAAATCTTCGATAAAATCGAGCAAGAGTATTCCTCACCCGACCACTTTTCGGAGGACGTTATCCTCAATCATACGCATCTTCTCTTTTATCTGCTTGCACGCAATAAAAATTCAAAAATCGAAACCAAGAGCAGCAATATCTACGCACAGCAGGCAACCGCATACATCAAGGAAAACTTTGCATCCGAAATCACCTTGACTGCCTTGGCGAAAATGTATTCCATGAGTCCCGAGCATTTTTCAAGGCTGTTCAAACGGGAAACGGGATTTGGGTTTTCGGAATATCTGACCATGATTCGTCTGCAAAAGGCGGAGCAAATGCTAAAAAGCTCCGAACGCTTCCCCATCTCGCAGATCGCTTACGATTGCGGCTTCAACGACAGCAACTATTTTTCGGAAAAGTTCAAGCAGGTGTACGGAATGCCGCCCGTAAAATATCGGGGACAGTTTACCAAAAAGAGCAAATAAAGCGCCGTTTTGGCTTTTCAAACAAATCTCGACAAAAAAAATATATTTTTTTGGAAAAGCTATTCCATTTTCAAGAAATGTATGCTATAATAAGTTGAATTATTTTAAGGAGGGCTTTTCCAATGGCTATTAAAATGCGTATTCTTTATGCATCCGGAAAAAAGAAGATTAACAATATTGCAAATGCAATCAAGGCACAGTACGATCTGGCGTTCAACTCGGTTGACGTGATTCCTCCCGCATATTCTTGCGATAAGGAAAGAATCGTCATCCTTGCCATCTCTGCAAAGGGCGATATCGGTGACACGCTTCGTCTGTTCTGCCGTGAGCTGACCAAGGCTCGCGCACAGAACGTTGCTCTGATGATCGACGGTGACGAGGCAGTTGCAAACAGCCTCAAGGCAATTCTGACCGAAGCAGGCACCAACGTTATCGACGAGGTTCTGTACGTCAAGGGCGGTATGCCGATCTTTGGCGGCGCTGTAAAGCCCGAAGAAAAAGAGCAGATCTTTGCTTGGGTTGACCGCGTCATTAAGAATTTGAAGTAAGATTCCCCAAAACGAACCACCGCAAAGCGCGCTTTGCGGTGGTTCCTTTTTGTTGCCTAAAAAACACCCCCGAGCAGCTGCCTGCTCGGGGGCTTTCGTAAGCTTGAATCAATAAGCAGTATCGGTATAAGTCATCAGCTTTTTGAATTTCAGCTTCTTTGCGGTACCGTAAAGGATGGAAGAATCACCGTCGGCATATACGTAGTAAGTGCCGTCTACACAAGTGTCGACGTACTTCACGTCTTCTGCAACCTTCTTCTTTGCGCTGCCGTTCTTGCTGGAATACAACGTGCCCTTATAGGAAGAATCGCGATCAACAACAAACAGACAGTAACCGTCGTGCGTAAATTCAATATCGTCTACGTCATCGGCAATCGTTTTGGGTGTGCCGGCTTTCTTTACGTACTGTAGCGTATCATCCTCGTCAAGGAAGTAGCACTCGGTGCCGCTTTCGTTGATGTAGAAGTCCTCAACGTCCTCTGCAATTTCGCTGAATTTGTCGCTGTATCCCTTTCCGCGATGCAGGTTATCGGATTTGTCCAGATAGTAAACAACGTCACCCGACTTGGAAACGCGGAATGCAGTGACGTCCTCTGCAATCTTTACAGCTTCCCATTTCTTGTTGATGTAATACAAATCGGTGTCGCCGTCTTTTGTAAAGGACGCATACTGCTTCTTGAAGCTCTTCACGTTATAGGTTTGGGATGCATAAGACAAGAAGTTTCCACCACCAAACTGACCCATAGAACCGGTAATCACCTTTGCTCTTTCCTTGCCGTTGGCAGACACGTAGAAGCTATCGCCGTCACGGAAGAGGAACTCGGTATGATCCGAGTTGAAAGCACCGCTTGAACGAGCTGAGGAAACAGAGGTGACATCACTGCGAAGCTTAACCGCTTCCTTATCCTTGCCCTTTGTTACGTAAACCGCTTCCTTTGTCCCATCTACGTAGTAAATCAGCTTGCCCTTGTTCGCAATTCCGAACGGGTACAGATCCTTACCGTAGTCGGTCTTCTTGCCGTCAACCCATACGGTCATCTTGGTCGTTCCGTCTTCCTCCACCGACACGTAAGCAAGGCTTCCACCGTTGGGAGAAATCACAACGTCGATAATGGAGGATGCGATCTTTGTGGTGGACTTATCCTTGATCTTGTAAAGATGCAAGGTCTGGTCATTGGTGATATAAACAACTGCTTTACCGTCTGCGGAAAGCTGCGCACTGGCAACATTTTTAGCAATCTCGTCCAGCTTATTATCCTTAAACAAATGGATTCTGGCGTCTTCTCCGCTTTCTTTAATAATGGCAACCTTGCCATCCAAAGAAGTACCGGCAATACGAGCCTCCCCTTCCATCGTAACGGACAGCTTTTTACCTCCGAGGATGAAATAGGTTTTATCGTCCTCAGACACATAGTCTACGTTCAGTTCTGCTTTCACGTCAACGTACATGGACTTTTTGGGCATCAGGTTGACAATCAGCACAACTGCCAAAATCACCACAACCAGCGCGATTGCCAAAATAGCAATCAGCTTAACGGGGATCTTCTTTTTGGGAGCATCGTTATACTCACCCTCTGTCATTTCGGGCTCTACGGGGTACACAGCACCGCCGCAAGCGGGACAAAACTTTGTGCGTGCGGAAGCTTCTGCACCGCACATCGAGCATTTAAAAGTTTTTTTCATGATCGATTTCCTTTCTAAAAATTGTTAAGTCATCTATATTTATTGATTGACTTCGGTATCGATTTTTGCTTCCTCGGCAATAACAGCCGCGCCGCACTTGCCGCAGAACTTATCGGTTTCCTTTGCCTTTGCGCCGCAAGCCGAGCACTTATAGGTAACGGGAGCAGTTTCGATAACGGCACCGCCGCACTTTGCGCAGAACTTATCGGAAGCCTTTGCCTTTGCTCCGCAAGCCGAGCATTTGTAAACGGGGGTTGCAAGAGCCACGACGTTACCGCCGCACTTCGGGCAGAACTTTTCGGTAGCCTTTGCCTTTGCACCGCAAGCCTCGCACTTGTAGGTCATGCCTGCTGCAGCAACCTCGGCAGAGCCCAAGCCGAACTTCTTGGTCAGTACGAAAACAGCGATTGCCAAAGCAAGGAGGAGCAAATAACCGATACCGGGGCAGAAACCTGCAAAAACTCCATCACCGGTGATAAGATTGATCAAATAAACAAATTCAGAAATACCGCCAATGACAACAACAGCCAGGAAATTTGCAAAAAAAGCTTTTCCAAAGAGCTCTTCTACTTTGCTAAGATCCAAACTGCCAAAATCAACGTTTGCTTTATCTCTGAGCAACAAAACAGTGCCCACCAGAATCAAAGCGATATTGAAGATCAAGAACAGGATCAGCAACAGAGCAACAATGTACATGAAAAAGCTCAAGTCAAAGTTCAGAAGCTCCATAAGTTTTGCAACGGCTTCATCGCCAAATTTCATCGATTTAAATGCAGATAATCCCTCCTCGGCAAGATTAAAATCACCGTTATAAACAGAAAAAGAGGTCATAAAATTCAAGCACATAAAGATGATGTTCAGCACACCAAGACCGATGTACGCCATAGGCGCGGTGATCTTTTTCATAATATCAGACATGATAAAAAGTTCCTTTCTCAAAAGAAAATATTGTTATATGTAAACCCGCACAATACCTTATGCGGTGTAATAAAAATTTACAACCACATTATAGCACACGAGATGTACAAAGTCAAGACAAATTATGACATTTCTTTGAATATTTCGGTGTTAAAATCGTTTGTTGCCGTCGGTTTCTTTCACTGCTCGCCAAGTGCCGCAATTTTTTGAAGTCTTGCATAGCAATCCTCCAAAAATGCGCGAGGAGTCATTTGCTTATATTGCTCGGTTGCGCTCATACCGACCTCCAGCGTCAAGGGACCCGCGTATCCGTAGGCATCCAGCTTTTGCATGATGTGCGCATAGTCAACCGTTCCGTCAAAGGGCAACAGATGCTGATCGGGATCGCCCGTCTTCTCTTCCCCTCTTCCGTGATTGTCGTGAATATGCGTGCAAGCCACGCGGCGGCAGTAGATATCCATCCAATCCACCGTTTTGGTATAGCAATGCTCATGTCCCCAGTCGTAGCAGAAGCCCACGTGCTTCATGCCCTCGTAGCGGTCTACGATGTACGCTACGTTTCCGATCTTACGCAGATTTTCAAAAGCCAACGTAACGCCAAGGCGGTCGGCAAGAATCACCAATTCGTCAAAGCGAGAAAGCCCCAAGTCGTTCACCTCGGGCGCGTTCCAGCCGCTGGAAAGATGCGTAACAACGGTGGGAATTCCAAATTCGGCAGCAGACTTGATCGATTGTTCCATTCCCTCATAAATGGGGCGGTAAGACATTCCCGGCAACCACATCGTGTTAATTGCCGCAAAGGGTGCGTGGATGGTTTCAAACGCAAGACCTACCTCGTCGGCTCTTTTTCTTAATGCGGCAACGGCTTCTTTTGTATAGCGTCCCGTAAAAAAGCAATCAAAGCCAACGTCCTTGATCTCGGAAAGCAAATCCACCTCGTCTACAAAGGGAGAACAGCTGCTTGCTATAATTCCTAATTTTCTTTTCATGGTTTCATATCCTTTCGGGTTTCAGATACCCCTATTATACATCATTTGACATTTCTTGTCAAGAAACAGCGCAAAAAAACAGCAGATCCTTTCCAATCGAAAGAATCTGCGTTTTGATTCTGATCACATTTCCTCGGAATTGACGAGCACGCGCTCCTTGACGCTCTCACAATAACCGCATTTTTCGCAGTTTTTATCACAAGACGTAGTTTTCTCGAACCAATCGTTCGGAAATTTATCGTTATCGATCACATAAGGCGCAAACGTAGGTCCGTGTCCCGGTTCAAACAGATCGGCAAGATTTCCGCTGTACGAGCCGCGCGAATAGGCATCGATCACCATTGCGGGCAGTGCGTGCATTCGTGTTGCCAGCTTTATGCTGTCCACAAGTCCCGCATAATGATGAATATCCTCGGGACGAATCCAGGTGTTTTGCAAAAATGCCGCCCAATGCGCGGGATTGGAAAGATAGGTGCGGCATCCGCTGACTCCCGCCCAGGAAAGATTCTCTTTTGTCATAATGCCGGATTCATGTGCCACGGCGTTATCGTGGAATGTTTGCATCGAGCAAGCTCGCAAGCATCCGCTGTTGGCAAGCAAGGAAAGTCCCTTACCGTTCTTATGCAGATACTCGGAAATCTCGGACAACCGTTCCAAATCGCGATTGACGTCCTTAAAAATACAGAACGAATCAAAAAGGTGTTCTACGTACTGAATGCCTTTGACCGAAGCAATCCGCATATTCACCGATGCGCGAACGTCGATCTTCGCATCAAAACGGTGAACGATCTCGGCGGTCACGGGGGATGCCGTGGTTACCACGGAGGGGGCGCATCCGTGCGCGTACAGATATTCCAACACCGAAATCACCTGACGCTCGTGGGCTACGCTGAGCGCATCGTCACCGTTGCAAAGTGCATTGAACAACAGATCCAGCTTGACTCCCATTCGGGAGATCGCACCGATTTCCTCCGTCAATATCGACAGTGCGTCATAGTCGGTATAGCCCGACACACTGCCGATCGGACTTCTGCCGCCTGCAATTCCCGGAAAGGAAAAATAAACCTCCCCGATTGTTTCGCGGTATTTCGAAACGATCTCGGGGAAAGGCATTTGCCCTTCCCCCGTGATGCTATATCCCACGCAAAGCGGAATTTCTGCCTTGCGCTCCCATTTTTTAGTCGGTTTCATTGATATCGGTCAACTTCGCAGATTCTGCGTTTTCCAAATAGTTGATGTTGCCGTTCTCGCTCCAATCCACCTGCCACGGACGACGGCGGCGGAAAGGTTCCTTAAACTTGTTCTGCAGAACACCTCTTGCCTCCAAACTCATCATGCAGGCACGGGTACAGCCGCGCGCACCGCAAACAGCCTTACCGGAATTATACAGCTTTTTGGGGGCAGTAATAAAGGGATTGTGAGGACCGCGTGCAATGTCGTCACGTCCGGGCATAAAGCCGTCACCCTGACCGGGCTCAACTCTGATACCGCCACGGAAGTAATCGTCGCATTTCTTCATATCAACGTCGCCCCACTCAATCTCATGACCCGCAAGAGTTACCTTAACGGTCTTGGTCTCGCTGATACACTGACCGGGACATGCGCGAACGCACGCCATACATTTGTTGCAAAGCTGAGGACCGTCGTAAATAGGATCGGGCTCAAGCTCCATTTCGGTCAGAACAACACCGATACGGCAACGGGGACCGAAAATGGGAGAAAGGAACATTTTGCTGTATCCGATTTCACCCAAGCCAGCCAAATATGCCGCAATGCGCAGATGGATCATAACGTCGGGCGCGGGAAGTCCCTCAGCAACGGGAACACTGAAATCCTTTTTCAGGTTACCCTCCTGGTCGATACCTCTCCAGTCGCTCTGGTGACCGATCGGAATTGCCTCGTATCCCTCGTCCTCGATATGCTTGCAAAGATTGATGACGGTCATGGGGATGTAGTTGTAGGTCAATCCGCCATATCCCATTGCAGAGTAGTTGCTGAAAAAGGTTCCTTCCTCAATACCGCGCAAGGAACCGCGCATCACGCGGAACAGCATAACGATCATGCTTTTTGCTTCAGGCATGATGTAACGGGGATCCATCTGCTTGGGTGCGCCCTCGAAGCGATCCATCGACGTAATACCGACGGCGTCGGCACCAAGACTTTTGGCAAGAGCTTTCAATTCTTCTTTGGTCATAATCTTTTTCCTTTCCAAAATAATAGGTTATTTCAATTGTACCATATCACTCCCCCGTTTTACAATTCATTTTTTACGCATCTTTTTATAAATTTCGACTTTCCCTCTTGCTTTTTTCACCCTTTTTGGTATAATATTTTTAAGAAACGATAAAAAGGAGCGTAAACCCCATGAAAGAGGCAAAATTTTCGGTTACGGAGGTCCCCTTTGCTTTTCGCAGAATCCGATCTGCCGATTACCGTCTGCACAAGTCCGAACGCAACAGCAACGGTCTTGTGTTATTGCTTTCAGGCGAATTGACGATGACGATTGACGGCGCACAACGAACGGCCCACGCCGGAAATCTTCTGTTGCCGAGAAAGGGAGACACCTATACACTCCGTGCCATCTCACCAAGCGGTGTCGATTTTATCGTCATTTCCTATCAGGCAGAACCGTTGGACGTCTTATTCGATTTGCTTCCCGACCGAATCTTTCAAACCGATCACGTCAGCCGTTACCGCAACGCATTTGAATCGGCGATCCGAATTCAAGATTCGCGGGGAATCTGCCACGAGTCCTTGATGTGCGCACTTGTGCAGGAGATCCTTTGCAATATCATTCGTGAAAATTACCCCGCAATGCTTTCCAATGAGCGCAATCCGGTGGAATATGCCAAGCAATATATCGAGGAATTTTACAGCTCCGATCTGTCCGCAGACCACATTGCCTCGGTGGTTGGGATTTCCCCCTCTTACCTTCGTGCCCTCTTCAAAAAAGGCGAGGGAGAAAGCCCGATTCATTACCTCAACCGCATCCGCATTGAGCGTGCAAAGGAAATGATTTCCAGCAACATGTTTACCTTGGAGGAAATTGCACGAAGCTGTGGGTTTCAAAACGTGTATTATTTTAACCGCGTTTTCAAAAGCTTTACCGGCATTACCCCGGGAAAATACTGACATCGTCCCGATCAAAAAAGTGAGGAATCGCTGAGTTCACAGCAATTCCTCGCTTTTTCTTATTGCTTCATAACAGCCAGACCGCACCAGCCGTTGTCTTCAAGCTTTTCAACAATTTTGTAACCATGCTTCTCAAAGCACTCAATCACGTCGTTTGCGCGCTCGGCAATGATCCCCGATGCCAGAAGAACAGACCTTTCATGCATAAACGGGGCTACGTCGGGAGTCATACGAATGATGATATCGGCAACGATATTGGCACAGATCAGATCGTACGGACGGCTTCTGTCGGCTTGCTTGAGAAGATCGGAAACCTCGCAGGTAATGTTGGAAAGACCGCTGTCCTTGATGTTTTCGTTTGCAACGCGGACCGCCATGGGGTCAATATCGTAAGCGCGGCACTCTCCTGCTCCCAAGCGCGAGGCACAGATTGCCAAAATGCCGCTGCCGGTTCCTACGTCCAGCATCCGACAGCCCTTGCTTGTGTACTTTTCCAGCAAGCGAATGACAAGGCGTGTAGTTTCATGCGTACCGGTCCCGAATGCCATGCCGGGATCCATCCGCACAACCAGCTCGTTGTCTTTCGCCTCGTATTTCTCCCACGCGGGAACAATCACCAATCGATTCCCGATTTTGATCGGCTTGTAGTAAGCCTTCCACGAGTTTGCCCAGTCCTCCTCGTTGACACCCACCGTTTCAATCTTGGCATCGGTCAGACCCGTTTCCAAAAAGCGCTCGCGTAAAAAAGCAATGCATTCGGGAACGCTTCTTTCACTCGGCAGATAGACCGAAACCGAAGCAATGGTTTTGTCGGCATTCAAAATGCTTTCGTCGATCAAATCTCCGTAGCAGGTCTTCAGATCGATGTCGCTGTAATCTTCGATTTGCAGATTGTTGGACACCATACTCATAATGGCGGTCAACTTGTCCAGCTGCTGCAGCTTCACCGTTACCCGAATCTGCGTCCACTGCGTTTCGGTTCCGTAGTCACCGCAAGCGTAGTCCTTATCCATCATCCGTCAAGCCCTTCCCTTTTTTATTTCTGTCCGAAAATCTTTTTGAAAAACTGCTTATGCTTTGCATAGTTACTCTCGCCGCAGCTTTCGGCAAACGTCCGCATAGCAGCCTTTTGCTTTTCATTCAAGCCCTTGGGAATCTCAACCGCAACGCGGAAAATCAAATCTCCGCGTTTTCCGTTGCCGTTCACGTACGGAATTCCCTTGCCTTTCATGGTAAAACGAGTACCCGGCTGTGTTCCCTCGGGAATGGTGTGCTTTGCGTTGCCCTCCAACGTCGGAACGTTGATATCCGCCCCCAGGGTTGCCTCTGCAACGGTCAAGGGAACCTCACAGTAGACGTTATATCCATCCCGTTCGAAAATCTGGTGCGCACGAACCGAAACACCGAGGATCAGGTCACCTGCAGGACCGCCGTTGCGACCGTCATTTCCCTGCCCGCGAAGTGCGATACGCTCACCGTTGTCAATGCCTGCGGGAATCGAAACCGTCAGCTTCTTGCTCTCACGCGTCTGACCGGTTCCGCGACAGGTATTACAAGGATTTTTGATAATCTTTCCGCTTCCGCGGCACGCATCGCATGCCACCGAAGACTGAAATGCCATGCCACCCATACGTTGTACACGCGTGACTTGTCCCGTTCCGCGACAGGTCGAGCAGGTTTGCACGTCGCTGCCGCCCGCACCGTTACATGCGCGACACTTACAAACGCGGTTATAGGAAACGTCCTTTTTGACACCGAATGCCGCTTCCTCAAAGGAGATCGTTACGGTTGCCCCAATGTCATCTCCCGGAATCGGTCCGTTGCGGTTTTGCCGTCTGCCACCGCCAAACGCACCGCCAAACATACCGCCCAAAATATCACCGAGATCGTCAAAGCCGCCAAAGCCGCCAAAACCGCCGAATCCACCGGTTCCGCCGCCCATGGACGGGTCGAACGCAGCGTGACCGAACTGGTCGTACTTCGCTTTTTTCTCGGGGTCGGAAAGAACCTCGTACGCTTCGTTTGCTTCCTTAAACTTTTCCTCCGCGACCTTGTCCCCGGGATTTGCGTCGGGATGGTACTGCTTTGCCAGCTTATAGTATGCCTTTTTCAGCGTTGACGCGTCGGCATTTTTATCAACGCCGAGCACTTCATAATAATCTCTTTTTTCTGCCATGATAAACCTCTTTGATGTGAAAGATTGCGAGGAGGGATTCTTTTCAAGGGGAGTTCAAAAAGGAGCCTTCCTCACAGCCCTTCGATTCCGTCTTTTTCATTTTGCGGGGATAAGAACAACCGCAGCCGTCCTCACGGAAAGCTCCGTGGGGACGGCATTTCTCTTGCCCTTTTGGGGCTACTGAGAAGCATTATTGATTGGAATTATCCTCGAAATTTGCGTTATAGTAGGTTCCGTCCTGACCGTCGGCACCCGCACCCGCACCGGCATCGGCTCCTGCCTGTGCCTGCTGTGCGTACAGCTTTTCGGAGATCTTGTAGAATGCCTTTTCAACCGCCTCGGTATCCGCCTTGATTGCCTCGGTATCGCCGCCCTTAACGGTTTCCTTCAGCTTTTCGATCGCGCTCTTAACCTCTTCCGTGTCTGCGGGATCAGCCTTATCACCAAGCTCAGTCAAGGTCTTTTCACTCTGGAAGATCATGGACTCCGCACGGTTCTTAACGTCAACCGCTTCCTTCGCCTTTCTGTCTTCCTCGGCATACTTCTCGGCATCCTTAACGGCCTTATCGATATCCTCCTGGCTCATGTTGGTGGAGGAGGTGATAGTAATATGCTGTTCCTTACCGGTTCCCTTATCGGTTGCGGTTACGTTTACGATACCGTTTGCGTCGATATCAAAGGTTACCTCAATCTGCGGAACACCGCGAGGAGCCGGAGCGATACCGTCCAAAATGAAGCGTCCCAGCGTGGTGTTGTTGGCAGCCATTTCGCGCTCACCCTGCAGAACGTGAATCTCAACCGAGGTCTGTCCGTCGGCAGCGGTGGAGTAAACCTGGCTCTTCTTTACGGGGATGGTGGTATTGCGGTCAATGATGCGATTGAAGACACCGCCCAGCGTTTCGATACCCAAGGACAGAGGCGTTACGTCAAGAAGCAACAGATCCTTGACCTCACCGCCCAAGACACCGCCCTGGATTGCCGCACCGATGGCAACGCACTCGTCGGGGTTGATGCCCTTGAAGGGCTCCTTGCCGATGAACTTCTTCACGGCTTCCTGAACCGCGGGGATACGGGTAGAACCGCCCACGAGAAGCACCTTGTCGATCTGACCTACGTTGAGTCCCGCATCCGCCAAAGCCTTTTTGGTGGGGGTCATGGTTCTCTCTACCAGGTCAGCGGTGATCTTATCGAATTCTGCACGCGTAAGGGTTGCCTCAAAGTGCAAGGGTCCCTCTGCAGTTGCCGTGATAAAGGGCAGATTGATCGACGTGCTTGCCATACCCGAAAGCTCAATCTTTGCTTTCTCTGCCGCATCGCGCAATCTCTGCAGAACCATCTTGTCACGGCGAAGGTCGATGCCGTTTTCTCTTTGGAACTGCTCTGCCATCCAGTCGATTACTCTTTGGTCGAAGTCGTCACCGCCAAGACGGGTGTCACCGTTGGTTGCAAGCACCTCGAATACGCCGTCGGAAATTTCCAACAAGGATACGTCGAACGTACCGCCGCCGAGGTCGAATACCATGATCTTCTGATTGTCTTCCTTATCCATACCGTAAGCCAAAGCTGCAGCGGTAGGCTCGTTGATGATTCTGAGAACCTCAAGACCCGCGATCTTACCCGCATCCTTGGTTGCCTGACGCTGTGCGTCGGAGAAGTATGCGGGAACCGTGATAACCGCCTGCGTAACAGCGGTTCCAAGGTAGCTTTCCGCATCCGCCTTCAGCTTCTGCAAAACCATTGCGGAAATCTCCTGCGGTGTATAGGATTTATCGTCGATCGACTTTTTGTAGCCGGTTCCCATCTCGCGCTTGATCGAAATGATGGTGCGGTCGGGGTTGGTGATGGACTGTCTTTTTGCGACCTGACCTACCATTCTCTCGCCCGTCTTGGAAAATGCAACGACCGAAGGTGTGGTTCTCGCTCCCTCGGGATTCGGAATTACGATCGGCTCGGAGCCCTCGTAAACGGCAACACAAGAGTTTGTGGTACCAAGGTCAATACCAATAATTTTTCCCATGATAATGATTCCTCCAATATATATAAGAATAAATTTTAAACAAGCTTCGTTTAGTTTGCAACCTTTACCATTGCATAGCGGATGACCTTATCACCTTTGGCGTATCCCTTTTGGAACACCTCCACGATCTCGGATTCCCCGAAAGACTCATCCTCGATATGCATCACGGCATTGTGCAGATTGGGATCGAAGGTTGCGGTTTCGATCTCGGTGACTCCCATTTTGGAAAGTGCTTCGGAAAATGCCTTTGAGGTCATCTCCAAGCCCTTTTTCACACCGTCTAAATGATCGCTCTTCCCTGCGCGCTCCAGATTGTCTAAAATAGGAAGCAGATTGGCAATACAATCACTGTATGCCTCGGCATACACGCCTTCCTTTTCCTTTGCGCTCCGTTTCCGGAAATTATCGTACTCTGCCATCATACGCAGATAGCGATCTTCGTATTCCTTGCATTTTTCGGTTTGCGCTTCCAATTCCTTTCGCAAGGCGGAAAGCTCCGCTTCTGCCTTTTTCGACTTTTTCTTTTCGGCTTTTTCGGGTTTTACCTCGGCTGCCGCTTCTTCCTGCAGTTCCTTTTCGTCAGCCACGGTCGTCTTCATTTCCTCCATTGGGAACTCCTCCGTTTAACTGTTTGTTTGTGTGGATCAAATCGGTAATATTGCCACTCAACCCCTCCAGGGTTGCCAAGACCTTGGCATAATCCATCCGTCTGGGTCCGATGACACCGATCGCTCCAACCGTTCGCCCATCCTTGACAATCGGCTTGAACACGAGCGCGGAATTGTTCATCACCTTGACCTCGCTCTCCGAGCCGATCACCACGTTGACGTCCTTGGAATCGGTACGCGAAACCAAGTTGAGAATATCCTCTTTTTTCTCCAACGTACCAAGCAATTCCTGCAGCTGTCCCACGTCGCTGTATTCGGGATATTGCAACAGACGGTCGATTCCACTCACGCGCATTTCTCCCGCGTCCAGCTCCCCGATCATGCTGTAAATTGCCTTGACGGTTGCGCCCACGATCGATGCGTCCGCCCCCATCTGCGTTTCCATTTTCATCATGATCGGGAGCGTGATACAATCGGCGGAAAGCCCGACGAGATGCGCGTTCAAAACCGTTTCCAAGCGTGCAACCGCCGCCTGCGACACAGGCTGCTCGCTGCGGATATGCTTGCTTTTCACGGCACCAGACGACGTTACGGCAACCAAAATGAAGTGATCGGGCTCCAAATAGATGGTATCAAATTTTGAAATGCTGACAGCCTGCGCGCGCGGCTTGACCGCAAAGCCCGTGTAATTGGTCAAATTGGACGCCAAATTGGAGGCCGCCAAAAGAATTTGATCCAGCTCTCCCATCTTTGCCTTGAGCAAATGGTTGATCTGTGCAATCTCATTGGTGGTCATTGCGTAGCGTTCGATCAAGGAATCCACGTAAAAGCGATATCCAAGCTCGCTTGGCACGCGCCCTGCCGAAGCATGCGGCTGCTCCAAATACCCAAGCTCTTCAAGCTCTGCCATTTCATTCCGAATGGTAGCAGACGAGCAAGTCAACTGCTGATTTTGAAGGATATATTTGGAGCCTACGGGACCGCCACCCTCGATGTGTGCATCCACAATCGCTTTTAATATCTGCTTTTTACGCTCACTTAATCCACGGTTTTCCGGATTCATCCAAATTTTTCTCCTTCCTGCTGTTTTTGTTTGCTGTTTTAGCACTCTTTTTGTCCGAGTGCTAAAACACACCTAAAATTTATCATTTTTTTGCCGTTTTGTCAAGTCCTTTTCTGCTTTTTGTTGTGAATTTTTTGTAAACATCGAAAATGAGTGCTAATTTTCTTCCCAAAAAAACAAAAAGAGGAAAACAAGAATCGTCCGTTTTCCTCTTTGAATCGTTGGAATTGATAAAATAGCTTTCTGTTGTGCTTACGGTACTGCCAATACGCTGTCCAACCAAAGGACACGCTTCTCGCACCATTCGATCACGTCGTCGAAATATCCGCTGTAGCCCTTCCCCAAACGGTACCAATGCCATCTGAGGCTGTCGCGTTCGGCGGCTCTGTCAAGCGTTTCCTTTTGCGCCGCCACGCTCGACAAGGTTCTCAAGACGTCGTCGCGAACCTCGTTCCATCGTTCTGACAGTGCTTCGCGGAACTCCGGTGAGCCCTGATACAGTGCGTCAAACCAGTTGTCCGAGGAACGGAAGCCCTCGTATTGATCGATATATGCGTTTTTCTGGTTGCCCGTTGACGGTCCAATAACCGACCAGTCAAAATCCCAAACCGGTCCCATCTTCAAAACACCGTCCGCTTCACGGCTCATATAAACCGATTTCCAGTTGATCTCGGGCTGTCCCATCATCTCCTGGACGAGATAAAAGTCAATAAAGCTCTTCACGTCCAAGCGCGTTTCCAATTCGGCAAGCGTCACGTTTTCCTTTCGGCAAAGCGCGTCCACTTCCTCAATATAACGCTTGATATAGTCGAACTGCTCCTGTGTATAGCGTTCATCCGCCTCGGGATATTTGATCGCGTAGGGGTGTCCGTATACCGAAAACCAATCGACGCCCTCAACGCCCTCCTCGGGAGCTCTTGCATCCAACTCAACGAGGAACGGAACCTCGGTATCGGTTTCGGAAAAATCGCTTTTTACGTCGGTTCTGCCCTTGTTCTCGTCAACCTGATCGGTCAAAAGATAAACTCCGCGGTAGGAGCCGTTGACGTACAAATCAACGTAATGATAAGACGGAACAAATCCATCGGTTCCGATCGCATCAGCCATCGAAAATGCCAGATAATCCTTGATTAACGAACGGTCGTTGTAAAGTGCCAGCAAGACCCAGCTTTTATTTTTCTGTTCTCCGAAAAGAGATTGTTTTTCCTCAAATTTAATTCGATACGGCTTTTTGGGATAGTACTTCCACGTATCGTTTCCGCGTCCGCGAATCCCCGCCGCCAGAGAATCAAAGCAAAATTCTTCCTCCGTACCGGATAAGCTGACCGTACATCCGACGTATTCGGTTTTGGAATCGATCTTGGCTTTGTTTTCGGTTACCACGTCGATTCTCGGCAAGCCCGTGTCGGCAAGCGAACGGTAGCGAATAAACCCGATCAGTGCCAATGCCAACGCAAGCAAGCAAATTACCGAAACCGAAATCAGCACAATTTTCAAAATTCTTTTTTTCATCATAGCAACCTCTTCTTAAGCAATGTAAAGCGTGGGAAAAAGAACGCTTTCTAATGTTCTTTTTCCCACGAGAAGGCAGTGCGCGTCAGATCGAATGGACGCCCAAAGCAGCATCGGCATGCTCTGCATCCAGCTTGTATTTCTGCGCCTTACGATATTCAAAGAATTTCTTGGAAACCTCGGGGAACAGCGCGTAAGACAGCACGTCCTCCTCCTGCTCCAAATACTGTGCGATTTCAGCGCGGAGCTGCTCAAGCTCGGGCTTCAATGCGTCGGCAGGACGGTACGAAATCGGCTTTTCATCGCCGATAATCTTTTTCACAAATGCGGGATCGATGGCTACGGGAGTCTTACCGTACTCACCGCGTACGATTCCCTTAAATTCCTTGGTTGCGGTCTTGTAACGCTCGCCCATGATGACGTTAAATACAGCCTGTGTACCAACAATCTGCGAGGAGGGCGTAACCAGAGGAGGATAGCCAACGTCTGCGCGAACGCGCGGAACCTCCTCCAACACCGCGGTCAGCTGATCCGACTTCCCTGCCTGTGCCAGCTGGCTCATCAGGTTGGACAGCATACCGCCGGGTACCTGATACAGAAGTGCGTTTACGTCGACCTTCAATGCCTTGGGGTTGAGCAAGCCGTTTGCCAAATATTTCTCACGCAAGGGAGTGAAATACTTGGTGATGGGATCCAATGCCTCGAGGCTGATGCCCGTGTCGTATTCGGTTCCCTGCAATGCGGCAACCATTGCCTCCGTGGGAGGCTGAGAGGTACCCATTGCCATAGGCGACATCGCGGTATCGATGACGTCAACACCTGCCTCTACCGCTTTCATCAAGGTCATAGATGCAAGACCCGAGGTGTAGTGCGTGTGCAGCTGAACCGGAACCTTTACCGATTCCTTGATTACCTTTACCAGCTCGTATGCGTCGTAAGGCTTCAAAAGACCTGCCATATCCTTGATACAGATCGAATCGGCACCCATTTCCTCAAGCTGCTTTGCGTACTTGGAATAGTACTCCAAGGTATACACGGGGCCTGTGGTATAAGAGAACGCCGCCTGAACGTGTCCCTTTTCGCGCTTGGTAGCATCAATCGCGGTTTTGAGGTTTCTGGGATCGTTCAACGCATCGAAAATACGGAGAATATCGATACCGTTTGCAATCGATTTCTGCACGAAATACTCAACCACGTCGTCCGAATAGTGACGATATCCGAGAATATTCTGTCCGCGGAACAGCATTTGCAGCTTTGTATTCTTAACTCTTTCGCGGATTTTGCGCAAGCGATCCCAAGGATCCTCGTTCAAAAAGCGCATACAAGAGTCAAAGGTCGCGCCTCCCCATGCCTCAAGAGAATGATATCCAACCTTGTCCATCTGTTCCAAAATCGGAAGCATTTCCTCGGTGGTCATACGGGTAGCGATCAACGATTGGTGAGAGTCACGAAGGACTGTTTCTGTAATTTTTACTTTAGCCATACTCTATATCACACTCCTGTTCTTTAAGTGAAGTATGCCAGCAGTACACCTGCGGCAACGGCAGAACCGATTACGCCTGCCACGTTGGGTCCCATTGCGTGCATCAACAGGAAGTTGGAGGGATCAGCCTTCTGACCTTCCTTCTGCGCAACACGAGCTGCCATGGGAACTGCAGATACACCTGCGGAACCGATCAAAGGATTGATCTTTCCTCCGCTGAGCTTGCACATAATCTTTGCCGTCAGCAAGCCGCCCACGGTAGAGATCATAAACGCAACCAAGCCGAGAACAATGATCAGCAAGGTTTTTGCCTGGAGGAAGTTCGACGCAACCGCCGTTGCACCGACGCTGATTCCGAGGAAGATCGTAACCGTATTCATCAAGCCGTTCTGTGCGGTCTTGGACAAGCGATCGGTTACACCGCAAACATTCATCAGGTTACCGAACATCAAGCAACCGATCAAAACCAATGCGGAGGGGACAATCAAGCCAACCACCAAAATAACAAGGATCGGGAAAATAATCTTCTCCACCTTGGAAACGGGACGCAGATCGGTCATTTTGATCTGACGCTCCTTTTCGGTGGTCAAAGCACGCATCAAGGGCGGCTGAATCATGGGAATCAGCGCCATATAGGAATATGCGGCAATTGCAATCGCACCCAGCAACACGGGAGCGAGCGTCTTGGTTACGGTAATTGCCGTAGGACCGTCTGCACCGCCAATGATACCGATCGATGCAGCCTCTCCACCGCTGAAGACACCGGACATCAATGCGCCGGAAACAGCCACGAAAACGCCGAACTGTGCGCCTGCACCGATCAAAAAGCTTTTGGGGTTTGCGATCAAGGGTGTGAAATCGGTCATCGCACCGATACCGATAAAGATCAAGCAGGGATACACACCGGTCTTTACACCGATATACAACAGATCAAGCAATCCGCCATGCTGCAGGACCTCCATGTAGTCCACGGTCAAGCCGGCAAACCAATACTCCGAGTGGAACATTTCTCCGCCGGGAATGTTGGTCAGGAACATACCGATGGCGATTGGCAAAAGCAACAGCGGCTCAAAGCCCTTTTTGATTGCCAGATATACCAACACACCGACAATCAAAAACATGATGAGCGTTTGCCACCATTCGGCATCCAGATTCTTAATCAGTCGATAAATACCGGTGGATTCCCAGAATTTTTCCAAGCTTTCCAATAAAGCCGTCATGAGAATCTCCTTTCGTCAAAGAAAATTATCAAAACGATCAGTTCAAGGTAACAAGCACCGCGTCGGTAGCCACGGAAGAACCTTGCGCTGCGTCAACGGTTGCAACAACACCGTCTGCGGGAGCCATGATATCGTTCTCCATCTTCATTGCCTCGAGAACGCAAAGAACATCACCCTTCTTCACTGCATCGCCGGGCTTTACGTTGACCTTAATCAAGGTGCCGGGCATAGGAGCCTTTACTACGGTTGCGCCAGCCTTACCTGCGGGAGCTGCTGCGGGTGCGGGAGCTGCTGCAGGTGCGGGAGCTGCTGCGGGTGCGGGAGCCGCTACGGGCGCGGGAGCCGCTGCGGGAACATATACGGGAGCAGGAGCCGCTACGGGAGCTACGCCGCCTGCCATTTCTTCTACTACAACATCATAAGCAACACCATTTACTGTAACACGATAAGTTTTCATTTGATTCACCATAAACCTTTCTTTTTTCATCTTGTTTTATTTAGTATTCTTTTGTACGCAGAATTAAAATATGTTGCGACGGTTCGCTCTCTTGAACGAAACCACGCGGAATGCGCCGCTTTCGCCGTTGTCGGCTCTTGCTGCCATAATTGCCGCCGTAATTGCGGCGACTGTTGCTCCGTTATCCTCGTAAGCGGCAAGTGTCGCTCCGATTGCCGCTGCAATCGCGGCATCCTGCTCGTTGGGAGCTGCGGCAGGAGGCTGTTTCTCTGCCTTTTTGGCTTTGACAGCTTTGACGGGCTTTTCCTCTTTCTTGGGATTCTTGTGGAAAAACAGATGCATCACTTCAACTGCCAGCCACAAAATTGCAAGAACGGCAAAGATCGTCAGCATGCCTTGCAGGGTTACGATTCCCGCCTCGGTAACACGCGCCTTCGAGAATAGCTCCCCCTTACTTGCCAATGCAAATTGTGTAAACATCATTCGTTACCTCCGATCAGAGAGGAAGATTGCAATGCTTGCGCTCGGGAGCCCCGCCGTTCTTCATCAAAAGCATATAAACCGCCGCGCAGATTCTTTGACGAAGCTCACAAGGATTGATTACGTCATCGATGCTGCCGTCTGCCGCAGCCTCGGTGGGAGCCGCCTCGGTTTCCACCCACTGCTTTTCAAGATCTGCTCTGGAGGTCGTTTCGGTAATACGGCTGTTCCACAGGAACGCAACTGCCGATGCGGGAGCCATGACGCTGATCTCGGATGCGGGAAGCGCATATTCAACGTCTGCACCCAAAGCCTTAGAGCCCATCAGCGTGAACGCTGCACCGTACGCCTTGCCGACCACTGCCGTGATTTTTCCGGTCGTTGCCGTTGCATACGCCATTGCAAGCTTTCCGAGCTGTGCCGCCAAGGGAGCATTCTCCGCCTCGGCACTTGCCTCCACACCGATACTGTCTACCAGCGTTACAATCGGAATGGTGAAGCTGTCGCAGAAGCCAATCAGCTTTGCAGCCTTTTTCGCACCCTCCGTCGTGATTGCACCGCCGTTGATTGCCGCGTTGTTCGCTACAATACCGCAAACGACACCGCCGATCACCGAAAATCCGGTCAGCATTTCGGGAGCATATCCTGCGCCCAATTCGATAAATTCACCAAGATCGGAAAGCTCTGCGATCAAGTCTTTTCCGGAAACGTCCGCCCTTACGGAACGGTTGATATCGTCGGTAGGCTCGTCCGCGATGAGGATATCCTGACTGCTCGAAGGCAGGATGGCAACCAGCTTTGTTACGCGATGAATTGCATCCTCGTCGTTTTCCGCCTCGATCGAAGCAAGACCGTTTGCCATAACGGCATCGCCCGTACCGATTTCCTTTCCGACGATAAAGGGTGCGTTTACGTAAAGCGCAGATTGATCCTTCACGGTAATCACCAAATCAAACATCGATGCAACCGTTGCCGCCATGCCGGCGCAAACACCGGAAATCACCGCGATCTGCGGAATCGCACCGGATGCGTCGCTCACCGCACGCAACAGCTTTCCGTAGGCAGACATCACCGAAGCTCCGTCCCCTACCATTGCTCCCACGCTGTCAAAGAATCCAACGACAGGAGCCTCATTTCGCATTGCCATACCGTACAGCATCGCGATCTTCTCTGCCTGCAAGGCGTCAATCGCGCCCTTCTTGCGGTCGCTGTCCTGCGCAAAAGCGTAGACAAGCTTCCCGCCAATGGCTCCGTAGCCGCAAACGACACCCGTCAGCTCGTCATTCCGTTTCATGTACGCGCCGATTTCAACGAACGTCCCTGCATCAAAAAGAGCTATCAGCTTTTCCTTGCCGACCGTTGTGCTTAACTCCATAAAGACAACCTCCAAATCTGTTTCTTTCGGGGATTTTTCACAATGGATTTTACAAAATACCATCCTACCCCAGTTTAATCCTATTATACCATAATAGATATCCTTTGTCAATGGAAGAGAAATTATTTTTATGAATATTCTGTTAATAAAGAAAAAAAGAGCCGCAAAAAGCAGCTCTTTGAAATTCGTTACGGCAAGGTAACGACGGCGCAAAGCGCGTTATGATCGGAATAGTAGCATCCGTCGCCATCGTCGTCCAAAACGGCATACGCGGAGTCGGGATCGTTCTCCATATTGGTAAAAATATAGTCAATCTTATGGTTCGCCACGTCCCCACGAAATCCGTGAAAGCTTCCAACAATCTTGCTCGTTGCGTCGACGATTCCCGTCTGTTCATTTGTGGAAAGCAGCATTTGGATCGATGCACTGTCGGGCAACGCATTGAAGTCCCCCGTTACCACGAAAGGATACGGTGTTTCAATCAGCTTTTGCGCCAGCAAGACGCATTCTGCAACGCGCGCCTGCTCTCCTCTGTGATCGGTATGGATATTGAAAAACGCAAACGGACGGGAAGCATCCTTATGGATCAGCTCGGCACAGACAAGCACACGGGGACAGCTGCTCTGATCCAAGCCGGTAAAGCACGAAGCCGGCACATCGGGCGCAAAGGACATCCACTTCTCGGAAAAACCGTGCAGATCAAACCGATCCTTCCGATAGGCAATGGGAGTTCCCTCTCCGTGATAATTTTTTCCGCGTCCATGACCCAGCACGTAGTAATCGGTCAGAACCTCCTTCAGCCAATCCGACATCAAATCGGTAGCCTCCTGAAAGCCGATGACGTCGGGCTCCTCGCGCCGAATAACGTCCAGAATTTTATCGCGGCGGTTATCAAAAATATTAATTCCGTCCCGTTCGCTGCGGACCCGCAGATTAAAGGTCATGATTTTCAGTTTGATTGCCATCTTTTCCCCTCCAAAAAAGGGATACCTCTTTTGGAAGTATCCCTGATTTTCAATTATTGCTCGTCAGCCGGTGCAGCTTCCTCTGCAACGTAATCCTCGGGCATAGCCTCAGCCGCTGCCGCAGCCTCCTCAAGAAGCGAACGGATCGAAAGGCTTACCTTCTGCTTCTCGTCGTCGATATCGATGATGCGAGCATCCACGATCTGACCGATCTCCAAAAGATCAGCGGGCTTTGCAATTCTCTGCATTGCGATCTGAGAAATGTGGATCAAGCCGTCAACACCGTCAACGATTTCCGCGAACGCACCGAAAGGCATCATGTTCACGATCTTAACGGATGCGATATCACCAACCGCATAACGGGACTTGAAGATGTTCCAAGGATTGGACTCCTCGGTCTTGTAGCCCAAAGAAATTCTCTTCTTCTCGGGGTCAAAGCTCTTTACGAATACGGTGATCTCATCGCCAACCGCTACCACCTCGGAGGGAGCCTTGATGTGCTTCCAGGACAGCTCGGTCAGGTGAACCATGCCGTCAACGCCGCCAAGATCTACAAACGCGCCGTAAGAGGTCATGCTCTTAACGGTTCCGGTGTATACCTTGCCAACCTCGATGCTTGCCCAGAAATCATTCTCCATTGCACGGCGAGCCTCACGCTGTACGATGCGGATAGAACCGATTGCCTTCTTGGGGGACTTCACTTCAATAACCTTGAACTGAACGGTTGCACCAACCAGGGTCGAAAGATCTCCGTCCTTCGGAACACCGGTTTGAGATGCGGGAACGAATACGCGGTTGGAATGTGCGTAGATCACAACACCGCCTCTTACAGCCTCGGCAACCTTGCCCTCAAGCACGGTCTTCTCCTCGCAAGCTGCAACGATATTCTGCCAGTTCTTGTCGGCATCAACTCTCTTCTTGGAGAGCTCTGCAACGCCTTCAATGTCGCTGACACGGATAACAAAGGCCTCTACCTTGTCACCGTTCTTGAAGTTCTCGGTCAACTTAAAGGATGCATCGTCGGTAATCTGGTCGGCTTTGATGTAGCCTGTTACGCCAACGCCAACGTCAAGCTGCAATTCAGCGTCGGATACGTGGGTCACGGTACCGGTAACGACATCTCCTGTATTTAAAGTTGAGCACTCAGACTCTTCAAGCAGTTTTTCGAAATTCTCTTTGATTTCGCTCATGGTTTTATATACCTCCTCTATTTCATCGCTTGGCGTCGATGCGCCTGCGACAATTCCAATATGAAACGAATCGGACAGCATGCCGACGTCCAGCTCGGCTGCGTTTGCGATCCAAACGGTTTTTTCACAATTTCTGCGACAGATCTCATACAGCTTTGCGGTGTTGGAGCTCTCGCGTCCGCCGATGACGACCATAAAATCACAGCGTGCCGCAAGCGATTCCGCCTCGGTCTGCCTCGTTTCAGTCACACTGCATATTGTATCAAAAATAATCGCGTTTGTACATAGCTTTTTCAGAATTTTTTGACTTTTTTGCCAAATGCCCAAATTTTGAGTCGTTTGAGCGACTAAAACAGGTGTTTTTTTGTGCAACTTGTCCTCTCCCCATTGTGAAATTGCTGTTTCCAGCTCATTCGCGGAGGAGAAAACGTACTTTTCGCCGTCAAAAAAGCTCATGATTCCAACCACCTCCGGGTGGTCGGCGGCACCGATCAACACGAAAAAGCAATCGTCACTGCTGTGCTCCTGCGCGATCTTATGAATCTTTTTCACGTATGGGCAGGTGCAGTCCAACCAGCGAAAGCTTTTGTTCTCGGTGGACAGCCGTTCCAAAAGCTGTGACGTTTCACGCGGACATCCGTGTGCCCGCACAAGCACCGTTACGGGATGCTCGTCGTTTGCCGCCTCGGCAATCCCCTGCAAATCGGCAATCCCGATTGCCTCGACACCGCGTCGGCGCAAAGACTCGTTATAGGTTTCGTTATGAATCAAATGTCCCAAGGTGTAGATGCGCTCACCGTCCCTTGCCTGCTTCAAGGCATCCTCCAAGCGGTCGGTCGCTCTTTTTACACCAAAGCAAAAGCCGGCATTCTCGGCAATGGTAATGCTGTTCATAAGCTTCCCTCAGGCACGGCAGACTTCCGTCACACCGGTCTTCTCGTAAACGAGGTGCAAAAGATGCTCTACGCATTCCTCAAAGGAATATTCGGAATTATCGAACACAACCGCATCGGGCGCGGCAACAGCAGGTGCCACGGCACGGGTGGAATCGGCCTTATCCCTTGCTCGCATGTCGGCAAGCACGTTTTCAAAGGTATCGGTAATGCCCTTCTCTGCAAGCTCGGCAACGCGTCGGCGCGCACGGCACTCGTCGGAGGCGGTCAGGAACACCTTGACGTCGGCATTGGGAAGAATCACGGTTCCGATATCTCTGCCGTCCATAATCACGCTGTTCTTTTTCGCGATATTGCGCTGCGTATCCAAAAGGAAGCTGCGAACGGCAGGCAGCGAAGAAACGGCCGAGGCATACATCGACATTTCGGGGGTTCTGATCTTATCTCCCAGATCCTCACCGTTGAGCAGTACGCGCTGTGCGCCGTTTTCATATTTCAGTTCAATCGTGATTTGGGGCAAAAGTGCCGACACAGCCGCCTCGTCACGGGGGTTTTGGTCTTGGCTTCTGACGTAGTATCCGACGGTGCGGTATAGCGCGCCCGTATCCACGTACACGATTCCCAAGCGCGCAGCAAGTGCCTTCGCAAGCGTTGATTTGCCGGCTCCGCTGGGACCGTCGATCGCAATTTGAATCATTCTTTTTTCCTCTTTTCTCATTCTCCGCAAGCAGCGGCAGTGCCTGCCACGACTCCCGTTGAGAATGCGATTTGCAAATTAAATCCGCCTGTGTAAGCGTCCAGATCAAGCAGCTCTCCCGCAAAATAGAGCCCCGAAACCAGCCTTGAGCCCATTGTTTTGGGGTCCACCTCCTTGACGCAAACACCGCCTCTGGTGATGATTGCCTCGTCAATCGGTCGAAATCCCTTGATCGGTATACAAAGACATTTCAAGCTCTTCACCATGCGATCGCGCTCCTCACGCGTGACCGAATGTACCTTTTTTCTTGGGTCTATTCCGCAAAGCTTCACGAAAGGCTCAATCATTTTTTGCGGCAAAAGATCCCCCAAAGCATTCAAAAAGTCGCGATTGCGGTATTTTTCGAAATCCGAAAGGATCCGTGCATCCAGTACCCGTTCATCCAACGCGGGCTTTAAGTCGATTCGCGCCTCGTAAAGCCCCTCCCTGATATCGGCAAGGTGCGCCGACGCGGAAAGCACCAAGGGTCCCGTCAAGCCGAAATGCGTAAACATCATCTCTCCGAAATCCTCAAAAACGGTTTTTCCGTTGTCGAGCCTGACGATGTGCAAACGGACGTTGCGCAAGGAAAGTCCTTGCATGGAGGAACACAGACGTCCGTCGCAAACCAGCGGCACCAAAGAGGGTGCCACGGCAGTTACGGTATGCCCCAAGGATTCCGCGAAACGATATCCGTCACCGTCCGAGCCCGTGCGTGGATAGGATTTCCCGCCGGTACACAGAATCACGGCATCCCCCTCGGTCACACTGCCGTCAAAAGCAACGACACCGCAAGCAACACCGTTCTCAACGCGTACCGATTTCACACGCTCGTGGATCACCGTGACCCCTGCGGTTTTGCAAGCTCGTTCCAATGCCGAAACGATATCGCCGGCGCGATCCGAGCACGGAAAAACCCGTTTTCCGCGTTCCGTTTTCAAGGGAACGCCCGCATTTTCAAAGAAATCCTTGGTATCCTGCGTGGAAAAACGCGAAAAAGCCGTATACAGAAAGCGCGGATTCGTGGGGACGTTGGAAAGAAACTCGTTGAGGTCGCAATCGTTTGTGACATTGCAGCGTCCCTTTCCCGTGATACGAAGCTTTTTCCCAAGACGGTCGTTTCGCTCAAACAGCAAAACCTGTGCGCCCATCCCGGCTGCGGAAATTGCCGCCATCATGCCGGCAGCACCACCGCCGACGATCAAAACCCTCCGTCTGTCATCTGGTTTTGGTATCGTAGACGTCATACTGTTCCCAAACCTCCTCCAGCGCACGCAAGCGTTCGGTTAATTCGTCCTGCTTTTTTCTTGCCACCGCAACGATCATGGCATTGATGATGCTAAGCGGTGCCACCAAGGAATCCACAAAGGATGCCATATCGCTTTGCGCAATCAACAGCTGATTCGCATAAGCGGCAATAGGAGATAATTTACTGTCGGTCAACGCTACCACGTCGGCATTTTTTTGCCGTGCATATTCCACTGCGTTGATCGTTCGCTTGGAGTAGCGCGGGAAGCTGATTGCAATCATCACGTCCTTTTCGCCGATTCGCATAATCTGCTCGAACATTTCGCTTCCGGACGTCGTTTGCACCAGCTTGACGTTGTCGAACACCATACGCAAATTGAGGTTGAGAAAGCCTGCCAGTGCCGACGAAGAGCGCACACCGATGATATAAATGGTGTTGGCTGACACGATCTTTTCAATCGCTTCTTCAAAAGCGGCATGGTCGATCTCTTCCGCCGTGCGCCTCAGCTTTGCCACGTCCGCAAGGATCACCTTATCCAGAATATTGCTTTCTCCGAGCAAATGATTGGTGACCTCAATTCGTTGAAACGAGGTCAATCGGTTTCGGATGATCTCCTGCAAGGACTGCTGAAAGGCAGGATACCCGTCGTATCCCAGCTCATTGGCAAACCGTACGACGGTCGATTCCGATACTCCCACGATCGATCCCAATTTTGACGCAGTCAGGTAAGCGGCTTTTTCGTAATGCTCCAAAATGTATGCAGCAATTCGTTTTTGCCCCTTGGAAAACTCCGACATTTTATCTTCTGTTTTTTTTAGCAGATCAGCCGCCATAGAAACGCTCCGCCTTCTTTCATCATTGCTTATTTTGATTGAGAAAATCCTTCATTTTCTCAAAGGTCAGGTCACTGATAATATGCTCCATTCGGCACGCATCCTCCGACGCAACATCCTCCGAAACGCCCAAAAGCCTTAAAAACTCGGTCAAGCAACGGTGACGCTCCACAATCTTGGTCGCAATCAGCCTGCCCTGTTCGGTCAGCAGGATATAGCCGTCGTCATCAATCCGAATTCGCTCGCCCTCTTTCAAAAGCTTCATGGCACGGCTGACACTCGGTTTTGAATATCCCGTTTCATGCGCAATGTCGATGGCGCGAACCTTGGAGGTACGCTCCGTCAAAAGTAAAATCGTTTCCAAATACATTTCAGCAGATTCGTTGCTTCGCATTTCAAGCGTCCTCCCCTCCGGCACGGTTGCATATTGTGATAATTATATCATATTGTGCGCACGAAATCAAGTGATTTTTCTCTTTTTATCAAAAAAACGGTTTTCTCTTTTTATCAAAAAAGCGGGTCTGCCGCAAAAAACGGCAGACCTGTAAAAATTTATCTTCTCTTCTCTGCAACCTCAAGAAGTGCCTCTGCAAGGAATTCATCGACCGACTTGGTAACCGTTTGTGCCGCACGGTTTCGAACGGCAACGGTTCCCTCCTCAACCTCCTTAGCACCGATGACAAGCATATAAGGAACCTTTGCCATCTGCGTTGCACGGATCTTGTATCCGATCGTGTTGGAGGAATCATCCAGCTCGACGCGCAAGCCCGCACAAGACAAACGGTCGCGAACCTTTGCGGCATACTCCACGTGCTCGTCGCCGATCGGCAGAATGCGAATCTGCTCGGGTGCCAGCCACAACGGGAACGCGCCTGCATACTTCTCGATCAGCAAAGCAAGCGTTCTCTCGTAGCATCCCATCGAGGTACGGTGGATGATATAAGGCGTTACAAGCTGGTTGTTGGAATCAACGTATTCCATACCGAATTTCTTTGCCAACAGCATATCGATCTGGATGGTGACCAGCGTATCCTCTTTTCCAAATACGTTCTTGATCTGGATATCAAGCTTCGGACCGTAGAATGCAGCCTCGTCAATACCGATGGTATAATCGATGTTGTTTGCATCCAGCAGCGCCTTCATAATGCCCTGAGCCTCGTTCCACTGCTCGGGAGTACCCTCGTACTTATCGGTACGTGCGGGATCCCACTGAGAGAAGCGGAAGGAACAGTCTTCCTTCAATCCCAAGGTATCCAGCATATACATTGCCAGATCCAGGCATCCCTTGAATTCCTCCGCAAGCTGATCGGGGCGAAGGATCAGGTGTCCTTCGGAGATCGTAAACTGACGGACACGGATCAAGCCGTGCATCTCACCCGAATCCTCGTTACGGAACAGCGTAGAGGTCTCGCCCAAGCGCATCGGCAGATCGCGGTAAGACCGTTTTTTGTTCAGGAATACCTGATACTGGAAAGGACAGGTCATGGGACGAAGTGCGAAACATTCCTTGGTTTCGTCGTGGGGATCGCCCAAAATAAACATACCGTCCAAGTAATGATCCCAGTGACCCGAGATCTTATAAAACTCTCTTTTTGCCATCAAAGGCGTTTTTGTCAACAGGTATCCGCGCTTCTGCTCCTCGTCCTCAACCCATCTCTGGAGCGTTTGGATCACGCGCGCGCCCTTGGGGAGCATAATGGGAAGCCCCTGCCCGATCACGTCAACCGTGGTGAACAGCTCCAATTCGCGACCAAGCTTGTTGTGATCGCGCTTCAGTGCCTCCTCCTGCTGCTTCAAATACTCGTTCATCTCGTCCTTCGTCGGATACGCGATACCGTAAATTCTTTGCAGCATCTTGTTTTTCTGGTCGCCCTTCCAGTACGCGCCGGTGCATTGCGTCAGCTTGAACGCCTTGATCGCGCCCGTGCTGAAGAGGTGCGGTCCTGCACACAGATCGGTAAACTCGCCCTGACGGTAGAAGCTGATTACGGCATCCGAGGGGAGCTCCTCGATCAGCTGCACCTTGTACGGCTCGTTCTTTTCGGTCATCAAGGCAATCGCCTCCTCGCGGGGCAATTCGAATCTTTCGATCTTGAGATTTTCCTTGACGATCTTCTTCATTTCTCCCTCGATCGCTTTCAAAGCATCCGCCGTGAACGAAACCTCGGAATCGATATCGTAATAGTATCCGTTCTCAATCGCAGGACCGATGGTCAGCTTGGCATCGGGATACAGACGCTTGACCGCCTGCGCCAGCACGTGTGACGCGGTATGACGGAACAAATGCTTTCCCGCGGCATCGGCAAAGGTCAAAAGCCTGACCTCGTCCCCGTCCTTCAATTCGGTTGTCAAAGCAACCGTTGCTCCTGCAATTTCGGCTCCGATCACCTCACGTGAAATCAAGCCTGCCTCACGCGCCGCTTCATAAACGGTCGTTCCCTCGGCAATCTCCAATATACAGTCGTTTTGCAGCTTTACTTGCATGATTGGTATCTCCTTTATATCTTTTGATAATTTTTCACAATAAAAACACACCCCGACAGACAATTTGCCTGTTCGGGGTGTGGATTTCTCCGCACGGTTCCACCCGGACGTTTCACTTCATTTGGGTATTTTATTTACACGCGAAGTGGTATCCTTATGCCCTATGCAAAGAGCCTTTCAGCAAATGGCTCTCTCTCTGGCTGCACGGTTGCAAAAGAACGTGTCTTCGGTGGCTGAGCGCGACAATTCTCAATCCTTACGGTTGCTTGCTCTCAGCTTTAAATTATATCCCGAACGGGGGTTATAGATCTCTCTCCAATCCAAATCTCCTCGGTCGAGTGCCGTTACGATAACCTCCGCAGTTGCAATATTCGTAGCAACGGGAACGTTATATAGGTCGCACAAGCGAAGAAGCTCGGTTTCTACATCGTCAACCTCGGCATTGGGTCTTGTATCCTTGAAGTAGAGCAACACGTCAATTTCGTTACAAGCGATTCGCGACGCAATCTGCTGTTTTCCACCCTGAACACCGGAAAGCAGCTTTTCGATTTCCAAGCCGGTTGCTTCGGAAATATACTTTGCGGTAATGTTGGTCGCACACAAATTATGCTTACTTAAAATGCCACAATACGCTATGCAAAATTGTGTCATCAGTTCTTTTTTCAAATCATGTGCAATAATCGCTATCTCCATTGGCGGTCGATCCCCTTTCTTGTTTTCTTGGCAGACACGTACGCATCTGCTGATTTCTCAAATCAACATGCCTTATTATAGCATATTTCACCATGAATGTCAATAGGTTAATTGCATTTTCAGAAAATAATACAAAAATTCAGGAATCAGAAAGCAGAAGTGCCTTGGCAAAGGTTATTCGTACCTTGCGCGGATCCCGCCGATAAATTTCGGACGAGTACGCGCCGCCAGAAGAATGGCAGAGCCGATATGATCAACCGACAAGCGCACCGGAACGGCAACGTCGCGCAGATGCATACCGATCAGTGTGCCGCCTATATCCAGTCCCGCATGGGCGCGGATATGCTCTACCGCCACGGGTGCCTCAAACCGACTCCATGCCGCAGTGGCAAACGAGCCTCCTGCCTTGGGCTGCGGAATGACGCAAACCGGCTCCAATCCGTACGCATCGGCACAACGCTTTTCAATGATCAGCGCGCGGTTGAGATGCTCACAGCACTGTGCCGCCAAAAAGATTCCCTGCTCCTTGATCATCGGGTAGATCGCATCAAAAACCGCCTCTGCCGTTTCGAAGCTTGATCCGTGTCCGATTGTTTCCCCCACAATTTCAGAGGAAGAGCATCCGATCACCAAGATATCTCCCGCATTCAGCTTTGCGGCGTCCAACAGCTCTTTCACCGCACTTTTCGCTTGCTTTCCATACAAATCCATCTCAAGACCTCCTCCTTACCAGTTGTCGCTGTCATCCTTCGGGATGGCACGCTTCATAGCCTCGATTGCACATTCAATCATATCGTCGGTCGGTTCAAACACCGTAACGTGCTGCAGCCAAACGCCGGGAGCCGAAATAATTCTCGTCAGTGCGTTGTCGTGCCGTCCGGCAAATTTGATCAATTCATAACCCAGTCCCACGATCAAGGGAAGCAGCAAAAGCTTTACTGCCGTACGCAGAATCGGCGGAAGAACCTCTCCCCGAATCGCGATCGTAATCGGGTCGATAAAAAATGAAATAAAAATACTGACCAGCAGCATCAAAATCAGAAACGAGGTTCCGCATCTGGGATGGAAACGCCGCTGTTTCCGCACGTTTTCAACCGTCAGCTCCTCTCCCGCTTCGTAGCAAAAGATCGTTTTATGCTCTGCTCCGTGGTACATAAAGGTGCGGCGAATATCCTTCATCAGGGTAATCAGCGCCATATATCCAACCAGCAAAACGATCTTCATAACACCCTCGAAGACCGATTTGTAAAGCGAAGCCAATGCGTTGTTTTCGGTCTGCAAAAAGCCGACGTTGGAGGACAGCAGGTCGTAAAGCTTTGCCGGCAGGTACATAAACAGACCCAATCCCAAAACCACGGCAAAAACCACCGATACCACCATCAAAAGCGTCATGACCCAGGACGGAAGCTTTTTTCCCTCCGTGGTATTCGGGTCTTTTTTGTCGGCGGTGTCGTTCTTCGGCTCCGACAAGGGGTCGGCATCGGCATCAACCGATTGAACGGTGTCGGCAACGACCTCTTGCCGTGCTACCTTGGCTTTTTCTGCCGCCTCTCTCTTTTTCTTTTTCCGAGGGCTTTCCTCCACCAAATCCTCCAAGCCCGAAAGCTCTGCCGAGCGCATCAAGCATTTATAACCTACCGCCATCGAGTCAATATATCCGAAAATACCGCGAATCAACGGCAATCTGCAAATTTTCGGTCGCTTCGCTCCCTTGGTTTCAAACTCCTCAATTACGATCTCGCCCTTTGTATTTCGAACCGCCATTGCCGAATTTTTCGGACCGCGCATCATAATGCCTTCCATCAAGGCTTGACCGCCGATCGAGGTCTTACGGGCGCAGGCGCGGACGTCTTTCTTTCCTTTCAAGTCTTTCAAATCAAAGTGCTCCTTTCTGAAAATTTCAACGTAATATTTTACGCTCAATATGTGAACTGAATATGAATATCAAGCAAAACTTACCGACAAAATCTCAAAAATCAGTTCAAATACCGTTCGGTCGGGTGGCAAACGAACGCAGAAGCCCCCATTTTTTGCAGTGCCTCAACGGCACGCGCCGCATCCTCTGCCGTCTGAAACAGACCGAAAACCGACGGGCCGCTTCCACTCATCATCGAAATCCGAGCCCCACACTGCCGCATGAGCTCTTTGATTTGGTTTACGTACGGGCGAACCGGCGGAACGATCTCCTCAAAGATATTGTAGAAGCAATCACTGCTTTCAAGCAGCGTTTGAGAGGACATCGCGTCAATCAAGCGAGAGCATCTCGGATCAACGGCTTTCGGTTGATGAAAACCCTCGTGCAATTCATCCAATTTTCCATAGCCCCAGGGAGTTGAAATTCCCTCTCCCATACAAGCAACCGCCAAAAAGCTTTTCGGCATGGCAGGAATCGGTTGAAGCTGCTCTCCGATACCCGTCACCAACGCGCCTCCGCCCAGAATGCAGAACGGGATATCGGCACCGAGCGCGGCACCGAGAGCCGACAGTTCTTCCAAACTCAAGCGGTCGCCGCACAGGCGGTTGAGTCCTCGCAAAACAGCCGCCGCATCCGCACTGCCGCCAGCCAATCCCGCCGCCATCGGAATATGCTTTTCAATCGACAAAATCACCTCGCCGCGAAGCTCGGTTTTCTCTAAATAACGCTCTGCGGCGCGCCACGCAAGATTACGGCAATCGGTTGGCATCTGATCGTTTCCCGATGCGCGCAAGACGATGGAGGTATGCACACCCGGGCGGAAGTCGATACTGACCAAATCACAAACCGACACGGTTTGCATGATGCTGACGATATTATGATAGCCGTTTTCCCGTTTTCCAACCACGTCCAAATACAAATTGATCTTGGCATTTGCCCGTTCTATTCTCATAGCCGATCTCCTTTTTCGCATCGTTTCGCTCTTTTCTTCCCAATGTGAACTTATTTTAACACATTTCGCGCCTTTTTGCAAGAATCGTTGCGAAAGAATTTGAAAAAAACGAAAAATTCTCTTGACTTACTCGATTTAGTGGTATAAAATAATATATATGAATTGTTACGCGGAGGATTTGGTGCTTTGATGGATACCGAAAGAACGAGAAAGTTTAGAAAAAGGCTGCTGATTTGCGCGATTGTTGTGGCAATCGTTTTTTTGGCATTGTATTGGGTTTCGCATTACCCCGAAATCAATCGTTGGCTTATCGGCACGCTGCGGTTATTCCGACCGGTGCTGATCGGTCTTGTAGCGGCATACCTGCTCAACCCGATTTTCCGTTTCTTCGAACGAAAGCTCTTTCAGGCGATCCGTCCCTTTGGACTTCGCCGTACACTTGCCCTGCTGTGCTCCTTCCTCGTCATGTTTATCGTTCTGGGCTGTCTTTTGCTGTTGATTCTGCCGCAGCTGATCGAAAGCATCACCGATTTTGCAAAGAACTACAATCAGTACCTATCCACCGCGATTCACCACGTCAACGTGATGTTTGAAAAAATCAATCAGCTGATTTTCCGTTTAACCGGCATTGAGTCGTCGTTCGGACAGTTTGATGAAAAAACCATCACAGACGCGCTGTTCGGAGAGGAAAATGAAAAATCGGTCCTCCAATATCTTTCGGAAATCAATTACAAGCCGATCACCGCAAAGATCAGCGACGCAATCTCGGGATTGATGGATTTTCTGATCGGGATGTTCATCACCATCTACCTGCTGGCTTCCAAGGAAAAGCGTTACGCGCAAATCATGAAGCTGCGACACGCCCTCTTCGGAGATGCCGTTAACGCAAAAATTACGAATTTCTGTACCATTGCAAACGATTCGTTCGGCAACTTTATCCGCGGAAAGCTGATCGATTCCCTGATCGTCGGCATTCTGATTTACGTTCCTTTGGAAATTCTGAACGTTCCTTACGCGATTCTGCTTGCCGCGTTCATTGCCGTCCTCAATATTCTCCCGATGGTGGGAATACTGATCGGCACAATTCCCACGGCACTGATCGTGCTTCTCTCCGACCCCGGAAAAATTCTTCCGTTTCTCTTGGTCGTCATCATCGTTCACCAGATCGACACCAATATCATCTCCCCGAAAATTCTGGGAAGCAATACGGGTGTCAGCTCGCTTTGCGTTCTGATTGCCATCACGCTCATGGGCTCCTTATGGGGAATCTTCGGATTGCTCCTGGCGGTTCCGCTGTTTGCCACCGTACTGGCACTCTTGGAGGAATGGACGGTCAGCAGATTGCAACGGAAAGGGTTACCGTCGGGTGTGGACAGCTACTATGCCACCGACGTAACGGTCAGTCCCGAGGAAAATATTACGGCTACGACCGATAGGATCGTACAACGAATCGAACGGACTGCCCTCCGCGCGCAAAACAAGCAGAACGCAGGTGAAAAGCTGACCAAAAAAGAACGCTTCGTCCTCCGTCTTCATACCTTTGCGCGAAGACACCACATTTTTACCGACATCTCCGAACGGGCGATCGCCGCGGTTGCTACGGAGGAGATTCTGAAGACGGCGCAAACCGATGCCGAGCAGGCTGTGCGCACTCGTCGTGCCTCCCGGGATGCTCGGTCAAACACGGCGGAGTCAACTTCGGATTCCGACACGATTCACTGAGAAAGGAGCTTTTATGGAACAGAAACAACAAAAAAGACTCCTTTGGGGCATCACGGCATACGCGGTTCTCTTTCTCATTCTTTTGTGGGCGGTCAACGTAGGGGACTTCAACCGTTGGCTTTCGGGGCTGTTGCTCTTTCTCCGACCGCTTTTGATCGGCTTGACCGTGGCATATATTTGCAACCCGTTTTTCCGATTTTACGAGCGCAAGCTATTCCACAAGATTCATCCGCACGGATTTCGAAGAGGCATTTCGCTCTTTTTCACCTACCTGACGCTGTTTCTCATCATCGCGCTGCTGCTGCTTTTGATCGTGCCGCAGCTGATTGACAGCATCCTGAATTTCGTTGAAAACGTAGACGACTACTTTGCCAATACCGTATCCGACGTAAACGGCTTTATCGTTCGGATCAATCGGCTTTTGCCGAACGGTGACCCCCAAAAGGAGGGGCTGATTCCCTTGTTGAATGCGGAAAGCATCAAATCCGGAGTCCAACGCGTGATCTCCTCTTGGGAATTCGAAAACGAAATGCTGTTGAACTTCGTAAATGCCGATACGATCGGAAGATTTTTCGCAATCATCGAAAACGTGTTCGATATCGTTGCGGATACGATCATCGGCTTCTTCATCTCGCTCTATCTTCTCAACTCCAAGGAAAAGCGCTACGCGCAGATTATGCGCTTCCGACACGCCTTCTTGAGTGACCGCACGAACACCTTACTGACCAAGATCTGTACAACCGCCGACCGATCGTTCGGAGGATTCCTCAGAGGAAAGATCCTCGACTCCACAATCGTCGGTATCTTGGTCTACGTCATCATTTCCGTTTTACACATCCCTTACGCACCCTTGATTGCCGTAACGGTTGCCATCACCGATATCGTGCCCGTGATCGGTCCCTTTATCGGAGTATTCCCCTCTGCCGTTATCATTCTGTTAACCGATCCCGGAAAGGTCATTCCGTTCCTGATCTGTATTTTGGTGGTTCAGCAGATCGACGGCAACATCATAGCACCCAAGGTTTTGGGCGAGAATACCGGTGTCAGCTCGCTTTGCGTTCTGATTTCGATTTCCACCATGGGTGCGCTTTGGGGCTTGGTGGGCATGATCGTCGGTGTTCCTCTGTTTGCAACAGTCCTGGAGCTTACCAATGATTTTCTCGATCAGCGATTGCAAAAGAAAGGGCTTTCTACCGCAACCGACGATTACCATAACCCCGAGCTTGCCGGAGAGCAGCTGCCTCATTTCCAAACAGAAGCCAATGCTTCGCAAGAAACCGTCGCCATCAAAGGAGCGCAAGGAGATTTTTCTGCCGACGAACGAAAAGCACTTCGCGCATACCGCTTTGCCAAGGAAAATAAGCTTACCGTACAAACGGTAACCGCTTTGACGCAAACCGCACAAGGAACCGACGAAAAATCCGACGGTGAAGAATAAAGAAAAAGAATAAGAAAAACAAAACACCTCGCCACAGACGGCGAGTAAGGAGGTCCAACGATGGAAAACACAATCAAAAAAGGGGGAATCTCGGTACAAACCGAGCATATCTTCCCCGTTATCAAAAAATGGCTCTACTCTGAAAAAGATATTTTTCTGCGCGAGATCGTTTCCAACGCATCCGATGCCATTACAAAGCTCAAGCGTCTTGCCTCTCTCGGACAGTACGACTCTCACGACGAGCCGTATCGCATTGACGTGGTTTTGGACAAAGAGGCAAAAACGCTCACCGTTTCGGACAACGGAATCGGCATGACCGAGGAAGAATTGGATCGGTATATCTGTCAGATCGCTCTTTCGGGCGCATTGGAATTCGTGGAAAAATACGAGGGCGAAAACACGTCCAACGGTATCATCGGTCATTTCGGATTGGGCTTTTACTCGTCCTTTATGGTCAGCGATTCGGTTGAGCTGATTACCAAATCCTACACCGGTGCCCCCTCGGTGCATTGGACCTGCAATGCTGACGGGGTATACGAAACCGCACAAGGCACAAAAGACACGCACGGCACCTCGGTAATCATGCATATTTCGGACGAGGAAGCAGAATATCTGCAAAAGTCGAAAATAGAAGAGGTTTTGGAAAAATACTGCGCGTTTATGCCGGTTGAGATTTTCTTCACCTGCGAGGAGGAAGAAGCCTCGGACGATGAATCGAAAAAGGAAGAAAAAGCCGCACCGCAGCCGATCAACGACACTACGCCGCTTTGGCAAAAGAATCCCTCGGACTGTACGCCCGAGGAATACAAGGAATTTTACAGAAAGGTCTTTCACGATTTCCGCGAGCCGTTGTTTTGGATCCACGTCAATGCCGACTATCCCTTGAACTTCCGCGGCATTCTCTACTTCCCCAAGATCAACCATGAATACGAATCGATCGAGGGTCAGGTGAAGCTCTATTACAACCAAGTATTCGTTGCGGACAATATCAAAGAGGTGATCCCCGAATATCTCTTGATGCTCAAGGGTGTTTTGGATTGCCCCGAGCTTCCCTTGAACGTTTCGCGCAGCTATCTGCAGAACAACACCTACGTGTCCAAGGTATCGGCGCACATTGTCAAAAAGGTGGCGGATAAGCTTTGCAGTCTTTGCAACACCGCACGCGAGGAGTATGAAAAGGTTTGGAATGATATCCGTCTGTTCGTCGAATATGCCTGCATGCGCGATCGCAAATTTTACGACCGCGTAAAGGATTGCATGCTGTTGGAATTGACCGACGGCACGCACACCACCGTATCCGAATATCTGGGAAAAGCCAAGGAAAAGCATGAAAATACCGTGTATTACACCTCCGACAAGGCGGCGCAGGCACAGTACGTTTCCATGTTTGAAGCCGAAGGAATGCAGGTGTCGGTTTTCGAAAAGCAGATGGACGTTCAGTTCCTTTCGATGATCGAAAGCTACCAGAGCGACGTCAAATATATCCGCATTGATGCCGACGTTGCCGGCGCACTCAAGAGTGATGAAGCCTCTGCCGAGGATCAAGCACTCGCAAAGCTCTTTACCGAGGTCAGCGGCAACGAAAAGCTCAAGGTTGAATTCACTGCCCTGAAGGATGCGTCCATTCCCGTGTTGCTCACCGTTTCCGAGGAATCCCGACGGATGGAGGAAATGATGAAGCTGTACGCGATGAACGGCATGGGCGCGATGGGGGCTTTCCCCACAGACGCAACGCTGACGGTCAACACGGCATCCCCTTTGATCGAAAAGCTGGGGGCAATGGAGGAAGACAAGCAACGTCTTGCGGCGAACTACCTGTACGAGCTTGCCCGGCTCTCTCAAAGAAAGCTGAGTGCTGACGAGCTGCAAAAATTCCTCAAGGACAGCTATGCCGTTCTTGGTATGATTTAATATGGAGGAATTTCGCTCCTATCTTCCCGACGCGGTCATCGACAAAAACCTTGCCGCGTCCTTTCACCGATTGACAGAGATTGCCGAGCAAGAGCACGCCCATATTGCAGAGCTTGCCGAGGAAATCCTTGCCGATTGCACGCCGACCTCCGATTTTATCGCATCGCTTCCCGACAGACGGCTGCCCTTGCCCACGTTAAGCGGGGATATTCCGCCGGAAAACGCGGAAGTGATGCGGCAGCTTCCCCGCCAACACGCGGTTTGGCGAAGCGTATTGCTGGCACGCTTGATTCGCAAGGGGCTTGGACTTCGAGCAACCGAAATTCCGGAATTTTATTTTCCCGATTTTGAGGAAATCCCCCAAGCCGCCGCCAGTCGCGTGATCTATCAGCGAACAGCCTTTGCCGATCACGCATATCATCGTTTTTCCAAAGCATTAGATCAACCGAAGGCTCTCTATACGCACCATTTTTCGATGGCATGTGAGGAGGTTGCAAGAGGCTCTTGTGAATACTGTATTCTTCCGTTGGAAAATTCCGCCGAGGGTCCTTTGCAAAGCTTTGCTCGCCTGATCGACCGTTTCTCCTTGAAAATCGTTGCGGTTTGCGATATTTCCACCGATGATGCCTCCCGTACCACGCGCTTTGCTTTGCTCAGAAAAAATCTTTTGCCGCTTCGGGGCGAGATCGGCAACGACACTGTGTTTGAATGTACGGTTCCCGTAACCGAGGGGGCAACCGTGTCGGATCTTTTGCTGGCGGCAAGCTTCTGTAATCTCTCTTTGCTTCGTATTGAAACCAAATCACAAACGAAAGAGAATCTTGCTACGCATTTCGCTTTTTCGGTAGGTCACGGCGATCTCTCCACCTACCTTTTGTATCTCTCGATAGAGGCTCCCGATTATGAAGCACTGGGAATCTACTCGCCTCTTTCCACTCCAACCATACTGAAAAGGATTTAAAAAAAATGACAAGCTTTACCTATCAAACGCGCGGTGTATGCTCACGCGCCATTGAACTTGAAATTGACGGTGATATCATTGCATCGGTTCGTTTTATCGGCGGTTGCGCCGGAAATACCCAAGGCGTTGCCGCATTGATCCAAGGGATGACGGTTCAAGCCGCAATCGACCGCTTAAAGGGCATCGATTGCCGCGGAAGAGGAACCTCCTGCCCCGATCAGCTTGCCCGCGCACTTAGCGAATACATAGAGAAAAAAATAAACGGAGGAAGCTTATGAACTCATATCTGCAAAATTATCAAAAATGGATCGAATCCGCCTCTCTCTCCGAAGCGGAAAGGAACGAGCTGTTGGAAATTGCCAATGATTCCGCTGAGCTGGAAATGCGCTTTTCTTCCTATCTTTCCTTTGGAACGGCGGGACTGCGCGGAACCATGAAAACCGGTATGAATGCCATGAACCGACACACCGTTGCACACGCAACGCAAGGTCTTGCGGAGTTGATTTTGAAGGAAGGCCGCGCGCACGACGGTGTTGCCGTTGCATACGACAGCCGAAACAACTCCAAGCTTTTCGCAAAAACCGCGGCTTGCGTGCTGGCGGCAAACGGTGTAAAAGCCTATCTCTTTGACGATCTGCGTCCGACTCCCGAGCTTTCCTTTGCTCTGCGTGAATTGAAATGCGTGGCGGGAATCAATATTACCGCATCCCACAACCCCAAGGAATACAACGGCTATAAGGCTTATTGGGAGGACGGCGCACAGCTGCCCCCCGAGCATGCCGACACGGTCAGCCGTGAAATTGCCAAGCTGGATATTTTCCGTGACGTGAAGACGATAGATTTGGAAGCGGCAAAAGAAGCCGGACTCGTTACGATCATCGGTGCGGAAATCGATGAAAAATATCTTGCTGCAGTAGAAGCGCAAGCCGTCAATCCCGATGCGGTCAAGCAGGTGGCAGACGAGCTTTCCATTGTATATACGCCTCTGCACGGTACAGGACACAAGCTGGTTCCCGAAATCATGCGCCGCATCGGGCTGAAGCAGCTTTACACGGTGGATTCTCAAATGGTAATTGATGGGAACTTCCCCACCGTAAAGAAGCCAAATCCCGAATATCCGGAGGTCTTCGCACAAGGCATTGAGATTGCCAACCGCGTAGGATCGGATCTCGTGGTGGCAACCGACCCCGATGCCGACCGCGTGGGAGTTATGACCCGAACTCGGGACGGCTCCTTCGTCGCCATTTCGGGCAATCAAATGGGTGCTTTGCTGATCGACTATATCATCACGGCATACAAAGAGACCCACACCATGCCCGCGAATCCTTACGCGGTAAAGAGCATTGTCAGCAGTGAGCTTTCCGCAAAGGTATGTGCCGAGAACGGGGTAAAAATGCACAACGTACTCACCGGCTTTAAATTCATCGGAGAGGTCATCAAAAATTACGAAAAAACAGGGGACGGATCTTTCCTGTTCGGCTTTGAAGAAAGCTACGGTTATCTCAAAGGAACCTATGCCCGTGACAAGGACGCCGTCGTTGCTTCGATGCTGATTTGTGAAATGACCGCATTTTACAAGGCAAAGGGCATGACGCTTTCGGATGCCTTGCAGAATCTTTGGGAAAAATACGGTTTTTCCTATGAATCCAACGTTGAGATTTATATGGAAGGACTTGACGGTCCCGCCCGTATGGCGGCTCTCATGGACGGACTTCGCAAAACGCCCCCGACGGCATTCGGCGAAGAGCCCGTGGCATGGATTGCCGACTACAAAAACAATACGGTTACCGAAAACGGGATCACCCGTCCCTTGGGGATGCCAAGCTCCAACGTTCTTTATTATAAATTGAAGAACGGTGACGTCATCGTAGCCCGTCCGTCCGGAACCGAGCCGAAAATCAAGTTTTACTATATGCTGGAGGCTGACGACAAGCCCACCGCAGAGGCAAAGTTGAAGGCTTACCAAGAAACGCTGAATTCATTCGGTCAATAAAGAATAAATAAGGGTCTTTCCCAAATGCGCTGAGCTTTGGGAAAGACCTTTCTGTATTAGGTTGATTTAAATTCTTCTACAATCGGCTGATGCATCCACGTGCAAGCGTTCTTCACGGGTGACACTTGCTCACAAGGTCTTACCCAACGAATCGCGTTTTCAATCACGCGAAGCACGTAAGGATTGTGAAAGGAGGGGCAGGTTTCATGCCCCGGTTGGAAGTAAAAGATCTTCCCCGCCCCACGTCGAAAGCCCGCGCCTGCGCGCAGAATGTGTCCATCCTCAAACCAAGCGCCGAACACCAATTCGTCAGGCTCTGGAATATGAAACGGCTCGGCATAAAGCTCTTCCTCTTCAATCAAAAAATGATCGGGAATGCCCGCAGAAATCTCGTGCGACGGCATCAGCGTCCACATGATCTCCTTTTGATTGCGTCCGCACGAGAGAACCCCCTCCGTTCCGACAATTGCGCAAAACGGACGCGCCATGTGAGCCGAATGAAGTGCAATAAAGCCCATTTTTCCTTCCCACACGCGGTCGCGGATCTTCTTGACAAGCACGGAATCAACCTCATCATGTGCCATGTGTCCCCACCAAACCAACACGTCGGTGTTTTGCAAGCGTTCATCGGACAACCCTTGGTCGGGATCGTCCAACGCTGCCAACGTAATCTCCATATCCTCGTTTTTATCAAGGTAGCCCTTGATCGTGGCATGCAGCCCGTTCGGATACAGCGCGCGCGCTTTTTCCTTGGTTTTTTCGTGACGGAACTCGTTCCAGATCACGACGTTTATTTTGTTCATAGCGGCTTACAGTTGATTGAATTCTTCGGTGATAGCCGCTGTAATATGAGGACATTTGTCTTCAATCTCATATCCGTGCTCGGTCGGCTTTGCCCAACGGATCGCGTTTTCGATGATACGCAACACGTAAGGATTGTAATAAGAACGGCAGGATTCGTGACCGGGCTGGAAGTAAAAGACCTTACCCGCACCGCGATTAAAGCAAGCACCTGCACGGAAAATGTGACCGTCCTCGTACCATGCACCGAATACCAGCGCATCGGGCTGCGGAATGTAGAAGGGTTCTCCGTACATTTCTTCGCTCTCGATCAAAAAGTGATCGGGAATGCCTGCGGCAATCTCGTGCGACGGCATGAGATTCCACATAATCTCCTTTTGTTCTCTGCCCCAAGAAAGGTTGCCGTTGGTTCCCACAATCGCCTTGAAGGGCTTGGAGTGGTGTCCGGAATGCAATGCAATAAAGCTCATTTTACCGGTATACACGCGCTCGCGGATCTTCTCCACCAATGCGTCGTCAACCTCCTTATGCGCTGCATGACCCCACCAAAGAAGCACGTCGATGTTCTCCAAGCGTTCGTCGGGCAAGCCCTGATCGGGATCGTCCAGTGCCGCCAAAGAAACCTCCATATCCTCGTTTTTGTCAAGATAGCTCTTGATCGCGGCATGCAGTCCATCGGGATAAATTGCCTTGATCTTTTCCTTGGTTCTCTCATGACGGAATTCGTTCCAAATCACAACGTTCAGTTTTTTCATTTCGGTACTCCTCCAAAATCAAAGTAAGATTTCTTTTCCGCTTTCGGCAGACTCGTAAATAGCAGACAAAATTTTGATCATGTCAACACCCTGCTCGGGCAAGAATACGGGATCCGCCTTGCCCTCCAAAACGTCGGCAAAGTTTTCCAGATTTCCCTTGTGACCGTTGAGCTGTTGCTTTCCGAAATTCGGAATGATATCGATCGGCTTTCCGCAAGCCTCTCCGAAAATCTTCAGCTTGTCGTCAGCACTGTGCCAGGATGCGCCGGCACGATTTCCTCGCAATTCGAAGAAACGGTCATCTCTTTCCACGTTGGACGCCCAAGAGAACTCCAGCTGCAGCACCGCACCGTTATCGAAGCGGATAAAGCCCATGGCAAGATCTTCTACGTCAAAGGTTCCGTTCGGGTCGCAGTCGCGGCTTCCGTGTCCCATGGGAACGTAAGTATCCGCAAACTCTCTGTAGGTGGCACCGCTGACGGCAACGGGACGCGGGTTCCCCATCAGCCAGATCGAAACGTCGATCATATGTACGCCAAGGTCGATCAGAGGACCGCCTCCCGACTTTTCCTTGGTGGTAAACCAACCGCCCTTGCCGGGAATTCCGCGACGACGCTGCCAGCCGCAACGCGCGGCATAGATTTTACCGAGTCCGCCGTCCTCGATATATTTTTTCAAATACACCGAGTGGTTCATGAAGCGGTTGTTTCGAATGACCATTAAGGTCTTCCCCGCCTGTTCGGATGCCAGTTTCATTTTCATTGCTTCCTTGGGATTGATGGCATCGGGCTTTTCGCAAAGCACGTGCAAGCCCTTTTGCAATGCCTCCACGGCAATGATGGAATGCAGATAGTTCGGTGTGCAAATATCCACCGCATCCAGTCCGTCCAATGCCAAAACATCGTGATAATCCTCGTATGCCGACGGAATCCCGAATTTTCGTGCAAATTCCTCGGCGCGTCCCGGCACGATATCGCAAGCGGCAACTACCTCAAAGCGATCGGTCAGAAGCTGATAATTCGACATGTGTGCGTTGGTCGCGATACTGCCGCAACCGATGATTGCAATTTTAATTTTGCTCATAAAATCTACCTTCCTTCTGCTTTTGTTTTTTAGAAACTATTTAATATAAAGCACCGTAAGACGTCAGTTTTTCTTGCAAAATCGCAATGTTGATTTCGGCAGGTACGCAGTCGGCATCCACCGCCATCGCGGCGGCAATTCCCGCCGCCTCTCCCATACAAGAGGTGATCGGCATGATCCGAATCGCAGAAAGAGCCTCGTGCGTGGAGGAAACGCTTCTTCCCGCCACCAAAAGGTTCTTGGTGTTCTGCGGTATCAGCGCACGGTACGGAATCGTATAATAATCGTTGTGTGGAATGGATTTCAGATAAGTACCGGTTCCCGAGGGATTATGAATGTCCAACTTATATGCACCCCGAGCGATACTGTCCTCAAACTTGCGCGTACTCAAAAGATCCTCCTCGGTAACGCGGACAAGTCCCACGATACGGCGGCTTTCACGGATGCCCGATTCAACGGCAGAGCTGATCAAGGCGCAATTCTCCGCCCCAGGGAGATACTCTTTAAAGAAGTGATAGATCTCAAGCATCTGCTCACGCAACAGCATCTCGGCATTGCTTACCGCCTCAACGTCGGTGGGATCAACTCCAACCGCACGCGTTGCATTGATATGCACCATATCGTCAACCGGACAGCGAACCGCTAAAATATCCTCACGAGGATTTTGAATCTTCCCCTCCTGCTTCAGCTTTGCCCACATCTCGTTCATGTACTTCTTATCAAATACATTCCAATCGATGTTGGTCATGCGGAAGCAAAGCGTCATGGGCTGGCAAAGACTATCCGAGCTTCTTCCTTGCTCAAAAGGAAGACCCGCCTGTGCGATCAGATCGGCATTTCCCGTACAATCCAAGAAAATCCTTGCAAAAATGCGCAGCTTTCCCGAAACGGTTGCAACGCTCACCGAGCGCACCGTACCGTCCTCAAATTCGGCTTCGCAAAGCTTTGCATGAAACAAGACCTTAACACCCGCCTCCTTGACCATGCGGTCAAGAACGATCTTCATGAACTCCTCCATATAGAAGCGGTCGTCCTCCGATTTGCTTCCGCCAAGCTCGTAAATCTCCTTCAAAAGGCGCGCATACAGACCTGCGTTGACTCGCTTGTTGCTACCTGCCTCACAGTCACGCATAAAGGGAAAGACGAGAGCCGCGGTTGCCATGCCGCCAAGGCAGCCGTATTTTTCCAGCAAAATCACGCGTTTTCCCTCTCGTGCGGCAGAAATGGCAGCCATCGTTCCCGCCAATCCTCCGCCAACCACGCAAACGTCAAATTGCTCGTCAATCGATTTTGGAGTAAGACATTTTGTTTTTTCCATACACATTCTCCTTAAACACGTCTAAACAACGGTATCATGATAACACGGATACGGGGAAATAACAAGACAGTTTTTGCTAAAATACAGACATTTTTCGCTACTTGAGTTCAACCACCGTGACACCGCCGTCGCCCTCCCCGTACTGTCCCAGCCGATAGCTTGCCACGCGGCGGTCGTGCTTGAGGTGCTGCCAAAGCGCGTTGCGCAAAGCACCCGTTCCCTTTCCGTGGATCAAGCGTACCTTTTTGAAATTTGCCAGCACTGCCTCGTCCAGATATTTATCGACCGAAAGCCAGGCTTCATCCCCCAAAAGGCCGCGCAAATCGATCTCATCGTAGAAATCGCGGTTGACCTTTGCGTGGAAATCCGAGGCGGGCTTTTTCGAGCCTCCGCTGATGATCTGCGGTGCTTCCACGATCAACTGCAAATTGGAAATCTTGGTGCGCGTTTTGAGAATCCCCGCCTGCACCATAACGCTTCCGCTTTTATCGGGGGTATCCAACAATATGCCTTCCTTATCGATGTTAACGATATAGACCTTATCGCCCTTTTTCAAATCACGGGGCAATACGTATTGTTCGTTGGTCTTTTCCTCCACGGGGTTGATTTTATCATCGTTTTCACGAATCGCGCGGCGCACCTCCCGACGGGCATTTTCAAGCTCCTCGGCAAGCCTGCCGGCTTCTTCGGCTTTTTTCGCTTTTTCAAGCTGTGCAAAGACGAATTCACTGGAAGCGCGTGCACTGTCAAGCATCTGCTGTGCCTTTTTGCGATTTTGTTCGATCTCACGCTCAACCTCAAAGAATTTTGCCTTGAGCTGCTGTTCACCCTCACGCTTCATGCGCTCGTAGTCCGCTTTCAGGCGCGCCGCCTCCTCGCGGTTTCGGTCCGCCTCCAGACGAGATGCCTCAAGCTGCTCAATAACCTCCTCAAAGCGTTGATGCTCGCGGTTGACGTTGGATTTTGCCAACGCAATAATCGATTCATCAAGTCCCAGCTTTTCGGAAATGGCAAAAGCATTGGATTTTCCGGGCGTACCGATCATTAAGCGGTAGGTTGGCTTCAAGGTAGCCACGTCAAACTCGCAAGACGCGTTTTGCACACCGTCCGTATCCAGCGCGTAGGTTTTCAACTCGGTATAGTGTGTGGTGGCGGCGCACATCGCGCCCTTTGTGCGCACCGATTCGATGATCGCAACCGCCAACGCAGCACCCTCAACGGGGTCGGTTCCCGCGCCAAGCTCGTCAAACAGACAAAGCGAACGCGAATCGACCTCCTTCATGATGTTCACGATCGTGACCATGTGCGAGGAGAAGGTAGACAAAGATTGCTCGATGCTCTGCTCATCCCCAAGGTCAACCAATATTTTTTCAAAAATACAGATCGACGACTCGGTATCGGCGGGAATATGCAAGCCCGACTGTGTCATCAAGGCAAACAGT
>SVST01000026.1 GCA_015064155.1 Oscillospiraceae bacterium | reverse complement strand
TCTCCCACCGTTTCCGCGGCAATCACCAAGGATAGCCTTTCCGAAAAGAATCTGCAGGATTGGTTCTTCTCCGACGAGCGTCAGGCAAACGACGTAGCAGTGGTTTCCTCCTCTAACGGCAGCTCCTTGGTTTATCTGGCTGTTTATATCGGCAAGGGTGAAACCTGGCAGAACAATGCAACGAGTGATCTGATCAAGGAAAAGATGGACAATTGGATCATCGACCTGACGAAAGATTACAGTGCTGATGAAAAAGCACTGGATAAGATCGGTGAACCGACGCCCACAACGGTGCCCGAAGCATCTCCCGAAACACCACCGCAGGAAGCAGTTGCGTTTGATTTTTCGCCCGTTGCGCTTGAGGATTGTATAGAAACGAGCGACGTGACCGATCTTGTGAAAATTGATTTGACTTACGTTGATCAGTTTGATATATCAAGAAGCGGATCAATTATTATTCGTCTATACGAATCCGTAGCACCGATTACCGTGGAGAATTTCCAAAATCTTGTTGCCGCTAAGTATTACGACGGATCAAACTTCCACCGCGTATATAAGAATTTTGTGATCCAAGGCGGTATATCGGCATCCGGTCAGGTTGTTCCTAACATCAAGGGTGAATTCTCTGCGAATGGAGTGGAAAACAATCTGTTGCACGTACGAGGCGTTGTTTCCATGGCGCGTGCGAGCGATCCGGATTCTGCATCCTCTCAGTTTTTTATCATGCACGCAGACAGCTACCCATCCCTGGACGGTCAATATGCCTCTTTCGGTTATGTTGTCTGCGGAATGGACGTGGTAGATGCCATTGCAGAGATTGAGGTTCGGTTGAATTCCGCCATGGGTGGGGAGATTTCCGCCCCTGTGTATCCCGTTACTATTGTAACGATGTCTTTTGTAAAGGTCACGAAATAAGTTTTAAACCCATTAGAAAAAGGGAAGCCGTATTTAAACGACTTCCCTTACGTATTTGTTTGAAGAATCAATACTGTCTTCCCCAAATGACCATATGCTTGGCGGGCTTTCCGCAGCAAGCGCAAACGTCGGAGAGGTGATCCTCCACGAACGGAATGCAACGCGATTTCACGCCGCCGGTTTCGTCCTTGAGCTGCTCCTCGCAGGCGGTTTCTCCGCACCACATTGCCTTGATGTAGCCCGATTTGTTCTCGGCAATGTCCAGGAACTCCTCGTGCGAGCGTGCCTCGTAGGTGCGGTTGGTACGATTCTCCAGCGCGCGGTTGTAAAGCTCCTCATGTACCTTGTTGAGTGCTTTTTCCACCTCTTCGGCAAGATTATCCAACGAAACAAAGGTCTTTTCGCGGGTCACGCGGCTGACCAGCACGCAGGAATTGTTTTCGATGTCGCGCGGACCGATCTCCAAACGGAGAGGTACACCCTTCATCTCGTACTCGCTGAACTTCCAGCCCGTGGAGTTGTCGCTGTCGTCCAGCTTGACACGGAACTTCTTGGAAAGCTCGTTTTTGATCTCGTTTGCCTTTTCCAGGACACCCTCCTTGTGCTGTGCCACGGGAATGATCACCAGCTGAGTGGGCGCGATGCGGGGAGGAAGAATCAGGCCGTTGTCGTCGCCGTGCGTCATGATGATCGCGCCGATCATACGGGTAGATACACCCCAGGAGGTCTGGTGCGGGTGCTTCAGCGTATTGTCGCGTCCGGTGAACGTGATGTCGAATGCCTTTGCAAAGCCGTCACCGAAATAGTGGGAGGTACCGCCCTGAAGTGCCACGCCGTTGTGCATCATGGGCTCGATGGTGTAGGTTTCCTCGGCGCCCGCAAATTTTTCCTTTTCGGTCTTTCTTCCCGTGTAAGCGGGAATTGCCAGAGATTCGGAATAGAAATCCTCGTAAACCTTGAGCATCTGCAAGGTTTCCTGTCTTGCATCCTCCTCGGTTTCGTGCATGGTGTGACCCTCTTGCCAGAGGAACTCGGAGGTGCGCAGGAAGGGACGGGTGGTCTTTTCCCAACGAACGACGTTGCACCACTGATTATAGAGCTTCGGCAGGTCGCGGTAGGACTGAATGACCGTGCGAAAATGCTCGCAGAACAGCGTTTCCGAGGTGGGGCGAACCGCCAAACGCTCGGTCAGCTTGTTGCCGCCTCCGATGGTGACCCACGCGCATTCGGGCGCAAAGCCCTGCACGTGGTCCTTTTCCTTTTGCAAAAGACTTTCGGGAATAAACATGGGCATATAGACGTTTTCGTGCCCAAGTGCCTTAAAGCGCGCGTCAAGATCCTTTTGGATATTTTCCCAGATTGCGTATCCGTAAGGGCGGATAATCATACAGCCCTTGACTCCCGAATAGTCTACGAGCTCTGCTTTTTTGACGACGTCGGTATACCACTGTGCAAAATCCACGTCCATCGACGTGATCTGCTCTACCATTTTTGCATTGTTCTTTGCCATAACAAAACCTTTCCTTTTTGCGTCGAAACGCAACTGATGTCGCATAAAAGTATCATATTACACGATACTAATTATAACGCAACGAAAACGAATTGTCAAGATGTTTTGAGGGATTATGAAGCAAATTCGCATTGGAAACGTAAAAATTGATAATCTTTGTGCCGCAGAGGCGGTCGATTTCGCGCTGGACGACTCTCACGCACCCTGCTTTGTGGTAACGCCAAACGCCGTGATGCTTGAAAAATGCCGTCACGACCCGACTCTCGTGGCGTTGTTGAACCGTGCCACGCTCTCCTTAGCGGACGGTGTCGGTGTCGTACGGGCGGCGCGCAGGATCGGTACGCCGCTTGTCGGGCGCGTTGCCGGAATCGAATTTGGAGAGGCACTGCTTTTCCGCGCGGAGCAGGAGGGGCTTCGCGTCTTCCTTTTGGGAGGAGAAGACGGAATTGCCGCGCGTGCGGCGGAACGACTGCAAAAAAAGCATCCCGCGCTTTGCATCTGCGGCACCTATTGGGGCTATTTTGAGGAGGGCGGAGAGGAGGAGTGCCGCTTGATCTCGGCCTTGCGTCAAACGCGCCCCGATCTTTTGTTTGTTTGCATGGGATTTCCCTTGCAGGAGCAGTGGATTTCGGCAAATCTGGATCGGCTGAGCGAGCTTCGCGTGATCGCGGGCTTGGGAGGATCGTTGGACGTTTGGGCAGGGAAGGTGCGACGCGCGCCCCGCCTTTTTTCCCGTATGGGGTTGGAATGGGCTTGGCGTATGGCACACGAGCCGAAAAAAAGGCTTTCGCAGCTTCCCTTGCTCGTGCGGTTTTCGCTGTTCGGACACCGCGGATAGACGAAGTTTTTTAAAAAACTTGTAAAACGGGGCTTAGTATGCTATAATGAGTCTATCGATTTGAACCGAAAGGGCAGACGAGCCCAATCGGTTGCGAAGACCTGGGAAAGGGGAAGACGTCAATGAAACTCAAGGGGCACGTTTTTCATGCAACAAGCAGGGAGCCGCTTGCCGGAATTTCGGTCAGTGACGGCAGGAATTTTTCGGTAACCGATGCCGACGGTGCGTATGAAATGGAGCGTTGGGAGGGCTCTCACGTTCTGTTTCTCAATCTCTTGACCGAGTCGCACGGTGATTGGTTTTACTATTTGGAGGACACGAGAGAGGAATATAACTTTTTCGTTCTTCCCGTCACTGCTGCGCGGGATTTTTGCTTTTTTCACACCTCGGATACCGAGATCGACGGACGCGAATACACCGATTGTACCGCTTTTATGAATCGCATGGTCAAGACACACCGTCCTGCGTTTTTCGCACATACGGGGGATCTCGGACGTGCGAGTGTGACAAGACATTACCTTGCCATGAACCGAGAAACGGTAGGCTGTCCCGTGCGCTATGCCATCGGAAACCACGACTTCGTGGGAGAACGCTACGGCGAGGAAACCTACGAGCGTCTGTACGGTCCGGTCTGGTATTCCTTTGATTGCGGGGATATTCATTTCGTGACGCTTTCCATCGGGCGCGGGGACAAGCCGTCGGGATACCGACTGTCCGATCAGTGGACCTGGCTTTGCGAGGATCTGCGGCGCAACCGCGGTGAAAAGCGCGTGATTGTCCTGGATCACGACCGCTGTCCGGATGAGCTTGGCTTTTCGATCGACGTAGAGGAAAATACCAACCTGAATCTGCGCGAAAAGGGGCTGCTTGCCTGGGTATTCGGTCATTTCCACGTACATCTGCTGCACGAGCAGGACGGCACGTTCAATATCTGCACGGCATGTCCCGATTGCGGTGGCATCGATTCCTCGCCTGCCGCCATCCGAAAGATCGATCTGTCGGGAGAAACGCTTTCTTCGGAGATGCTGTTTGAGGATTGGCACCGAGAGGCTCCCGATGCCGCAAAGTGGACGGCACAATTGGAGGGCAGAGTTGAATTTTGCACACCCGTGATGCAAAATGGGGATCTTTTCGTGGCAACGAACGACGACGGATACCCAAAAAGGTGCGGCGTATACCGCATCCGTGAGCGCGACGGAGAGGTGATTTGGTACTACCCGACGAAGGATGGCATCAAGGGCGATCTTGCCGTTGACGAGCAGCGCGTCTACGCGCAGGACACGGCGGGCAGGCTGTACTGCCTGGATATCGGGGACGGTCGCTTGATCTGGTCGCAAAGGAGTGATTTGATCAAGGTTGCCTACACCCGAAGCGGTGTACTGCTTGTCGGAGATTTGGTGTTGGCAGGCAATGCCAAGCAGCCTTATGCCTACAGACGGGAGGACGGCACACGCGTGTGGAATACCGCCTTCCCAAGCGGCGAAAATACGCCTGCACGTTGGGTCGCGGATGCCGCACGGAATCGCGTTTTGATCGGGACGCATTGGAAAGCGATGTATGCGCTCTCCTTGGAGGACGGCTCGGTCGTATGGGAGAATTCTTTGATGCCGGTTTGGTTCCGCAGCGCAACGCCGCGGATCGTCGGGGATCTGATTTATGCCCCCTCCCTGGATAGCATGGTTGTACTGGATGCCGAAAGCGGCAGTCTTTTGCGAGAGAAAAATCTGCAAATTCGCATGGACGTCAGCGGTGTATCGGCAGAGGACGACGATTGTCTGTACTGCCCCACGGCAAAGGACGGCGTGATTGCGCTGAATCAGAAAACGATGGGGGTTGTCGGTCGGTTTTCCACCGCCGAGGCAGTCCTTTTGACCTCGCCTTACGTGACCGCCGGGGTGCAAACGGTGGAGAGCTCTCCCGTGCTTGACGGAGAGCTTTTGATCTTCACGGCATCGGACGGCTGTCTTTACGTCTACAACAAAAAAGACGGCTTGCTTTGCCGTCGGATTTCGTTGGGCGCGCCCTCTCTCGTGGCACCGATCGTTACCGAAACGGCTTTTTACACCGCGGATTATGACGGAAAGGTCAAAAAGCTTTCAAGAATGAATTAAAAAAGCGGTTGGATTGTAAAAAAACTGTAAAAAACTTGCCGTGATATGCCGCAAAGCCCTTTACAAACGAAAAAAAGTGTGCTATAATATTGGCAAGATATGCCCTTTATGCGGTTTATTACGTTCAGGAGGTAAAAGCAATGAAAAAATTAACGGTTGCTTTCGTGTTGCTTTGCTCGCTTTTGTGTATCGCTTTGGTGGGTTGCAGCAAGAAAGAGAAAGAATGTGACCACACGTTCGGCGACTGGAAGGTCGTTACGGAGGCGGTGGAATGCAAAACTCCGGGTCTGAAGCAAAAGACCTGCACCAAGTGTAAGTACACTGTCGAGGAAGCCGTTTCCGAGCATGATTTCGGAGATTGGGTTCAGCTGAAGCGTGCGACCTGCTCGGAAGAGGGTACGCAGTACCACGTTTGCAAAACCTGCAACAAGTACGTTGAGGAGAGCACCGATAAGCTGGCTCACAGCTTTGGCGAGTGGGTGATCGATACCCCTGCAAAATGCACCGAAATCGGTATGAGATCTCACACCTGCACGCTGTGCGACGAGGTTGAAACCGAGGATATCCCCGCAGGACATTCGTACAGTGATTGGGACGTGGTCAGAGAGGCAACCTGTACCGAAGCCGGACTTCGCGTAAGAACCTGCTCTACTTGTAAGGAAGCAATCAGAGAGGCAATTGCCACGCACCACTACGGTGAGGTTGAGGTTCTGAAAGCCCCCGTTCCCTGCAACGGTAATGCGGAGAACGCAAGAAACGGTGTGGGACAGAAGACCTGCGCGGATTGCGGTCACGTACAAAAGGTAACGCTCTATGCACACGATTACGATGCGGGACGCTTGACGAAGAGTGCTAACTGCCTGGAAGACGGCAGCATCGTTCGTTTCTGCACCGCTTGTAAGGACCGTTTGGAGGAGATCATTCCCGCACACGGTCACGATCCGGATGAACCCATTGTTCGTCAGGCAACCTGCGACCAAACCGGTACCGTAAGACAGACCTGTAAGGTTAAGGATTGCAGATATAAGAGTGTAAGTACGCCTTTGCTTTCTCTTACGCTTCCCGCAACCGGACACTCGTTCGATGAAAGCGGTCATTGTATCAATAACCACGGAACCGAAGAAAAGCCGAAGATTTGCGGGGCTGAGTGCGGTACGACCTTGAAGTTTGAGATGATAGACGGCACCTACGCAGTGGTAGACTGTACGGGATCTGTAAGAAACGTTGTGATTCCGCAGACCTACATGGGTGTACCTGTAACTGCAATCGCTGACAATGCGTTTGCCGATTCGAAAATGAACACGGTAACCGTCACTGCGAACGTTACCAGCATTGGAGCTAATGCATTCGCGAGATGTACCTCTTTGAAAACCTTGACGTTGTCCGAATCGCTGCTTTCCATCGGCGACGCTGCGTTCGAGGGTTGCACTTCCTTGAAGACGGTTTCGTTGCCGATGAGCCTGCAAACGGTTGGCAATGCTATTTTGAAGGGGTGTACCGCGTTGAACACCCTGGCAGTTCCGTTCATTGGTGCAACGGCGGATGAATCCACCAATACGCAGTTTATCGGATACTATTTTGGTGCAACGTCTTATCAAAATCAGAACGAAGTGATTCCCACAAACCTGAAAACCATTCAGGTCAAGGGTGGCACGAAGATCGCGGACTACGCGTTCAACAAGTGCGAGAGCTTAACGGCTGTGATGATCGCAAAATCGATTCGGTCTGTTGGAACCGGTGCGTTTAACCTCTGCTCGAAGTTCGATAAGATTTACTATGAAGGCAACGAGAGAGAGTGGAATCAGATCGTAAATTCCATGTACGTATTGGATACCAAGGGCGTATATATCTATTCCGAAACCGAGCCCACTGGCGAAGGAAACTACTGGTACTTAGACGGTACAACCTGCAAGGTTTGGGAGAAGAAAGTAACAACATCTACAACGAATTGATGATATCAGCAAAACAACCGCGCACGGGCATTTCCGTGCGCGGTTGCTTTTTGTTCCTTATTCTATGGCAGGGTAGGGGATCGCTTGATGCAGACAATTATCGGATGCTGTCGATTACGCTTGCATTGAGTGCCGGCTCTCCGCATTCGACGCAGACCTCGTTTTCCGTGGGGAAGATATTGCCGCAAAACGGGCAGACCAACAGCTCCTCGGGGGTCAGGTCAACGGGATATTTCATGCCTGCAAGACGAATGATTTTGTCGCCTTTTTTGAAAACCTTTTCGTAGGGTACGGGCAACTCGATTTCAAGTCTGTTTCCGTTTTCATCGGTGACGGTAAAGATGGACAGGACTTGACTTCTCATGGAACGAGCATAGCCTTTTCGGTCGACCATTTTAGACTCTCTTCTGATATCGGTGACCTTTCCCAAAAAACGGTATTTGAAAAACTTGGATTTTTTGATGAGCAACCAAAATACGAGAATGCCGACTCCGATGCAGGAATATCCCGCACCGGGGGAAATGGCGTATGCGCCAATCGCAAAGGCGATTATCAATGCTTCCATCAGGAACAGCTTCAGCAAAAAGCCGATCAGGATCTGCGTCTGCCTTTGCCTGAAGCGCGGACTTTGCCGATACAGCTCTTGCTTGATTTTTTTATATTCTTGATTCATACAAGCCTCTCCTTGAAATCTCTACAACTGTATTATAGCATGAGCGATCGGAAAAGTCAATTCGACACCGCTTTTTCCTCCGAAAAACAGTTTTTTTCTTGCAATTTGCACACAATGAACATTGAAATTGACCTCGTAACAAGAAAATGTTACAAAATTGATAAAATTTCGGCAAAGGTCTTGTATATTGGAGGAAAATAAGGTAAAATATAGGGTGTATGGGTTTGTCCTGTACATACCGAAGAAAACAAAAAATTATTTATAAAACGGAGGATTATTCCAATGGCAAACGTAAAAGTTGCGATCAACGGTTTCGGTCGTATCGGCCGTCTGGCTTTCCGTCAGATGTTCGGTGCAAAGGGTTATCAGGTAGTTGCAATCAACGACCTCACCAAGCCCTCTATGCTGGCTCACCTTCTCAAGTATGACTCTGCTCAGGGCAGATACAACCACGAGGTTAGCGCTGACGATGAGGCTGGTACCATCACCGTTGACGGTAAGACCATCAAGATCTACGCTGAGAAGGACGCTGCAAACCTTCCTTGGAAGAAGCTGAAGATTGACGTAGTTCTGGAGTGCACCGGTTTCTACACCTCTAAGGACAAGGCATCTGCTCACATCAAGGCAGGCGCAAAGAAGTGCGTAATTTCCGCACCCGCAGGCAACGATCTGAAGACCATCGTTTACTCTGTAAACGAGAACACTCTGTGCGCTGATGACCAGATCATCTCCGCTGCTTCCTGCACCACCAACTGCCTGGCTCCCATGGCAAAGACCCTGAACGACTACGCTCCCATCCAGTCCGGTATCATGACCACTGTTCATGCATTCACCGGTGACCAGATGGTTCTCGACGGTCCTCACAGAAAGGGTGACCTCCGCCGTGCTCGCGCTGCAGCTGTGAACATCGTTCCCAACTCCACCGGCGCTGCAAAGGCTATCGGTCTGGTTATTCCCGAGCTGAACGGCAAGCTGATCGGTTCTGCTCAGCGTGTTCCCGTTCCCACGGGCTCTACCACCATCCTCGTTGCCGTTGTTAAGGGCAAGGACGTTACCAAGGACGGCATCAACGCTGCTATGAAGGCTGCTGCTTCCGCTTCCTTCGGTTACACCGAGGAAGAGCTGGTTTCCTCCGATATCATCGGTATCACCTACGGTTCTCTGTTTGATGCAACGCAGACCATGGTTACCAAGATCGACGACGAAACCTACCAGGTTCAGGTTGTTGCTTGGTACGACAACGAGAACTCCTACACCAGCCAGATGGTTCGCACCATTAAGTACTTCGCTGAGCTGGCTTAATTCAGTTTAAAAAAACGGGAAGGCTTTTGTACAAAAGTCTTCCTTTTTTTTGATGTTTTGAAAAGAGTCTTGACAAACATCGCAAAATTTGTCATAATATGGGTGACATTTTCGAAGGAGGAAAATATTTCATGAAACGACTGATTTGCTTTGATTTGGACGGAACGCTTTCCCAGCACCGCACACCGCTGGATGCGAAAAACCGCGCGGTATTGGATAAGCTGGGCGCAAAATATAAGCTTTTGATGGTGGGAGCAGGTGCCACGGCTCGTATCTGGAAGCAGATGGAGCAGTACCCCATTGATATCCTCGGCAACTACGGCATGGAGGAAAGCCGGGCTGTTGATGGAAAATACGTGCTGGTGCGTGAGGATACCTCTCCCGTGGATCAGGACTTTTTCCGTGAACAGATCGAATATTTGCGCGGAAAATACGGCTATACCGAATATAAGGGCGAGTCGGTTGAATTTCACGCGTCCGGAATGGTGACCTTCCCATTGCTTGGTACCAAAGCCGATATTGCCGATAAGCTTGCGTTCGACCCCACCAGAGAAAAGCGCAAGGTGCTGTATCCCGAGGTGTTGGAGATCTTCAAGGATTTCACGGTTTACATCGGCGGATCCTCCTCGTTCGATTTTTCGGCAAAGCAGTATAACAAGTACGATGCGATCATGCGTTATGCCAAGGAGAATGGCTACGAAAAGGACGAAATTCTGTACGTCGGCGACGATTTCGGGGACGGCGGCGGTGACAGTCACGTGCGTATTTACGGGATGGACTACGTGGAGATCACCGACTATCGCGAGCTGGAAGAGAAAATGCGTCCATACTTCTAAAAGAAAAAAATAAAAGAGGAAATCCAAACGGTTTCCTCTTTTATTTTTCGTTCGACATTAAGCATCCTTCTTAACATCGAGAACCTGCTTGCCGTTGTAAAAACCGCAAACCTTGCATACGCAATGGTTCTTTACGAATGCATCGCAAGCCGGGTTGGAACACTTGTTCATGCCGGGTACGGAGAGCTTGCTGTTGTTGGAGCGTCTCTTATCTCTGCGTGCTTTCGATACTTTCTTCTTCGGTACTGCCATGTCTACACCTCCTCGTGCGTGAATCTTATATTTCACGTCATAATTTACTTACTTTTCCTCTGCATTTTTTGAGGACCACTGCTTGAGCACCGCCAACCGTGGGTCGGGTTCAAAGCTCGGACAACCGCAATCACCAAGGCTTCGCGGCTTTCCGCATTTGGGACAGAGTCCCTCGCAATCCTCCCGACACAAAAAGCGCATGGGGAAGGAGAGCAACAATTCCTCGCGGATGGTTTCATCCAAATCGAGCTTGCCGTCTTCAATCACCGCGTATTCGTCCACGTTTTCTTCCAACTGCTTGTCACTCAAGCTTGCGCGAGTGGCAACCGTGCGTTCCAATTCAACGGTAAAGTCACCGTGAACGGGCTCCAAGCAACGGGCGCATTCGGTGCGGTAGGAAACGGTTGCCGTGAGCGTCAGGTGCATATAGCCTGCCTCGTCGGTTACCTCGCCCACAACGTGGGCATCTCCGTCGAACTCCGCGCCATCGGGAAGATCGGGGGTCAGCAGATAGTCAATGGCAACGCGGTCGACCTCTCCTCTGAGCATCGGGCGCATATCAAGAACCATCGTATCCACCTCCGTATCGGTTGACATAAAATGCGACACTAAATATTATAACCGTTTCTTGTCCGTTTGTCAATAGTTTTTTTGCATTTTGCTGTCATTTCATTTGTATTTTGCGGTATTTTTACGTTTTACGGCTTCGGTTGATTGACAGAATTGCGCGCCTATGGTATAATAAGAACACAAATGCGACGATCACCCGTTTCAAACGGTATTTGCGTTGGCATTGGTTTTGATGCGGAAAGGAGGAAAGACGGTGAGGACGGTTGGAATTATTTGTGAATGCAATCCCTTTCACGGGGGACACGGCTATTTGATCAGACGTGCCAGAGAAGCGGGTGCGGAGTGCGTGGTGGCTGTGATGAGTGGACCGTTCGTGCAGCGTGGAGAAGCGGCAATTTGCGATCCTTACACGCGTGCCAAGGCGGTCTTGTTGGGTGGTGCGGACCTTGTGCTTGAGCTTCCTTTTCCGTATGCTGCCGCACCTGCCGAGTTTTTTGCAGCCGCAGGGGTGGAAATCCTTTATGGAATCGGGGTTCGGGAGCTTTGGTTTGGCTCGGAATGCGGGGATCTTACTCTGCTTTCTCACCTGGCGGAGCTTTGCGACAGCGAGGCCTTTCAAGCCGCATACGCGGACAGCAAGGACACCTCTCTCGGAACTGCCGAAGCGTATCTTGCGACGCTTTCAAGCCTTTGTAAAAGGGAACTGACCCTTTCCTCCAATGACCTTTTGGGAATTGCGTATTTGCGCGCCATTCGGAAAAGCTGTCCGACGATGATACCGCATACGGTGCGTCGGGAGGGCAGTGGCTATTTGGACACAAGCGTGGGCGAGGGATATCCGTCTGCTACCGCGTTGCGTCGGATATGGCGCGAGCAGGGGCTTGACGCGGTCCTTGCACATCTTCCGCAAACGGTGCGGTCGGTTTACGCGGAGAGTGGTGAGACGTACGACATAGCCTTTGCGGAACGCTTGATTCTCGGATATTTGCGGTTGACGTCGATAGAGAGCCTAGAATCGGTTGCCGTGCTGTCGGGAGGGCTTGCAAGCCGTTTGAAAAACGCTTCGACAGAGTCGGTTGACATAGAGGGACTGCTTGCTCGTACGGCAACGAAAAAATACCCCAATGCGCGTATTCTGCGCGGCATTTTGTTTGCATTGACGGGGATTGATGACGCCGGCTTGCGCGCGCCCGTTGCCTATATCCGTTTGCTGGCGGCGAATGCGATCGGCTGTGAATTTTTGTCGTCGACGAAAAAGACCTGCAGGCTTCCGATCCTTACGCGGCGCACCGAGCTTCCCGATACGGAAGACGCGCGCTTGCAAGCCGCACGGGAGGAGCAGGCATACGCGCTGTATGCGCTGTGCAAAAAAACGGCTGATCGTTCGATTTGTTGGAAATATCCGCCCTTTATCGCAAAAAAAGCGTAGAAAAGCATTGATTTTTTTCGTTGGACGTGATATAATGAAGCCGTAGGATGGTTTTACCGAACAAAATTATTTTGATCGAGCGCACGAGCGCGAAAGGAGCTTTTATGAAAAAAACGTATGTCAATCCCGAGTTGAATATGATCGAAATCTCCGCGCTTCCCGATACGGTCACGGTTTCCAACCGCGTGCCGATTGCCACCGATAATTCGAATTTCGGTACCTTTCATCCGTTTTGATTTGATTACGAAGCGAAAACACACAAAGAACCCTATAAAACGCTTTTGCAGTCGAGCCCTCGGCAGCAGAAGCGTTTTTTGCTTTTCGACGGTTTTGCGGCAGAAAATATGCGGAGTTTTGCGGCAGAAAATATGCGGAGGCTATTGATTTGAAACCGCTTCTGTGTTACAATAGGGGCAACGGAGCTTGGCTTGCAAAAGTTGCTTCATACAGCGAACCCAAAGCGGTTCGGGCTTTATCGGTACAAAAGGAGATCAAGCAATGAGCTACAACCCCAATTATAAGGACACGTACGTCAATCTTTCCGAAAAAAACGTATATATAGATTCCAAAACCGCGGTTGAAAGTGACAACCCCGTGATTCAAGGGATCCTTTCTTCGTTGACCCATCAAACCGTTGCGTCTTCGGTTTCGTCGATCCGATTTTTACCCTTGGGGGAACAGCAGCGTGAGAAGATCTATGCCGCCTTTGGAGAAACGCGCAAGGAAACCGAGGAGGCGTATCTGTTGGAGATTGGAACCGAAACCATCTCGGTGTATTCCAACAGTATGCGCGGACATCTTTGGGGTGCATGCACGTTGCGTGAGCATTATCGAAACGGAATCGGGGAGGGGTTGATCTATAACGTACCGATGGTGGAGTTTCGCGCGATGAAGCTTTATCTTCCCGCCGAGGACAAGCTTGACGAGTTTTATTACATGCTGGATTTGTTCATGCATTACGGCTATAACGCTCTTGTTCTTGAGGTGGGCGGTGCGATGGAATACAAAAAGCACCCCGAGATCAACGCATATTGGGAGGAGTCCTGCAAAATTTTTGGGGAATACAGCCACAAGGCGGACGATTTTCAGCATTCGTTTCCTTGGTCGAAGAATTCCATCCATATTGAAAACGGCGGCGGCAGCTATCTTTC
>SVST01000025.1 GCA_015064155.1 Oscillospiraceae bacterium | reverse complement strand
AGGAGCTGCCGTTAGAGGAGGAAACCACTGCTACGTCGTTTGCCTGACGCTCGTCGGAGAAGAACCAATCCTGCAGATTCTTTTCGGAAAGGCTATCCTTGGTGATTGCCGCGGAAACGGTGGGAGAAGACGAGCTGTCGGCAGACTGGAGTGCATTGAGCAGCTCGGCATAGGTCTTGCCGACCAAGCCTTCCTTTGCTGCTTCAGCATTTGTTGCACCGGTCGTACCGGAGAACAACAGATAACCGCCGTTGACCGCGATGGTCTTATCCAGATACATGGGGGTGTTAACTACCATATACGCGTTGTAGGAGGTGGTTTCCACGTCGGTGGTTTCATCGGTGGTCTTCACCTCGAACACCTTGGTGTCGTGTTCCCGGCGCAGGGAAACAGCCTTGTTGTCTGCCTGGTGCTCGGAGATCCAAGCCTCAAAGGTTTCAGCCTCTGCATCGGGTGTAGGGCTGATGGTTTTCTCGGTGGGATAGACCTCTTCAAGTGAGGTGGAAATGTCGTCCAAAATTTGGTAATAGAGGTCGGATTCATACGTGACGTAATACAGAGTGTAAACCTCGTCCTCGTTGTTGGCGTCTACCGCGTAAACCAGGTAGGAGGTCGTACCGTCATCAACCTGGAATACATCGCCGGTCTTGGGATCCTTTGCAATGATCTCGTCACGCAGGGTGGAGGGAATCTCTTCCGAGTCGGTAGTGTTGGTCATGTCCTCTACTTTTTTGTAATCAAGCTTTTCAAACTCAGCCTTGAGTGCGTCGCCCGTGAGGTCCCACAGGGTGTACCGCATCTCTCTGGCTTTGTATTCTGCTTCCTTGTAGGTCTTGGGGATTTCGGGATAGTCCGGATCTGTTTTCTTGGTTTCTTTCAGGTGCTTAAGGAGAGTTTCTTTAAAATTATCGATACCTTCATGCTTAGATCCATCAACAAACTCATAGCTCTTGACACGCGCTTCCACGGAGGTGGAATTTGCCTCTGCGGATTGGAAGACCGCCAGGAAAATGACGTCGTCACTAACGATTAAGGATGCTTCCTGGTTTTTGCGCGCGGTGCTGAAGAGCCATTTCTTCAGATCCTCATTCAGCGTTTCGTTACTTGCGTAGGTTTTCTTTTCGCCAACGCCAAGCGCGTTCAGCTTATCGGTAAGTGCCATGCCGGCATCGGTATCGACGAGGTTTTTGACTGCGTTGTACTCGTTGGTGGCGGTTTTCTGCGTGGTGTATTTGTTAAATACAGCTTTGTAGTTATCGTTAAAATGATCAATCAAGATCATCTCTTTGAATTCTTCTGAATTCACTGCGGTAGCATACTTGTCTGCCAATTCCTTGGTTTCTGCCGAGAACATCAAGTAGTCGATTTTATAGTAATTTTCGGGATGCTCGTCACGGAATGCGAGAACCTCTTCCAGAGTGACGCTTTTTTCAAAGTCCACCTGCACCTTGAGGCAGTACTTGTTGTACAGTGCCGACATTTGCTCTGCCTTGCGGACATCACTTTCTTTCATACCCTTGGTCATGAAGGTTGCAAGGAAAGTGTCGAGCGATGCATAGCCGTAGTTGTATGCCGTAGATTCCAAGGAATCGATCGATTCATCCACCACCGCTTTGTCTGCATCGTCCAATTCTACCCCTGCTTGATGTGCGGCATCGCAAACGGCAACCCACTCGATGAGTGCATCGACCGTACTGTCGATCGAATCACGCAGGGATTCCTTGATGGCGGACTGTGCAGACAAGAGTGCAAACTCTTCCAGCGTGTACTTTTTGGTAATTTGCTCTGTATCCTCGTAAATGTCGTATTTACAATACACCCAATACATGGACGCTTCGTAGTAAATGTTTTTCCATGCGACGTAGGTTGCAAGATTCTGTGTCACGTCATACTTACCGGTTTTACTTAAAACGAGGACCGTTTCTTTTGTGGAAGTGTCTTCTTCCTCGGACGCGTCATCATTGGTGTCGTTCTTCTCTGCGCACGACGTCAACAACGTGCAGGCAAGCAGGGAGAGCACCAAAAGCAATGCAACGATTCTTTTCATAAGAGTTCCTCCGAAGATTAATGGTTGATATATCTATTATACCATTTTTTTCATTTTTGTAAAGTCCTTTTAAAAAACAGTTCTCAACATGATTTTCCGGAAAAGACTTGCAAATCGTGCAAAAAGACGCTATAATAGTATGTACGAGAAAAATCAGAAAGGAGCCGTGTATGCAAAGGATCAAGCTGATTCTATGGGAAGCGATTCGAAAGATTGACCCCGTGCTGTTCGTATGCACAACGCTTCTTTCCGTTATCAGCATCACAACGATTTTCGGTGCGGTGGATAACTTTGGTATGTCCAAGCTCAAAATGCAGCTCTTTATCTTTGTTTTGGGATTGTTCGTCACCTTTTTCATCGCGTTTATTGATTACCGCGTGATCGTGGACAAGCTGTGGCTTCCCATGCTGATCGGCTCGGTGATCCTTTTGATCATCACTCCGATTTTCGGAACCAGCGGACTCAACATGGAAACTGCAAACACAAGCTGGCTGAAAATTCCCGGCACGGGGATGATGATCCAACCCTCCGAATTTGTAAAATTCACCTTTATTTGTACCTTTTCCAAGCATCTGTTTACGGTCAGGGATCATATCAATTCCCCAATCAACGTCCTGCTGCTGGGCGCACACGCCACGCTGATCATTGCGCCCATATTGCTCTCGGGTGACCTCGGTGTTGCGCTGGTATACATTGCCATCGTTCTCGTGATGCTGTTCTGTGCCGGTCTGCATCCCGCATACTTCATCGTAACCGCAATTGCGGTGGCGTTGCTCTTCCCCTACCTTTGGGAGTTTCTCGCCCCCTACCAAAGAGAACGCATCATCATCGGCTTCAACCCCGAGCTGGATCCGATCGGAAAGGGAATGCAGCCGCTTCTGAGCCGTACCGCAATTGCCGCGGGCGGATTTTTCGGGAACGGACTGCACGGAGGACACTACTACGAGGATCTCCCCGCCTCTCATACAGACTTTATCTTTGCAACCGTTTGCGAAAAATTCGGATTTCTGGGCGGCGCGTTGGTGCTGATCATTTTCATGGTGATGGTCGTTCGCATTTTCACGCGAGCAAAACAAGCGGCAAGCTCGGATTTCGGGGGACTTATCTGTGTGGGTGTGGGGGCTATGCTGGTGGTGCAGGTGCTGCTCAACGTCGGAATGTGCTTTGCCATGCTCCCCGTTATCGGAATCACGCTTCCCCTGCTTTCGTGCGGCGGCTCGTCGATGCTTGCCACCTTTATGATGTTCGGACTTCTGCACAACGTCTGCGCACATTCCGACGGCGTTCGTGCCGCAACGGCACGCGAAACCTACGACATTGATATTTCACTTCTCGATTCATAAAAAGCCTCCCGCGTTCATATATTCTACCAGAGAAAATATGAACCTATAGGAGGCTTTTATGTTTGTTTATTCGTTGCGCGCGGGAACCGTCAAGCTGGTGGGTGTGCTTTGTGTTGCCTTGACCGTCCTGATTACGCTCATCGCCTTTGTTCCAACCTACACTCTCTCCCAAGAAACCGCCGCCTCCCCCGACCAATCGGTGAGTTATCGGTACGACAAGATCAAATCCTCCTCGGATGTTGCAGCGTTTCTGTCGCAATTCGGTTGGGAGGTACCGGCTACCCCCGTCGAAACGAAAAGCGTAACCGTCCCACGGGAATTTGACAAAATTTTTGCCGCCTACAACGAAATTCAAAAGGCGCAGGGATTGAATCTTTCCAAATACAAAGGGAAAGAGGTCACTCGGTATACCTTCCAAATCACAAACTACGAGGACTATACCGGCACCGTTTACGCCAACGTCTTAGTCTACCGCAACCGCGTCATCGGAGGCGATATTTGCTCCGCTGACGTCACGGGCTTCGTACATGGGTTCGAAAAATAAAAGTCGTGCTTCCTCCAATGCACAGGTTCGCAACCGTCGGACTTGTGCATTTTTTTGCATACGCGGTGAAAAACCGTTCGTCAAGACCTCCTCAAATATGCGAAATACCGTCAAAAAACAGCCCGGGAAACCGAGAAATACACCGTATTTCGGCGGACAAGCCCGTTTTTTCGGGAACGCTTTTTCTTGACGGGAGGTATATTTTGTGACATAATGAATTCACAAAGTCCGAAAGGAGGAACCTATGATGAGATCACAATCGCAAACGGCAATGATCGCGCTTGCCACGCTCTTTACCATGGCTCTTGCGCTGGCAGTTGCATTTATCTGTATTTCCAACCTCAGGGAAGATGCGCCCGCGGAGCAAGCCCCTCTACCAAGCGAATCCACCCTGCTTCCCATTACCACCGAGCCTCCCTTGCCCATCACAACCACCTCGCCCGAGGAAGAATCCCCCCTGCCCTCCTCGCAAGGCTTGCGCTTCACCTCCAACGGTGACGGCACCTGCGTGCTGACGGGAATCGGGACCTGCATGGATTCCTGCGTCGTAATTCCAAGCTTTTCTCCGACGGGCGAGCGCGTCACGGCAATCGCTCCGATGGCATTCTACGCCGTTTCAACGGTGACCGCCTTACAGATTCCAAGCTCGGTGATGGATATCGGCGCCCTGGCATTTGCCGATTGCCCCAATCTTGTGTACGTGTCGGTTGCCGACGACAATGCCTTTTACTGCGATTTGGACGGTGTCCTATATACGGCGGATGAATCAACCCTGATTCTCTACCCTGCCCAAAGAAGCGGAAGCACCGTCACGGTTTCGGGGGCAACGCGACGCATCTGCGACATGGCATTTTACAAGTGCGCTTACCTGACGCGAATTTCGTATGCAGGCAGTGCCGAGCAGTGGGAAAGCATTCGCATCGGCACGAAAAATTACAGTCTGACCGCCGCCGCCAAGGAGTTTAACAGTATGGCGTAACCAAAACGATACAAAAAAAGCACACCGATTCGGTGTGCTTTTTGGAGCTGGCAATCAGAGTCGAACTGATGACCTCGTCATTACCAATGACGTGCTCTACCAACTGAGCCATGCCAGCAATGTCTTGCGACTTGTATATTATAGCAAATCCACTCTCGTTTGTCAAGCCTTTTTTACAAAAAAATAAAAAATATTTTTATTATTTTTTCGAACCGCAAATACACGGAAAACACGGGGAGCGCACCCTTCGGCGGCTCCCCGTATTTCATCGGCGCAAATTATTTGTACTTGCGCTTTCTGGCTGCTTCAGATTTCTTCTTGCGTTTCACGCTCGGCTTCTCATAGTGTTCTCTCTTGCGAAGCTCGGTGAGGACGCCGGAACGGGCGGTTGCACGCTTAAAGCGACGAAGAGCACTGTCCAAAGACTCGCCTTCCTTAACTCTGATTTCTGCCATTTGATATCCCTCCCCTCATCCGGTGAACAAGAGATAATATGTCGGAATCTACCCGAATCAAAATTATCTTTTTGCATTATACACGATTTTCATTCCAATGTCAAGTCTTTTTTTCGTTTTTTCTCAATTTTTTCTAAAATTCACAGAGCATCCGTACGATTTTCGCCGTCCATAGGTTCATTTTGCATCAAGCCGTCAAAAATCATACGCATCTGTTCCAGCGTTGCGGCTCGCATGATCTCTCCGCGCGCCGAAGCCGCACCGCGCATACCGTGCAGATACCATGCCATGTGCTTTCTCGATTCGGCAATGCCAACCGACTCTCCTTTTTCCAAGACCAACATGCCTGCATGCTCCATTGCCAGCTCCAGTCGCTCTCGCTGTGTGGGAGGACAGTACGGACGCCCCTCCATCGCGGCACGGATCTCGGCAAAAATCCACGGATTCCCCTGTGCTCCCCGTGCGATCATCACACCGTCGCATCGAGTTTGCTTGATCATCCTGCAGGCATCGTCCGCCGAAAAAATATCCCCGTTTCCAACCACGGGAATCGAAACCGCGTCCTTCACCGCACCGATGATCTCCCAATCGGCACTCGGTGCGTACATCTGCTCTCGCGTCCGTCCGTGCACGCAAATCATTTTTGCGCCCGCGTCCTCCAGCCTTTTTGCCATCTCCACGGCATTGATGCTGTCACGATCCCATCCCGCGCGGATTTTGACGGTGATGGGAAGCTTGACTGCACGCGTCATCTCGCGCACGATTTCGGCTGCAAGCAAGGGATTGCGCATCAGGGAAGACCCTTCGCCGTTTCCAACGATCTTTGCCATCGGGCATCCCATATTGACGTCGATTGCCACCGGCGGAACCTCCCCGACGGCTCCGCGATATTCTCCGCTTTCCAAAAGTCTTGCCGCCTCCGCCATAAAGAAAGGCTCGGCACCAAAAAGCTGTACCGCCATGGGAAGCTCCTCTCGCATCACCGCTGCCAACGGTGCGGTACGAACTCTTGCCTCCGTTACGGAACGTCGGCTCCTCTGCTCGTAACATAGAGCCTTTGCCGACACCATCTCACTGGTGGTATATTCAGCCCCGTAGCGACGCGCCAGCGTACGGAAGGTTCGGTCACTCACACCTGCCAGCGGTGCTAAAAACAATCCGTGCGGAACCGCAATATCGGCAAACGTCAACGCGATCCCCTCCCCTCTCTTCAAACAATACTGACATTTTACCACACCGCCCCCAAAATGTCAAGAAAAAAATACGTTCTTGCAAAGCCTCGGGCAAAAGACGGACTTGACAAGCGCGGCTCCTTTCGATATAATAATGGTAGCTTATCGGAGGTGACGTATGGTCGGATTCATTCTTTACGTGCTGAAATTACTTTTCCTGACGCTGGGCGTGTTCGTGCTTTGCGGCTTTGCCGTAAGGCTGTGCGCGCGTCTTTTTTCCCATTTGACCGGATACGGCTCGGGGCGCGTTTTTGACGTGACCTCGGTAATCGGAACACCGATTCACGAGCTGGGACACGCGCTGATGTGTCCCTTGTTTGCGCATAAAATCACAAAAATACAGCTTTGGTCGCCCCGCGCGAAAAACGGTGTTTACGGCTTTGTGGAGCATACCTACAATCCCAAAAATCCATGGGCAAGGTTGGGCAATCTCTTCATCGGACTCGGACCCATCTTCAGCGGTCTTGGTGTGGTGGTGCTCTCTCTATGGCTCTGCTTTTCGGCACAGTGGAGCACGTATCTCGGCACCTCCAGGGCACTCGTCGAAGCGGGAGCCGCACCGTCCGCACTCCTCAAAGAGGCATTCGCGTTGCTTTCCTCGCTCCCCTCTGCGTATTCCGCCACTCCCATCCGCGCAACCTTGGGAATTTTGATTATCCTTGCCGTTTCGCTTCACATTTCGCTCAGCGCATCTGACGTCAAAGGAAGCCTTGGGGCATTCCCCGTATATCTGCTGATGCTGCTCGTCTTCGCGGGCGCAACCTTTTTTGCCAAGGTCGATTCCGCGACCGTAGCCGCGCTGAAGCTTTGGAATCTGCGACTTCTCTCGCTGTTTTGCGTGGTCATCGCGTTTGCCGCGGTTTGGGTGCTGATTGCATTGACGGTGAAGCTGATCCGATCGCTCATCCGCTGCTTTTGATCTTTTTCGACAGAAACACGCACGTTTCGTGTCCCTTGTCATAAAATGTTATCGAAGAGTACCGCACGGTGCTCTTGCATTCTGACAAGGAGGAACGATTATGAATACCTGTTTCTGCAATCTGTTGAACGATAACTGGATCTGGCTGATTATCCTTGCCCTCATCCTGATCTGCTGCGGCTGCCACTGACGCGAAGCCAAAAACGACCCACGTGCTCATCGGAGCACGTGGGTCGTTTTATGCGTTTTGGCATTATAAGCACAGATGGTCTACCAGAGGCTTTCCCTGCATATACTCAATCAGTCCTTTCGTTTCAATGCCTTGATGCAGTCCTTGCAAACGCGCTTATCCTTAAAATAAACCACGTCCTCTACGTTGCTGCAAAAGATGCAGGACGGACGGTATTTTTGCAGAATAATGCTATCTCCGTCGGTGAAAATCTCGATCGCATCCTTGACCTGAATATCCATGTTCTGACGGATTTCCGCAGGCAGAACAATGCGCCCCAATTCGTCAACCTTTCGTACCATTCCCGTTGATTTCATCTTTTTTTCTCCTTTTCGCTTGCATTAGATCTTATTTGACAAATTCTCGATTGTTTTTCCCGTTGTAACTATTATAATACAAAATATTGTGTCTGTCAATATCTTTTAATGGAAAATATTGTAAAACAAAGAAAAATCTTCCGACGAAATTCGACAAATACCGTCAAAAGAAAGGAGAAAATCATGCTTGGAAAGGTGTTTGGGACACTGTGTCTTGTTGCCTGCCTGTTCGGTTTTTTAACGGGGAACGGAGATGCTTTGGGAAGTGCGGTTTTAGACGGTGCCAAGGGGGCGGTTGATCTGACCTTCTCGCTCGCGGGCATGATGTGCTTTTGGTGCGGTGTGATGCACGTTCTCACCGAGGCGGGTATCATGCGGCGGCTGTCGCATCTGTTGCGTCCCCTTCTGCGTCTGCTCTTCCCGCAAGCCGCGAAAAGCGGAGAGGGGTTGGAGGAAATCAGTGCCAATCTGAGCGCGAATCTGTTGGGAATCGGCAACGCGGCAACACCGCTTGCACTTGCCGCTATGGAAAAGCTGCAGCGTCACAACCCCAAAAGGGATACTGCGTCGGAGGAACAGATTACGCTTGCCGTTTTGAACACCGCAGGGCTGACGCTGATTCCCGCCAATCTGTTGGCTCTGCGTCGCGCCGCAGGCTCTCCCCGTCCGTATGCAGTTTTGCTGCCCGTGTGGATCACCTCTCTGTGCTGCTCGGTAATGGCAATTCTGCTTTGCTCGATTCCGCGTATCGTGCGGTCGTTCGGTAAAAAATCGCCGTGATCGATCGGCTCTCCTCCCTTGCCGTCCCTGCCGTCGTGCTGTGCGTCGGTTGCCTGATGCTGTTTTCGGGGCGCGATTATTTTCAAGCCTTTTGCACGGGTGCTGCCGACGGACTCAAAACGGCAGTTCGCCTGCTCCCCACGCTCAGTGCCTTGATGGTGGCGATCTCTATGTTCAACGCGTCGGGTGCCGTATCGTTTTTGGCGGCAAAATTGGCACCCTTTGCGCAAGCGATCGGCATTCCCGCGGAAATTTTACCGCTTTTGCTGACCCGTCCCTTTTCGGGAAGTGCCTCTACCGCCGCGTACGGAGAGCTGTTGGAAAGAGTTGGAGCCGACAGCATGGCGGGTCTTTGCGCGTCGGTTATTTTCGGCAGCTCCGACACCATCGTGTACGTCATCAGCGTCTATTTTTCCTCCATCGGGATCCGACGTACACGCTTTGCCTACCCGTGCGCCTTTGCCGTCATGCTGTTTTGCATCTTTTTTTCCTGCTTTTTGTGCCGTCTGTGTTTTTTTTAGAGGACCGTGGGCAAATACTTCCTCCGAAACCAAACCGAGAGGAGCAAAAGCATGATAAAGGGAGCGCAGAAGCAGATGATCGTGGTCAGAACGGGGGACAGCCGCTTTTTTGACGAGGCGTATTTCGTCCTGCGCCGTGAGATTGTGCCAAGCAGACACACCGAACGCGAGATGCTGGCAGAGGCGGGGAGAATCTTGCGCGAACGCACCGAACCACCCGTCCCCTATCGAAAAAGGAGAAGACGCGTCCTTCTTCCCTTTCTCCTCGGCGTCTTGTCGGGCGGTGCTTGCTCCGCACTGATTTTCTTCCTTTTGTCCCACCTTTGAAGACGGGCAACGCGGGACACACCGAGTTTTTTCGGTCACCCTATTGACTTTTGTTGGAAAATATGGTAAAATACCGACAGTGATATGCGACCGTTTTTACACGTCGGACGAATTTTTCTTCCACGACGTGCCATTTTGCGAATATCATTGTGACCTCAGTTCGGCGGAAGGAGCGTGGTTCCGCTGAAGGGAGGTCTTTCTGCCCGTTGCTTTGACAACGGTTCTTTCGTTGCGTCCTTTCGACGCACCGACAAGCTTTACATAGAAATATTTGAAGAAAGGATTTAATAATGCCAAGAAAACCCAAAAAAGTAAAACCGCAGGGAAAAATTCGGATCATCCCCTTGGGCGGCTTGGGCGAGATCGGCAAAAACATGACGGTTATCGAATACGAAAACGATATGATCGTGGTGGATTGCGGCTTGGGCTTTCCCGATGAGGACATGCCCGGCATCGATCTTGTAATTCAAGATTTTTCCTATCTGGAGGCCAACCAAGACAAGCTGCGCGGTGTCTTTTTGACACACGGACACGAGGATCATATCGGTGCTGTCCCTTACCTTTTGCGCTCGATCAATACACCGATCTACGGAACTCCCCTGACGCTGGGAATCATCCGCAACAAGCTGGAGGAGCACGTCCTCCCTTGGAAAGCCGATCTGCGAACCGTCAATGCCGGCGACACCGTAGAGGTGGGCGAGATGTCGGTAGAATTCATCCACGTCAACCACTCGATTGCCGATGCCTGCGCGCTTGCCGTCCGCACTCCCCTGGGCATCCTGCTCCACACGGGTGACTTCAAGCTGGATACCACTCCCATCGACGGCGAAATGATGGATCTGGTTCGGCTGGGTGAGCTGGGTCGCGAGGGCGTCCTGCTTTTAATGTGCGAATCAACCAATGCCGAACGTCCCGGACACACGCAATCCGAGCGAAACGTAGGCGAATCGCTTGAATATATTTTCAACACGCACCGAAGCAAGCGGATCATCATTGCCACTTTCTCCTCCAACGTACACCGCGTGCAGCAAATTATCGATACCAGCGCACGTCACGGACGGCGAGTTGCCATCACGGGACGCAGTATGCTCAATATCGTCTGTGCCGCCACCGAGCTGGGATACATGAAGGTACCCACCGGCGTATTGGTTGACATCAACGACATCAAACGCTTCAAGCCGGGAGAGATCACGCTGATCACAACGGGCAGCCAGGGTGAGCCCATGTCCGCGCTCTACCGCATGGCTTTTTCGGATCACTCGCAGGTCACGCTGGGACAAAACGATCTGGTGGTGCTTTCCGCCAGTGCCATCCCGGGCAACGAAAAGCTGGTGGGACGGATCATCAACGAGCTTTCCAAAAACGAAGTGGAGGTGCTTCACGACGCGGTGGTGGAGGTACACGTTTCGGGGCATGCCTGCCAGGAAGAGCTGAAATTGATGCAGGCTCTCACCAAACCGAAATACTTTATGCCGATTCACGGAGAAAGCCGTCACCTTTCGGCAAACCGCGAGCTTGCCAAGCGCATGGGAATCCACCCGAACAATATTTTCCTCTCCGAGATCGGTAAGGTACTGGAAATCGATTCCGCAGGCGCACGTTGGGCGGGAACGGTTCCGGCAGGAAACATTTTGGTGGACGGCTACGGCGTGGGCGACGTTGGAAACATCGTGCTGCGTGACCGCCGACACCTGGCGCAGGACGGCTTGATCGTTGTGGTTGCCACGGTTGATCTCGACGAGGGCATGATCCTGTCGGGTCCCGATATCGTGTCGCGCGGCTTCGTATACGTGCGCGAATCGGAGGATCTGATGGAGGAAGCGCGTCGGGTTGCACTGGATGCTTTGATGAACGCCTTGGAATACGGCAATGCCGACCGAGTCTTCCTGAAAAAATGCATGAAGGACAGCTTGACCAAATATCTCTACCAAAAAACCAAGCGCAAACCGATGATTCTTCCCGTTATTATGAATCTGTAACGGTAATTTTTTGTAAAAAAATGAAATTCCGAATCAAAAATTTCGGTTTTGTTCATAATGGTGACACAAGATAGTCACACACCGATATTATAATAAAATGGTGTGAAAATTCACAAATAAGCGAACGCTTAAAAGAAAGGAATTCCTCATGGGAAAAGCGAAAAGAAACAGACAGCTCCGCCAGACGGATCGTGCGGAGAACCCCGAAAAATACAAAAAGAAAAAGGTGAAAAAGCCGTTACCCAAATGGATCACCCCCTTGATCTGCATCGTTTTGCTGGTTGCAATGGTGGGCGGTATTGCTTTGAATATCATTTCCAAGTACGGTTTGATTCAGAACAGCCGCATCATCGTAGAAAGCAAAACCGGCAAGTACGACGTAACGCAGAAGATCGCAACCTACGTTGCATGGAAAAACATTTACTACGAAGCGTCTATGACCTGGCTATATTGCCAAAATAAGCTCAACCAATACGTCGGAATTTCCGACGAGGATGCAAAGAAAATCACCTCCAACTTTAAACAGGATGAATATGCGCTCACCGTTGCACAGTATTCCGTGAAGGAAGGACTGCGTGATTCGATCGACTCGATCGTGGATGCACTGGTTGAGTGGGTTGCCGTTTGCGATGCGGCAAAGAACGCAGGCGTCAAGCTGGATGCCGAGGACAAAAAGGTAGTTGAGGAATCGATCGATTCCTTGGAATCTACGGCATACAACTACGGCTACGCATCGCTCAACTCTTTCCTTGCAACCTTTATGGGCAAGGGCATGAGAACGAGTGACATCCGCAAGGCAGAGCAAATGTCGGCACTGTACAACAAGTACTGCCTCAAGGTGCAGGTCGACATGGAAAAAGACGTCACCCTGGAGGAGGTTCTCGCGTTCCGCGATGAGCATCCCGAAAACTACTACAAGATCGACTACTTGATGTTCTCGGCAAAAACCAAGGAATTGGCAGACAAGTATGCTACCGCAGTGAATGCGGAAACATTCAAGGAAATGATCTTGGTTGATCATTTCGAAGAGAACTACAAAGCCGCTTACAACAAGTTCACCACGCAGGTAACCGCCACCAACGAGTACAACCAAGTCAAGGGCATCAGCGACACCGATGCCGGCACGGCACTTACCCAGAAGCTGGACACGCTTGGCGTTGGCGAAAAGAAAACCTATGAAAGCAACGACGAAACGCTGAACGAGGATCTGAAGAAGTGGCTCTTCAGCACCGCGCGCAAAAACCAGGAAGCATCCTTGATCGTTAGTGACGACGTCATTTTTCTGGCGGTCTTCCAATCCGCAGAGGCAAATTCCACCTCCGTGGAAGCGCGCGTCAAGACCTATGAGTTCGTCAAGGATTTCACCGAGGGAGAACTCAAGGAATTCAAAGACGCTCTTCTTGAGCACCTGAAAGAAACCAAGAAAGCCGAACCCGTCTACCCCCCTATGGCAAACGACTTCAAGGAAGCAAAAGACAAAGCCAAAGAGGTGCTGGACACCCTCAAGGATCTGACCGGTGACGCACTCAAGGAGAAGTTCGAGACTCTTGATTACAAGAAAGTAGAGGAAATGACCAATACCACCGATTCGGAAAAGATTCCCTCCACCCTGCGTGACGAAGTAATTGCAAAGGATCCCAAGACCGGTGATGTATTCCAGGTTGATGACGGTACGACCTCCTACCTGGTTTACGCGGTAGACGCCAACAACGAGGACGAGATCTTCACGCTGTACTACGTCACCTATGAATCCGACAATTACTACAAGATTCTTAACGACATTTCCACCTCGCTGGCAAAGGTCTACCCCACCGAGAAAACCACCAGCCCCACACCCGATGCGGAGGCTGACACCTTTGAGGCTTGGATCTCCGAGCATAATGCCGACAACAAGACCGTTTCCCTGCGCAAGGAAAACGACACCAAGGTGTTCGAGGTGAAGACCACCGATGAAACCACCGACGTGGAAACCACCTCCTACAACGCGTATATGGTAGTTAACACCCCCATGTATCTGGACAAGACCCTCGCGGTCAAC
>SVST01000012.1 GCA_015064155.1 Oscillospiraceae bacterium | reverse complement strand
CCTCCTCCGCGTCTACGTATACGTCGAAGGTTACGCTCTGCAAAACGCAGGAAGCCGAAAGCATACAAATGTCACCCGGCGAGAGGCGGTAGAGGGTGATCTCTTTGCCGTCCTCGGAAAGCATATAGAGACGAAGCCTGCCCGAGCGCACGATGAAAAGCCCCGTGCATCCCATATTGTCGTGAACGGGTTGGGAGCGGTCGAAGTGCTTTTCTGCCGTGTTTTCGCACAGTAGCTGCTTGTCCGCCTCGGCAAGCACGCTCCAGAACGGAAAATATGTTTCGTAGAATTTTTCAAGTGGCATGGCTTCGACTCCTTTCAAATGACTTTTTTGTATTATACCATATTTTTATGAATTTTTCAATCGTTTAACAGCAAAAAAGAGTCGACCGTTACAGCCGACTCTTCGTAAAAAGTTATTCATTACATCATCACCGTTTCTTCGCTCCGCCCGTCCTTGTTCTTTGTTCATACGCTCACCTCCGAGTGCTTGTATATATCACTCTAAACGGCGAAAAAGTCAAGAGGTTTTGAGAAAATATATTTTCTTTCCCTTAAATTAGCGAACTTTCCCTTAAAAACCCCCTTGTTTTAAGGGAATAAATGCACCATTTCCGCTTTTGAGGTTTCATTGTATTAACGAGTGAGTTCATACACAAAAACGAAAGCAGTCCAATGGACTGCTTTTTCGTTTTTGGTTGCAATGAAGCGCACCTGCGGTGCATTAAGCGAGTTGCGTAGCAACTCATGAAGCAGCCTTCGGCTATGAAGCGTTGCTTCGCAACATGAAGAATGAAAAAGTGCGCTTCGCTTCATGGCGGCAGAGCCGCCACTTCATAGAAGCCATAGGCTTCTGCTTCATATTCGTGAAGCGAATGCTTCGTTTATCTTGTAGAGTGCAAATCCCATAAGCAAAACACCAAAAATATCTTTTTTGCCCTGCGAAGCGAGATTTCGAACAGATTCCCACTTTAGCCCCCGTAACAATCGGAGTCGAAAGCGGGAATCTTCTTTTAAATAGCTTTTCCGTCAGTTCAGAATTGCCCCCGACGCGCCTCCCGAAACGAGAGCTTCGGTCAGGCAGTTCATCGAATTTGCCGTATACATACCCGAAATCAGTCCACCGCCACCTCTTCGAAGTCAATCAACCTCTATGCACTTACGTAGCATACACGGGACACCCTATACACCGCCGCGGCTTTCAGGGGAACGGCTCAGACGGGAGAGGACATCGCTTTTACATACCGATTCGCACCAACCATCGGCTCTCTGAAATGCGTGATCGCTGTGACCATTCTTCATCATAGCTTTTATAACGATTCCATTTTAAAGAAACGTCCCACTTTACGCAGCTCCCCTTGACAGCCCAAAAATGAAGATCATTTTCATTTTTTTTGTCAAAGGGCTTGTTTTTTCCGTGACACTATTATATAATAGAGTCCATCATTAACCAAGCAAATGCTTTTGATCGTTACGATCTGTTTTTTCGATCTTTAAAAGGAGGATTCCATGGAGCTTAGAAACCTGATTACTTTCATACACGTTGCGGAGCTGGGAAGCTTCACAAGGGCAGCAGAACAGCTCGGTTATTCACAGTCCACCATTTCTTTCCAAATCAAACAGCTTGAGGACGAGCTTGATTGCCTTTTGTTTGAACGTATCAATCACACCATCACCCTCACCGAGCGCGGTCATGAGCTTGTATCCTACGCACACCGTGTTCGCGCGCTGACCGAGGACTTCAAGGAAAGTCTTACGAAAGAGGATGAATGCAAGGGACATATTCACGTTGTAACCCCTGACTCTGTATGTGAGGATATGATCTATTCGCGCTATATTGACTTCCATAGTAAATATCCGAATATATCCATCAAGTTCACCACTGCAGATACCGCTGTCATGTTCGATATGCTCGATCATAACGAAGCAGATGCCATTATTACGCTTGACAGCCATTCCTATCGCAAAGACTACGTCATAGCCAAGGAAGAGCTGCTTTCCATGCATTTCGTTGCAAGCTCCAAATCAAAATTTGCAGGCAAGAAGAATCTCAAAATGCGGGATATCATCAGCGAGCCCTTTGTTCTGACCGAATACGGGCAAGGCTACCGTCGTGTTTTTGATAAGGAGCTTGCCAAAAAGTCTTTGGAGATCACACCCGTTCTGGAAATCGGACGAACCGATATTATTACGTACATCATCGCAAAAAGCGATATGATCTCCTTTTTGCCCGATTTCGTAACGCGGGAAATGATCGAATCCGGAGAACTCTGCTACCTGGACGTTTGCGACATGGAGTTCGACATTTGGAAGCAGCTCATCTACCATAAAAACAAGTGGATGTCTAAAAGCCTGCGAACCGTTATTGAATATATCACGGAACACGATTTTGCAAACTGACAATCATGTGAAAACAATTTGATTCTCATTGCCAAGTTGATCCGCAAAAAATAACGTCAAGGAGCATTTCATGAGCTATCACGCATATTTCGAATATTTGGATATCAACGGTGACAGGCTGTTCACCATGGTTGCCCTGCCATACGAGCGCGGGTGCTTCCCAACCGTCGTAAGCCGTTCTCCGTACGTCAAGAACACGGTCGATTACGCGGAGGACGAGCTGACCGAATCGTTTTTGCGCGCGCAGGAGAAGCTTCTTGAACGAGGATATGCCGTCGTTTTCCAGCACTGCAAGGGCTGCGGAAAAAGCACGGGCGCATTTGTACCGTACGTTCACGAGCGCGAGGACGGTCTTGCCCTCCGACAGTGGATCCGACACAAAGAATTTTACAACGGTGAGCTGTTTCTCCTCGGCAGCAGCTATACGGCATCGCTGCACTATGCCACAGCCCCCTTTGAAGCGGATATCCGAGGCGCGATTTTCGAGGTGCAGGACTCGGAACGCTACCGTCTATGGTATAGAAACGGGCAGATGCGCAAGGGGCATGCAAACTGGCATTTCGGACTGTACCACAACAACGTATTGAAAGAAAAGCGGTTCAATATGCAATCCTTTGCCGAGCTTCCGCTTGCAAACCTATCCACGCGGGCGTTTGGGGCGCAAGCGACGGATTTCGAAGAAATGCTGGAAGCAAGATTTCCCTTTCATGCCTTTTGGCGCACCCGAAACGGAGGGCAGGACGCACGCGACGCGGTGCGGGACGCGAACATCCCAATTTTGCTGACCACGGGCTATAACGACTATTACGTTGGCGGCGTCTTTCAGATGTGGCGCGACATGAGCGAGGAAACAAAAAGCCAAAGCGCATTGCTCGTATCTCCCTACAACCACGGCGATGGCTACGATGCCAACAGAGGTCTTGCCTTCCCGATGGGAAAGCGCGCCGAGCAGTTCGGAGCATATCAGCTTGACTGGCTTGACCATATCCGAAAAGGAACCCCCATTTCCCACGAAAAGGGTGTGATCACCTATTACCGCGCCTTTGAAAACAAATGGGAAAGTGATTTTTACAAAAAGCCGGTCAAGATTGCCGAAATCGGCTTGGGAAACGAAACGCGCTCGTTTGAATACGATCCGCGCTTTCCCACTGCGTTTGCTCCCGAGGGGTGCTTGGCACAGGAAGCCAACAGCGAAAGATCTTTTATCCGAATTTACACGAACCCCTCAAAGGAGGATGTGTTTGTCAAGGGGCAGATGAGCGCACAGCTGAGCGTGTCCTCAACCGCCGCCGATACCTCGTTCTACCTGCGCATCAGTATCAAAAAAGCCGATTGCACGTACGTTCTTCGACACGATATCACTTCTCTTTCCTATCAGCTCGGCTCATACCGCGAAAACACCGCCGTTAAGCTGAAGCTTCAATTTGACGAGCATGCGTTCCTGCTCAAAAAAGGCGAGTGCTTGCAGATAGACATCGCATCGACCGATGACAACACCTACGTATCACACACCAACCACGCAGGTGAATATGCCCTGCAAACCGATACAAGGATCGCCATCAACACGGTGCATTTGAAAGACTCTTATCTGTATTTGCCGATTGAACGGGACAAGGACAGCGAATGAACGTCGAATCCGACCAACAAGAAGCGCATCTGTCCTTTCCCTCGTCGGGCTCACCGATCCATCCGCAAACAACCGTACAAAAAAATCGAAAAAGTTTCGTTCCGTTTTCGCTTGACACACGCAAAGACAGCGTAGTATAATAGTGCTACCACGATCCACAGGAGGATTTTTATCATGATACGCAGCTTATCGGTCAATTTCCATGAAACAACGGGCGCGGTCAAGCCCATGCACGCCACCAACAACGGTCCCGCGGTACGTACCGCGGCATTTGGCAAAAAGCCTGCTGAAAAAACCGATTTTTGGCAAGTTGCGGGGATCCCCTACGCAAGAACACACGACTCGTCCTTTTGCGCAAACTACGGCGGTGAGCATACCGTTGACGTACACGCGATTTTCCCTGATTTTGATGCCGACGTCAACGACCCCGCCTCCTACGATTTTACCATCACCGACGAATACGTAGGCAGAATCTTCAATTACGGAACCAAGGTGTTTTACCGTCTTGGCACCAAAATTGAGCACGAGGTCAAGAAATACAACATCCATCCGCCCAAGGATTTCAAAAAATGGGCAGAAATTTGCGAGCACATCATCATGCACTACACCGAGGGATGGGCTGACGGCTTCTGCCACGACATCGAATACTGGGAAATTTGGAACGAGCCCGATCTGGATGCCGAGGATTCTCCCAAGCAACGCACCTGGACGGGTACCGACCAACAATTCTTCGAATTTTACGAAATCGCGGCAACCCATCTGAAAGCACGCTTCCCGCACCTGAAGATCGGCGGTCCCGCAGTGGCGTTTCGAAAGCCGTGGGTTGAGGCATTCTTTGCCTACATCACCCGTGACGGAAAACGCGTCCCGCTGGACTTCTTCTCCTGGCATATCTATACTTCAAGCACCGAGAACATGTTTGAAAGAAGCGTTTATATCCGCAATATCCTGAACGAATACGGCTACACCAACACCGAAAGCATTCTCAACGAGTGGAACTACATTCAAAGCTGGGATAACTTCAACTATTCCGTCAGACAGATCCTCTCCATCAAGGGCGCGGCATTCACCTCGGCTTGTATGTGTATGTGTCAAAACGATACCTCGGTGGATCTGCTGATGTATTACGATGCGCGTCCCTCTGCGTATAACGGTCTGTTTGATTTTTACACGCTTGAACCGCTGAAGGGCTACTATCCCTTTAAAATGTTCAACGAGCTGTACCGTCTTGGCGATGCTTGCAAATGCACGGTGGACGGAAAAGACCTTTATGCCGCGGCGGCAAAGGGAGAGTGTGGAAAGGCAGTGATGCTTTCCTATTACACCGACGACGACAGCTGCAAAGAACCCATTGACATTCGATTGGATTTTATCGGAAGCGACGAAGCCTACGAAATGCTCTTGCTTGACAAGGAGCACGATGCCGAGCTTGTAAAGACGGTCACAAGCGGTGAACAGATCACGCTGCTGCCCAACACCGCCTGCTTGTTAAAATCGGTTTGATTCGATGCAAAAAACGCAAGAATAGAAGAGATTTTTGATCCCTTTTATTCTTGCGTTTTTCTTGTATCTCACCCCTCCGACGCTCCCCTGCATCACGTCTGCTCCAAAAATTCTCAAAAAAATTTTCAAAACCCTATTGACAAACCGAATACTTCGTGATATGATGTATTACGTAAGGAGGGGTATGCAGTGGATATTCAATTAAAGCGAGGGCTGTTGGACGTATGCGTCTTAGCCGCCATCAAAAACGAGGATTCATACGGCTATAAGATTATTAAGGATATGAAGCCGTACATCGAAATGTCGGAATCGACCCTTTACACCATTCTCAAACGCTTAGAGCTTTCCAAAATGCTGACTGTACACACGTCGGAGCATGGAGGCAGACTGCGGAAGTATTATCATATTACCGACGCAGGGCTTGCAAGAATCAGCGAGTTCAAGAATGAATGGCGCGAGGTCATGTCCATTTATCAATTTGTGATCAAGGAGGATACGAGTGATGACAAAGCTTAAATTTATTTTGGCATTGCACGATAAGCTGTCGGCACTCCCAAAGGATGAGGTAGAGGAACGCCTGAACTTTTACAGCGAAATGATCGAGGATCGCATGGAAGAGGGGCTTTGCGAAGAGGAAGCCGTGGCTGCAATCGGGTCGGTGGACGAAATTGCCGAGCAGATCAAAGCCGAGATCAGGCTTGCCCAAAAGGGATTGGAAGCGCCAAAATCCAAACGGCGGTTGCGCACGTGGGAGATCGTGCTGTTGGTACTGGGAGCCCCGTTTTGGGCTCCACTTCTGATCGTCGCCTTCGCCATCCTGTTTTCACAGCTGGCAGCCCTATGGGCAGTCATCGTTTCGATTTGGGCAGGCTTCATATCCCTGGCAGCATGCACTTTAAGCGTGCTGTACGGACTCGCGTTGGTGATAATAGGGCAGGCGGGCGTCGGACTTGCCGCCATCGGCGCAGGGCTTTTTTGCGCGGGACTTGCCATCTTTGCATTCTTCGGCTGTCTTGCCGCCACGAAAGCGGTCCTATGGCTCACCAGGAGCTTGCCCCGATGGATCAAAAAATGCTTTCCTAAAAAGGAGGTAGCCGAATGAAAAAGCGAACGAAAATATGGCTGATTACAGCCGCTTCCCTGCTCCTTGGCGGGATCATACTTTTTGGAGGTGCAATGACCTTGCTGAACTGGGATTTTATGAAATTATCAACCGTGAAATACGAAACGACCGACGTCGAAATTACAGAAGAATTCCGTGACGTATCGGTCAGCAGTAAAACCGCGAATATCGAGCTGCTTCCCTCCACCGACGGAAAAGCCCACGTGGTATGCTACGAGCCGAAGAAAGCCAAGCATGAGGTTGCGGTAGAGAATGGGACGCTCGTCGTCAAGCTTGTAGAAAAGAAAAAATGGTACGATTACATTGGCGTTGATTTCCGTACCGCCAAGGTCAAGGTCTATCTGCCGGCGGAGGAATACGGTGCGCTCTCCATCCAAAACAGAACGGGAAGCATCACGGTTCCCCATGATTTCACCTTTGAAAGCATGACCCTCAAAGCAAGCACAGGGCGTATCAAAAACGGGGCATCGGTTACGGGTAAAGCTTTCATCAAGACCTCCACCGGCGGTATCTGCGTAGAAAACGCAACCACAGGCTCGCTTGAGTTGTCGGTTTCCACGGGGAACGTCACCGTTTCGAACGTAACCTGCACGGGGGACGTTAAGCTCTCAAACTCCACCGGAAAAACGACTCTTTCCAATCTCGGTTGCCAAAATTTGCAATCGAAAGGGACTACGGGCGGTCTTTCCATGCAAAACGTAGTTGCCTCGGGCAATTTTTCGATTGAGCGTGATACGGGGGACGTAAAATTCATCGGTTGCGATGCCGCGGAAATCTCCATCAAAACCGATACGGGAGATATCAAGGGCAGCTTCTTGTCCGACAAGATATTCATTTACAGAACCGATACGGGAAAAGTCAGCCTCCCCGACGTGATGAGTGGTGGCAAATGCACCCTCAAAACCGACACGGGAAACATCAAGATCACCATTCAAAAATAAAGAATCACAACAAAACGTTAAAACAGAACAAGGCACCTGCGGCATATCGCCGCAGGTGCCTTGTTCAACGCTCTTCAAGCCTCGGATACGAAGACCGAAAGCGTCAAACATTATTGAAACGCAGAAATCCAACCGCCAATCTCTTCTTCCCGAAAATGATAGTCCCCCTGAATTCTGACTCCGTCCGAAAAGTAAATAAAGGCTTCCGGATACTGCTTCATGGTGTTCATAAACCGCGGAAGCTCCCTGACGTTCATCACGCAATGCACCATATAATTCTCTTCCCCCGAATACATTCCGATTGATCGCACCACCGATGCCCCGTGCTTATGGTGATACAGAATCTCCTCCTTGATCGCATCTGGATTTTTGGTCACAATTTTGACCTCCACGGCATACCGTTCTCTCTTGAGCAAGGCAGAGATGGTACACTCCGATACAAAGATTTGCACCGCCGACAAGATGATGCTGGTCAGGTCCCGATAAACGAAAAAGGAAAGACCGACGATCGAATACGCACAGATGCTGATGATCCTTTCAATATGGAAATGAGGCTTCCATTTATGCAACAGACACGCGATAATATCCACACCGCCCGACGAATACCCAAGCTTTAGCATAATGCCCACGCAAATACCGAGCAAGATCCCCGACACCAAGGCAGACAAAAGACGGTAGGAGATCAGATCCCCGCTTCCGAGAACGCTTGGAACGTATACGTAGAAGTCGGCTTTTCCGAGAAGAACCACCCCAAGCGAATCCAATGCCGTAAACAAAATGACGTACAAAACGTACTTCTTGTTCAAAAAGAGGTATGCCAAAATCAGCAACGGAAAGTTGATCAACAGCTTAAACCACCCCATATTGATGCCCGTCAGCTCATAAAGAACCGTGCAAAGACCGTCAATACCGCTGGGTGAAAAATCACTGGGTACGACAAAGGTGTGCAATGCCACCACGGAAAAGCATGCCGCCAATACGGTAAGCAGCACGTGTACGGCTTCTTTTGAAATCCCGTTTCTGCAATCGATTGTTTTTTTCATTCTACAGCCTCCTTTGTTTGGTTACGACATGATGTGATCAAACACCCCATTTTTTCTCGTTACAGCATAAAAAATGACGATTCGACAACATCTTTCGCCGTTATTATAGCATCCCGATTGACAAAACAGAAGCGATGATGTATAATATGGGTGTGAATTTTTTTCACAGGTGAAAAACATTCACAAACCAAGAAAAGGATGCTTTGAACATGGATACACAAAAGATCAACGTGATTTTGTCCGCCGTCAAGCAAAAAAGCCTATCAAAAGCGGCAGAGGAAAATTCCTATACACCGTCCGCCATGTCGCATATTGCGGACAGCCTTGAAAAAGAACTGGGTGTTAAACTTTTGGAGAGAACACCGCGCGGGGTTTCTTTGACGAGTGACGGTCAGATACTTCTCCCCTATCTGTCAGCCGTGGTTGATGCCGAAAAAGCACTGCTGCAAGCGGCAAGATCGATGATCGACACGGCAGAACATCATTTGCGGATCGGAACCTTTTCCAGCATCGCACAGCATATCCTGCCGGAAATCATCGGTCAATTTCGGAAAACATATCCGAATATCAAAATTTCGGTATCGGTGGAGGACAACCTGCAGGATTGGTTGGAAAAGGATCTTGCAGACGTCATTTTCACCGACGAATTGACCCACGGTGACAACGTGTGGCTACCAATCCGAGAAGACCCGTTTGTGGCGGTTGTACCGTCGACCCTATTGCCGCAAAAGCGAACCGTCAACCGCGAGGATTTGTATCCCCATACCTACATATCCATCAACGAAAAAGCATTGGACACCTATTTCGATCAAAAAAGATTTGCCAACATCCTACAGTTTGAATCGGTGGACAACGTATCGGTGCTGTATCTGATCAAGGAAGGCATCGGCTTTTCGGTTCTTCCCTCCTTGATGGTCAATCAAAAAATAAAGGACGTACGCGTGGTAAAGCTGAATCCCCCAATCAGCCGTACCATCGGCTTCGCCGTAAAAAAGAATGCGCGACACACCTATGCCACGCAATGCTTTATCGAGTATCTCAAGCTCAAGAAAAATATGAATTGAGCGCACAACACGATGCAGAAAAGCCTCTTCCCCATGCACACGGGAAGAGGCTTTGCTCATATTTCTTAAGAATCGGTTGCGTGAGCGCATTTTCTTTGCAACCATTGTCCTTTGAGCCACCGAATCAAGAAGATTGTACATCGGAACCCCCAGTCCACAAACATTGCCGACCAAACACCCATGATGCCCATGCCGAGTCCCGGGAGCGTAAACAGTCCAAAAACCGAAACCGAATCCAGGGCAAAGAAATAGGCACTTACGATACGGAAGATCCACATGGAAGCAATCGAAATGACCATCGAAAATTTTACGTCCCCGGCGGCACGGAAGGCAGAGGGCAGCATAAAACCCAAGGGCCAGATCATGGCGGCAAGGATCAAGTGCCGTACGATCAGATCCTTTGCCAAATCCTCGGTTGCGGGGGAAAGATTGTACATTCCTACCAAAGGATTGAGGAAAATAAAACTGGATAAAATGACCGTCCAAAGCAACCCGTAGTTCATCGCGAGAATTCTGCGAGAGTAATACTTGGCTTGCTCGTCTTTCCCCGCACCGATACAGCGACCAACCACCGTGATCATCACCGTGGAGCAAGCGGTTCCCGTCATATACTGATAATTGGAGATCGTCAGTGCCACCGAGTTCGCCGCAATCACCGAGGTTCCCATAGTGGCAATCAGGGATTGCGTCAAGAGTCTTCCAAACTGGAACATGACGTTTTCCACACCGTTTGGTATGCCGATGCCCGTGATCTGTCCAATGACTTTTTTGTTTGGCTTGTAGCGAAGCAAGCGGTCGATATGTACGGGATATTTCCGTTGAACGATCAGTGCCAACAAAATAACCGTTGTAACTACACGTGCGATCAAGGTAGCAAGTCCCGCACCGGCAGCCCCCATACCGAATCCATAGATACAACACGCATTTCCGCAAATATTCAAAAGGTTGGTCACGATTGAAACGATCAGGGGCAGCATAGAATTTCCGGACGTACGAAAGCAAGCGCTGATACTGGAATTGATCGCAAGAAACGGAAAGGAAAGTGCCACAAAAAAGAAATAGCCAAGCGCCTCTTTGAGAACGTCCGCCTCTACGGCTCCGAAGAGAAGCCTCAAAAGAAAACGGCGGAACAGCAAAACGGTCACCGTCAAAATCATCGAGATGAAAAACGTGAGATACAGCAGCTGCTTTGCCGATTCGCAAATTGCATTCTTTTCCTTGCGCCCCAGTGCCTGTGAGATAACAACAGAGCCGCCCCCCACCATCGCGGTAAAAAAGATGACCAGTACGGTATCCAACGTGTTGATAAGCGAAACACCCGAAACCGCGGCTTCTCCGATCTGCGCCACCATTGCCGAGTCAACCGTTCCCACCATCACCTCCAACACCTGCTGAAGCAAGAGAGGGAGAGTCAATGCCACAAGTGCTTTGCGGGAAAACAGCAGCTCTTCACCCGTCAAGCGTTTTTCTTTTTTGAAAAACGACATTTTGAAAAAACCTCCAATCCACCGTCAAATTGTAATTGACAAATCAGATTTGATGCGGTATAATTATAGCACACAAATTTGTGCATTTCGCGTCAAAAAGCGGGAATTTTGTGCCATTTTTTTACGGAGATCATCATGCAATCAAGATTTCTTTTAACAAGAGAATTGAACAATCAGGTGGAGTGCTGTCGGCTTCACTCTCCCCTATTTTATCCGCATTTTCATTCCAATTTGGAAATCTACCTGATTCTGTCGGGGGAAATTGAAGTTCTGGTGAACGACCAAAAAAAGATTTTGGGAGTCGGAGAGTTTTCTGTAGCACTCAGCTATGACACGCACGGATACCGAACGCCCAAAGAAGCCGAGGCAATCTTCCTTTCGATTCCAACAAGCTTTTGTGAAGAGTTTCTGTCACTGCTATCCACAAGATGCCTGCCCTCCCCCTATCTCAACGATCCCAAAACCTATGAAACGGTACAAGGCGCAATGGAAGCGTTGCTTCGAGAAAACAATGAGATCTCCCGTCGCGGGCTTTTGTACGTGATCTTGGGTGCCGTTTTCGACCAAATGACTCCCAACACAGACGGAGTCAGCCTTGCCAACCACAGCTTTTCAGCCGAAATTCTGATCTATATCAGCCGCCATTTCAAGGAAGACCTGTCCCTTTCGCAGGTTGCCAAGGAGTTCGGATATCATCCCAGCTATCTGTCACGCTATTTTCGAAAAACGGTTGGAATCCCCTTTGTGCGCTACCTGACCATGCTCCGCCTGCGAGAAGCCGTTTTGCTGCTTCGTACGGAAAATCAAACCGTGACCTCTTGCGCCATGGAAAGCGGCTTCGGATCGATGCGAAGCTTTTATCGCGCATTCTACGAGGAATTCGGCTGCAGTCCAAAGGAATATCTCTCGGCAGAGAAGCAAAAAAGCATTGATTTTCATAGTAACATGTGATAACATATTTTTTACCAAGCAGAAAGGACATCCCGCCCATGATTATTCACTCCGATTGGCACATCCACAGCGAATATTCTTATGATGCCAAAAATCCCCTTTCCCTGATTGCCGAAGATGCAAAGCGTCAGGGGCTTACGCACATCGGTATCACAGATCACGCAAATTTCAATGATAAAAAATTTCTTGGGGACCTTCAAAATTCAGTAAATGGTGTAAAAATTGCGCAAAAAGAATTCCCTTTTATGATATTGGGTGTCGAGCTTACTCCCATCGAACAGCCCGAATTCGACTACATCGCTGTACACGGTGTTCGCGATGGGTACGAGCCACCTGCTTCGAACGAGCCCTACGGCATCGCACTGGCAGCATCCAAGGAGGAACTGATATCCCTTGGCGTTCGCTATGCCATCGGTGCATCTCATTGGCGGGTAGACGTCCCCTTTGCAAAAAAGCTGACCCCCGACCGCGATGCTTGCATCCGCGAATGGTACCGCCAACAAATGTGGTTGGCTTGCGACAGTCGCGTGACAATCCTCGGTCACCCGTGGTATCACGGAAAAGGGATATGGTATGAGGATTTTTCGGTCATTCCCCGCTCCATGAATGAAGATCTTGCTGCGGCACTCAAAGAGAACGGAAAATACGTGGAGTGCAACTCCCATTTCTTTTATACAAGCAACGCAACCGAGAAATTCCGCCGCCAATATGCTGAATTTTTGAGGGAATTGTTTGAAAAAGGCATCCCCGTAACCTACGGTTCTGATTCCCATGCCAATTACTGCGACCTACGGGAAACCGTGGAAAAATATCTCACAGAAGTTGGCTTCAAGGACGGGGATATTACCGAAATTGCGGAAAAAGACCTTTGGGCTTAACACACAACCATGAAAAACGCGAACAAAAACACGGCGGGACCTTTTCAAAGACCGTTCAACAAAACCGTATTTTTTTCTTACACCGCCATTGTACTGGTGGTTTTCGTGTGGGGACTTTCCCCACATATCACTTCATACATCTTACAATATTACTCCTCCGGACTTTACTCTGCAACCGGTGCACTGCTTTCGGGAATCGCACTGCTTTTTCTGTGTTTCCCGATTCTTGGAAAGTTGGATAAACGCCATCTGAAAATCGCTGTCCCAACCGGATTTTTCAATGCGCTGGCAAACCTATTGCAAAAAATCGGTTTACAATATACGACACCGACGCAATACGCCTTTTTGGAAAACCTATCCTGCGTGGTGGTGCCGATTCTACTGTATCTCTTCGTTCGCAAAAAGCCGGGGGTTATGACAGTTTCGGCAAGTGCGCTCTGTCTGTTCGGCTGTTTTGTGCTAAGCGGAATGCACTTTTCGGGCGGCATGGCGATGGGAAAAGGGGAGCTTCTTTGCGCTTTGGCAGGATTTTTCTATGGAGTCAACATTGCCGCAACAGGAGCCTTTGCCAAGGACATGCATGCTTCCCTGTACGTGCTGGTGCAAACGTGGGTAACCATACTGGTCAGCTTTGGCGGTGCGATCATTTTGAGCTCAGTAAAGATCAACGGTGCTGTGCTTGAACCGCTTCGTTTTTCATGGAATCCCTTCCATTTGCTGCTGGTTGCTGTGTTGGCACTGTTTGTATCCACCCTTTGCTGGATCATCCGAACCAATGCCATGAAACATGTGAGCGCATCGGTTGTAGCAATCATGATGCCGTTTTCTTCGGTCATCACGGGAATCCTCTCGGTGCTCATGGGAAAAGATGCCTTAACATCGACATTGCTGATCGGTGGCGGGCTGATATTCCTGGCAGCAATTTTATCGGGGCTTGATGACATTCTCATCGACCGAAGGCAAAAAAAATCTTCTATACAATAAAAACGGCTTCAAAAAGTATCAATTTATAACATTTTGGAGGTATTTATGAAAAACGCATCTCTTCTAATCCATCCCGAAGAGCTATCGCGCGCATGGATCGACCGGATAGCAGAACATTGCATCCCCACACTTGCACTGCATCCGGTGGGCGGACATCGCGCACATCTTTCTTTTGCCGATCTGTTATCCAAGCTGGAGGAGCCCTCCTACCGTGCGCTGTTGGATTATGCCCATGAACGCGGTCTGCAAATCGAATATGAAATCCACGCAGCGCGTTACCTGCTCCCCGCTGAGGAATTTGATGCACATCCCGAATGGTTTCGCATGAACTGCGAGGGGATCCGCACACCCGACGTCAATTTTTGCGCCTCGAACACCGAGGCATTGGACTTTGTTGCCGAGCGCGCTGCCGAAACCGTGAAAAAGCTGTACCGCAGCACCGACCGCTACTTTTTGTGGCTGGACGATACCCGTGACTTTCAATGTCACTGTCCCGCATGTGCAAAGCTTTCCCCGTCCGATTATCAGCTTAAAATTCTCAATCATATCATAACGCGTCTGCGCCGTGACAATCCACGTGCGTCGATTCCCTACCTGGCGTACCAATCCTGCATAGATGTTCCGAAGGAAATCACACCGGAAGACGGTATTTTCCTGGAATATGCTCCGATCAACCGCGATTTTCACAAGCCGATGACCGAAAGTGCGGAAAGCGAACCGTTGCAACGCCTGATCTCCTACTTTGGTGCAGACACCGCAAAAGCACTGGACTACTGGTATGACAATTCCCTCTTTTCCAAGTGGAAAAAGCCACCCGTTCCGTTTGATGTAGATGCGCCCGTGATGGAAGCTGACTTTCTTTGGTATCGCAGTCTCGGAATTGAAGACATCGGATGCTTTGCCTGCTTTTTGGGTGCCGATTACGAAGAGCTGCACGGAAGGGTCGATATTGCCCCCTTTGCAAAGGCATATCATCAAGCCTGAAATCAAACGCTGTACCAATCAAAAAAATCCCGACAACCGTTTTCGGTCATCGGGATTTTTGTTGTGTCCTTTTACAAGCCTTCACCGTTCATCACATCGGAGATCACGCGGATCACCTTGTCGTAGCATCCGCCGCACCCCGTGGTGCAATGTGTGGTGTTCTTGACATTTTCAAATGCTTGAAGCAGATCGTCCAGCTTGCTGTTATCGTGGATCGCGTCCAAAATATCAAAGTAGCTGACGTTATTGCAAAGACAAACGGGATAGTTTTCCCGTGACTTGGTGTCCAACGGCTTCAAGGGGCAAACCAAAGACTCCTGGATTTCGGCTTTCCAAAGTCCGTGCAAATTGCAATACGCATAAACCGCCAAGGGTTTTTCATTCACCGTTGTAAATGCAACAATCGGCGCATCCCCCACTGCAAGCTGCTTCCGCTGAGTACCGCGATCGGTAATCAAGCAGACCCACATGATTTGATGCTCCTCGGTCATGGGATGGCGCGTTTCACCAACCACCACGCGAACACTGTTTCCCTCCACCGTTACGACAGGCAGATGCTTTTCAAAGCCACCGTCCTCGGTTTTCGGCTCTAAGCAGGTCATTTTTTGTCCGCAACAGATCATGGGAACACCCGCGTTGCGAACCATCTCCACCAGATTGCCGCAATGCTCACAAACATAAAAAATACGGTCTTTGCTCATAACTAATTCCTCCCCATAGGTTTATTTATCAATCGACGTCGATCAAATACTGATCACCTTTGCCGCACTCAGGATCGCAGAAACCAAAATCGCCAAAATACAGATCGGAGCTACGTAGCAGATGATCACGGAAAACAGCTTCTTCCACTTGAATTTTCCCGTAAGCGATATCTCATCGATCACGGCCTTCGGTTTGATGATATATGCAACAAAGATGGTTGTAATCAAAGCAACAATCGGCATCAAAATGCTGTTACTTGCAAAATCAAAGAAATCGAGGAACTGCATACCGAGAATCTTAACGTTCGCCCACGCGCTGGATCCGAGTGCAGAGGGGACACCCAACAGTGCCGAGATTACAAGGACAACCAAGCAGCTCATCTTTCTACCCAGCTTGAATTTGTCCATAAAGATCGAAACGATGGTTTCCATCAAGGAAATCGACGACGTCAGTGCCGCCAAAAGCACCATCAGGAAGAAAATTGCTCCAATGATCGTTCCACCGGTCATTGTTTCAAACACCCTGGGAAGCGTTACGAACATCAAGCCGGGACCCTGCCCCAAGGCTTTCTCATCTCCGCCCGAGAATGCAAACACGGCGGGAACGACCATCAAGCCTGCCAAGAAAGCCACACCCGTGTCAAACAGCTCGATCTGCTTGGCTGACTTTTCAATGTTGATGTCCTTTTTCATATAGGAGCCGAATGTGATCATAATGCCCATTGCCAGCGACATGGAATAGAAGAGCTGACCCATCGCGGCAACCACCGTCATGATCGAGAACTTGGAAAAATCGGGCTTGAGATAATAAGCCACGCCGTCCCACGCGCCGTCAATGGTAAAGATCGAATAGCATGCGATAAAAACAGTTAAAGCAATCAGAACCGGCATCAGCACCTTGCTGACCTTTTCAATGCCTTTTTCCACACCGAACAGCACGACGAGTGCTGTGATGCCAATGAACACCGCAAACCAAAAAAGCGGCTCGGTAACCGTTGCAGTGTATTTGTCAAAATAGGAGACGAGCTCTACTTTGTCCCCCACCTGAACGGACTCCACGACTGCCATGTCTTGTGCAGAGCCGCTGACAAAGCCGACAAAATACTTGGTAACCCATCCGCCGATCACCGAGTAGTACGGCAAAATCAGAATCGGAACGACAGATGCCAGCAATCCCAAAAAGGAAAACCGCTTGTCCAAGTCCCCGAATGCCTGCACGGCACTCTTTCCGGTTTTTCTGCCGATGGCAATCTCTGCCACCATCAAGGAAAAGCCAAAGGTGACCGACAGCGCAACGTAAACCAAAAGGAAGATACCGCCGCCGTATTTCGCGGCAAGGTACGGAAAGCGCCAAATGTTGCCAAGACCCACGGCAGATCCCGCTGCCGCAAGCACAAAGCCCAATTTCCCGGTAAAAGAACTTCTCGTTGAACCCATGTTTCTCTCCAAACGAATAAAAATGATGATTTTCTATTATTTTACCACAAATTCTTGTTTTTTGCAACACCTCTTGATAAAAAACATTGTTATTTCCCATAAATTTTGCGTCATGCCAAAAAACAAGGACAAAAGGGCTTGACGAAGCTTTTTCTTTATGCTATACTGTGTGCGTTCTGTCAGAAAAGACACAAAGGAGATCCATCGAATGATAACCTACTATATCGCACAAGCGATCAGCATTCTGGTAGCGGGGATTTCGGTAATTGCCCTGCAAATGAAAACCATGAAAGGGCTTTTGATCGGTCACATCACCATCAATGCACTTGCCGCCTTTGCCTACCTTTTGCAAAAGGGCTATTCCGCATTCGCGATCGGGATGATTGCCGTGGTGCAATGCTGTATCATGTACCTTTACGACAAGAAAAGGATGCGCCCGCATCTTCCCGTCGTGCTTGCGTTTATCGCACTGTATGCCTCCTGCTCCGCCATCTTTTACCAATCCCCCATCGACCTTTTATCGGGTTCGGCAGCCGTTCTGTTTGCCATCGGTGTTGCTTGCAAGCGTCCCGTGGTGGCACGTACGTGGAGTGCGCTCAATGCCATTACGTGGATCGTCTACGATATCTGCCTGCACGCATGGGGCGGACTCATCATGCACGCCGTCATCCTTTCCTCGGTTCTTGTCGCGTTCGTCCGCGTTGATCATATCTTTCAAAAGAAATCGATTGACAAACAATAAAAGACCAAACGAAAAGCCGGCAACCGCAAATTCGCGGTTGTCGGCTTGCTTTATGGGATCAGACCCATATTATTCGTCTTTTTTTGCCGCCTTTTTGGCTTTTGCGCTCTTCACGGCTTCAACCACCATCCCTGACAAAGCAATCAGCGCGATTGCGTTGGGGATAACCATCAGGTAGTTGAACATATCGGTCAGGTTCCAAACCAGATCGTTGGTCAAGCACGCGCCGAGGAATACGAATGCGGTGGAAATGATCGAGTAGATCACAATGCTCTTCTTGCCAAACAGATGCTGGAAGTTGATCTTACCAAACAAACTCCAACTCAAAATGGTAGAGAAGGCAAAGAAGAACAGACAAATTGCAATCAGAATATTACCTACGTTTGCACCAAATACATCTGCGTATGCTGCTTGTGCCATGTTGCTGTTCGCAAAAGGCATCGTGTTGTTTTCGTAGCACATCTTCCAAAATTCTTCTTTTCCTGCATACAAGGTGGAAATAACGGTCAGTGCAGTCAAGGTAAGAACCACGAAAGTATCGATAAACACACCCATCATTGCAACAACACCCTGATCGTGAGGCTTCTCAACATTTGCCAGCGCATGTGCGTGAGGGGTCGAACCCATACCTGCTTCGTTGGAGAAAAGTCCGCGCTTTGCACCCATGCTGATTGCGGTCTTCAACGCGATACCGATACCGCCACCGATCAAAGCCTGGGGCTTGAATGCATATTTGAAGATCATACCAAAGGTTTCGGGAATATAGGTAATGCGAGAACCGATGACTACCAAGCAAAGCACGATGTACAAAATCGCCATGAAAGGAACGATCTTTTCGGTAACCGATGCGATACGGTTTGCGCCGCCGATCATAATGAGAGCTGCAAGGAATGCAAGAACCGCACCCACGATAACACCGATATACCAGTATTCGCCGCCAAGAACAGTTGCACCCGAGTCTACCTTTGCAACACCCGCAACGGCACCCGAGATCGAGTTGGACTGTACCATAACGCCCATGAAGCCGAGTGCAAGAGTTGCGGCAACGGCAAAGAAGCCTGCCAAAGCCTTACCGAACTTGCCCTTGAATGCGGTTTTGATGTAGTAAACGGGGCCGCCCGAAACCGTACCGTCGGCATCAACCACACGGGTCTTCTGTGCCAGCACAGCCTCAGCATAAATGGTAGCCATCCCGAGGAACGCAATGATCCACATCCAGAAGATCGCACCGGGACCACCGACCAAAATCGCGCCGCAGGCACCGACGATGTTACCCGTACCTACCTGTGCTGCGATTGCGGTTGCCAGTGCCTGGAAAGAGCTCATGCCTCCGTTTTGCTTACCGCCGTGGAGTGAAAAGTTGCCGAACATCCGCTTCATACCCTCGCCAAAGCAGCGAACCTGTACGAAACGCGTTTTGATTGTGAAGAACAAGCCAACGGCAACCAGCAGAATGATCAGAATATAGTCTGCCGTATACTCATTGATCTTGCACACAAGCCAATTGAGTTTTTCCATGATTTTCTCCTTTTCTCCGTGACGTTCTGCCAAACAAAAAAAGTTGCCGTGAAACAACAACTCAAAAAAACAAAGCACAAAGATAACCCTTTATCGGTTGTTCTCTATCCTTTTGCCTGAGAGATTCGGCTTTCGCCTTGCACCTTCGGCACCCGCCCCGGCGGGATTCTCCAGAGTTTTCTCGACTACCGGTTTGATCCGACAGCGTCATCGAATTATTTGATTCGGCTTATTATAACACCTTGACATTTATTTGTCAATCCTTTTTTGAAAAAAAGTTTACATTTTAAATGTTTATGCAGAATTCGGTCGTTTACGTGCGTATTTTTGCATTGACGCATCTCCGAAGTTTCATCGATTCCTTGCACAATTTTTGCAAACCGACCGCAAGATTTCGGTGTTTTTTTGCCGTATTCGGGAACACGTCTTGCATTTTGTTCGTGCGCGTGCTATAATACGGAGTGAAAAAAGAAAGAACAAAGGAGCGTTTTAAACAACATGTATATCGGTCTTTTGCACCAAAAAAGCATTGCCTTTACGCATGCCGACAGCAGCCGTCCTCTCCCTCCCTCGGTCACGGAAAACGGGGGTTATCGATGGAACTGGGACGACGTTTTCGACACGGCTTTGGATATTCGGGTGTCCTTGGAGCATCTTTCCTTAGTCGGTTCGGTGGTTCTGTCGTTTGCCGAGAGAAGCACGCTGAAAAAGGTCGAGGTTTTGAGTGACGGCAAGCCCGTTGGTGTTTACTGCGCGGAAACCGACAAGCGAATCGGCGGAAAGATCACGGTCCCGATCGGCGCGATAGCGCAAGACTTGACCGTGCGGCTGTATGCCGATCTGGAATCGATCACGCTGGAAAGCCTCTCGGTTTTCGGTACGCACGACGACGGCAAGCCCTTCGTATGGCCACAGCCGAAACGGCTGACCCTGCTCGGCGATACCGACCCCATCGGAGAAATCACGTCGGCATCGTCCGATCCCGACGAGGTCTTTGCGGCAAGCTTTCTGAGAGAGCGTCTGAACGAGCGTCACGGCGTGTCCCCCCGCGACGGCGGACTTCGCATTGTGTTCGTCAAGGATACGAGCGATGCCTTTCTGAACGAGCGTTACACCGTGGAAACCACCGACAACACCGTTGTGGTCACAGCGGCTTCGCGTCTTGCCCTGCTGTACGGTGCCGATACGCTCTTACAGCTTTCCGATCGTGCAGGGCTTCCGCGTGTATCGGTTGATGACCAACCCTCCAAGGAAATCCGCGGCTTGCACATCGGACTTCCCGCGCGCGAGGACTTTGAATTCACCAAGCGTCTGTTCCGCTATTTGATGATCCCGTTGCGTTACAATATGCTGATCGTTGAGTTCGCCGGCGGTATGCGCTTTGACAAGCACCCCGAGATCAGCGAGGCATGGCTTCGCGCCGAAGCAAACGCAAATGCCGGACTGCAACCGAAAATGCCACACTCCGACATGGTTGCGAATGGCACCGTTTTGGAAAAGAAGGAGGTTTCCTCGCTTTTGGACTCTGCGCGCCAATTGGGCATTGAGGTCGTTCCCGAAATACAGAGTCTTGGACACGTTCAATATATTACCTACGCGCATCCCGAGCTTGCCGAACGCATCGAAACACCCGATGGAGAGGTCGATACCCGCGCGGACGACACCAAGCCCGTCGGCTTCTATCCGCACTGCTACTGTCCCTCCCTGCAGGCATCCTACGATCTGATCTACGATATCATCGATGAGATCGTGGAGGTGGTAAAACCTGCGCGTTACGTTCACATGGGACACGACGAAATCTATCATATCGGTCGATGCAAGCGTTGCCAAACCAAACGCCCCGAGGATCTCTACTGCGAGCACGTCACTGCAATGTATGAGCATTTGAAGAAAAAAGGACTGAAAATGATGATCTGGTCGGATATGCCGCACGCAGACCCGGCCAGAAAATACTACGTCCCAAAGGCGCGCGAGCGTTTGCCCCGTGACATTTTGATGATGGACTTCGTTTGGTATTTCCGCCCCGAGGAGGATATCGAGGAAGAGCTACTGCCCTTTGGCTATCAGCTGGCGGTTGGAAACCTGTATTCCTCGCATTATCCCAGATATCGCAAGCGCATCGCTCGGGATGGGATGCTTGGCGGTCAGATTTCGCTTTGGCTGCGTACCGACGAAGAAACCCCCGCAACAAAGGGCAAATGGTGGGATATGATGTATCTTTCCCAAATGCTTTGGAATGCCGAGGACTATGAAGAGGACAACCGCACCGCCTATACAGAGGTCATTGCAAGCTACGTGCAGCCGCTTTTGCGCGACGAGCTGCGCGGCGACCATGCTCCCAACGGCTATTCCTCCGCGCTTCTCCCCCTGCCAACCTCTCCCGAAAACAAGCCCTTTGCGCCTCTTTCCGCGCTTTGCCCGCAGGCAATGCTGTGGCGCGACGGCGAGGTGACGGCAAATGCGAGATACGACCGATTGGTCTTCCTGCATGCCACCGCGTGGAGCGCACCGATTGACGCATGGAAGCAGCCGATCCAAATCGGGACGTACCGCATCCGCTATGAGGACGGCAGCGAGGAAAATGCCCCCATTCGCTACGGTCAGCAGATCCTCTGCTACAACCGCCGCTATGGAGAACCCATGCCGCAAAAATATTACCGTCACACAGGATATACGGGAACGTGGTTTTCCGACCCCGTTTATCAGGGACACTCGGCAAACGGTGAACCCTTGTGCGTCACGGGCTACGTATGGCAAAACCCACATCCCGAAAAAAGCATTGCCTCCATTGCCTACCGTCCCGCCGAGGAGGACATCTGCGGCTTGATTTTGGTTGGAATCGCAGGAGAAAACAAAGAATAAGAATTGTTCTTATTTTAGAATCACCGTGCAATCTGCAAAAAGAGCACGGTGATTCGTTTTGTTTGACGACCGACGGGGATTTTTGCGTATTCCAAATTGACAAAGCGCAACTTTTGTGTTATAATCAAGAAAAATTCCCAAAAAGGAGAAAAATCCCGATGAAAGCTTGTATTTTTCAGCCTCCGTATTCTCGCGACGTTTCAAAATCCGAAGAGTTTTTTCAATATAAAATGTCCCTATTGGAGCAGTGCGACGAAAGCATGGATCTGATCGTATTGCCCGAATACAGTGACGTCCCCTGCGCAACCTCTACCCTTGAGGAAACACTCTACTATCACGATACGTATATTACGGTACTGTTGGATGCGTGCGTCAAAACCGCCAAAAGATGCAATGCGATCGTTTGTGTCAATGCGCTCTCCTTGGAAGAGGGCGGCTACCGAAACACCACCTACGTCTACGGTCGCGACGGCTCTCTCTTGGGCAAATATTTCAAAAAGCATCTGCCGCCGCTTGAAATCGACGTGCTGAATTTAGACAAAGACTATACGTTTGAGCCGTCCTTCCCCTATGTTTTGGAGGTTGAAGGCTTGCGCTACGCATTCCTGACCTGCTACGATTTCTATTTCTACGAAGCATTTGCCAACATCGCGCGCGAAAACGTGGATATCATCATCGGTTGCTCGCTCCAACGCAGTGATACGCATTCGGCAATTGAAATCATGTGCAGATTCTTAGCATATAACACCAACGCCTACGTGGTGCGCTCGTCGGTCAGCTTCGGAGAAGACTCCGACGTTTGCGGTGCATCGATGATCGTCGATCCGCGCGGAACCGTGCTGGAAAACATGAAAGGGCGTTTTGGCATGGCTTGCGCCGAATTTGATCCGCACGATAAATATTTCAAACCTGCGGGCTACGGAAATCCCGATGCCGCGCACTACCGGTACATCGAATACGGCAGAAAGCCGTGGCAATACCGCGTGGGAGGCCCTGCGATCGTCCCCTTTGAGGACCGTATGCCCTATCCCCGTCTTTGCTCGCACCGCGGATACAATAAGATTGCGCCCGAAAACAGCATGCCCGCCTTTGGCGCGGCAATCGCAATGGGAGCCGAGGAGATCGAATTCGACCTTTGGCCAACCGCCGACGGAGAGATTGTGTCGTCACATGACAGCACCCTCGACCGCGTGTCGAACGGTACGGGAAAGATCTATGAGCATACCCTTGCCGAGCTGGAGGCATTGGATTTCGGCTCGAAATTCAGCGAAGATTACAGCGAGCTTCCCATCGTCCGCTTTGAGGATATTTTGCAAAAATTCGCCGGACAAACCATCATGAATATCCACGTCAAGCCGCTTTCACTGACCGAGCCCTATCCCGAAGAGAGTATGAAAAAGATCGTTGCACTCATCCGCAAATACGATTGTGCGCGCCACGTCTATTTCATGCTGGAGCCCGACGAGCATATCCGCCAATTCAAAGCATACGCACCCGATATCCCGGTTTGCGTAGGGCATTTGGGTGCGCGTCCCTATGAAATCGTAGACAGAGCCATTGAATTGGGAGCCCAAAAGGTACAGCTTTACAAGCCCTATTTCAATCAGGAAATGATCGACAAGGCGCACGCGCACGGAATCCGCTGTAACGTCTTTTGGACAAACAAGCCCGGGGAAGCCAACAAATTCCTCGATATGGGAATCGATACCCTGCTGACCAACCACTACAATACCGTACGCACGGCGATCAAGCATCGACTGCCGAAGAAAAAGTAATCAAAAAAGACGCAGAGGGGCAAAAATACCCTTCTGCGTTCTCTTTTATTTGCGGTACGTCTTGCGATACTGTAGCGGTGACATACCGGTTTGTGCTTTGAAAATTTTGAAAAAATAATTTTCCTCGGTGGGGGAAACTCTTGCGGCAATCTCGGAAATTTTCAGATCGCTGTTCTTGAGAAGCATCTCCGCCGCCCCCACGCGCTTTTGTGTCAAAAGCTGCGGAAGCGTCACGCCATACTCACGGCGAATGATCCGCGCTACCTGCTTTTCGCACAAATGCACTTCCTCGGAAAGATCGCCAAGCTTGATGTTTTTCTCGTAGTTTCCGTTGATATACCCCTCAATGATCCCAATGGGCGACGCTGCCGTGGGCGTGGAAGTCCTTGCAAGAGCGTCTTGTCCCAATAATTTGCCGAATACTCCGTGTAAAATCAATGCGGCAAGATGCTCGGCAACCTCGGTTCCCGCGTCGCTGTTCCATTCTTCGGCAAGACGGGCAATATAAAATCCAAGTGCTTCGTCCAAATCCAGTGCGGTCGGCTTGTCGGCTGCAATGTCAAAGCGGTCCCCCGCTACGTTTTGCGGAAGCACCAACAAATTATAGCCGCCGCTTTCGTCAAGTGCCGAACAATGCTTGAGTCCCGGCGGCACGATCACCACTTGGTTTTCAAACTCGGAAACGCCGTGCTCGGTGATCAGGGTCAGCCTGCAATTCCGCGCAAACAGCAATTCATAGGTAAAATGTGTGTGCGTACGGGTGAGCATCTGCTCTACCGAAGCCCTCATACGCGGTAACCGCAAGCTCCCGCCGGCTGTCATCACACGAAATTGCATTCCCACAGCAGCAACACAAAAGCCGGACGAGCTCCATCTTCTTCGTTCCTTTTCCATCTGCTCACCCCCGTACCGTTAGTTTACCATATCTGTCCCCGAAAATCAACTATTCCCAAAAAACTTTACAAAAAGGACACTTTTTTAAAAAAATGTTCCGATTATTGCTTGAAAATAAGACGGTAAAAGGATATAATGAAACCGTAAATCGAAAGATAGGAAAGGATCACGATCATGCAAAAAATAAATCTGAAAATCAACGTCAAGGAAAAGCACAGTATTTCCCCTTACATCTATATGCAATTTATGGAGCCTCTCGGAACCTGCGACACCTCGGTGGACGCCGCTTGGGACTATGCAAACGAAAGATGGATCCCCAAGGTAATCGACCTGGTACGCGACGACCTTGCACCCACGATGATCCGTTTTGGCGGTTGCTTTGCTTCCTATTATCATTGGAAGGAAGCCGTCGGTCCGATGGAAAAGCGTATTCCGATGGTCAACTACTGCTGGGACGGCTTGTACAGCAACCACGTCGGCACGCATGAGGTCGTCGATTTTTGCCGTCAGGTCAATGCCGAGCCGCTGATCGTGGTCAACATGGAATCCGACGGACGCGAGCGTTGGGCACATCCGAAGCCCGGAATCGACCGTTGCGGAACCGCGGAAGAGGCAGCTGAATGGGTGGACTACTGTAACAACCCCGATAATAAGCTGCGTAAATCGCACGGATACGAGGATCCCTATAACGTCAAGTTCTGGCAGATCGGTAACGAAACCTCCTACGATGCAAGCGGTTTTTCCTCGGATCAATGCGCAAAGGTTACCGAAAAGTTTGCCAAGGCAATGCGCAAGGTTGACCCCTCGATTCGCCTGCTCGGCTGGGGTGACGAATCCTACAAGGGCGCGGACGACACGTGGTGCGCAAAGATGGGGCAGATCGACGAGATCGATACCATCGCATTCCACCATCACTTCGGCTCGGGTCTTGACTATTCTCCTCTGTATGCCGACAACTACCGCATCAGCCCCAAGAACACCTGGCGTCACTTGATGAACGCGCACCGTTCCATGGAGGATCACATTGCAAAAATGCGTGAGGATGCCAACGGCAAGCGTTTGGCAATGACCGAAGGACACTTCGTCGTTCCCGGTCAAAGCCGTAACACCGTGCTCTCCACTTGGGCGGCAGGTGTTTCCTATGCGCGTTGCTTGAACGTCATCGAGCGCAACTCGGATATTCTTGACATCGCAACCATGGCAGACTTCATGGGCAACGTATGGCAGGTAAACGCCATTATGCTCAGCACCCCCGTTTCGATCACCTCCAAGCCCTCTTACCTCCAGCCGGTCGGAAGAGTTATGAGCTTGTTCCGCAAGCACGTCGGCGAAAAGGCTCTTGATTTGACCTCCACCGGTATCGTGGACGCAACCGCAAGCAGAACCGGCAAGACCGTCTACGTTCACGCGGTAAATACCGACATGAACAACGAAGTGGAGTTGAATCTCGACCTGGGCAAGGAAAAGATCAAGAAGATCACCATGCACTACGTTGCAAAGGACCCCATGACCCACATCACCTATCTCAATCCCAACGTATTCAACGTCAAGAGCGTAGAAGTGGAAGGCACCCCCGTGCTTCCCGCAGCCGCTGTTGCCGCATTTGAGATCGAGATGGAGTAATCAAAGCAAAAAACGCATAAAAATAGGGGAGAGAACCAAAATCGGTTCTCTCCCGTGTTTTTTTGTTTCCAAAAGATCAATCCTCGGGGTCTTCCTCCGAGTCTGATGATTCATCAGCCTCGGGCTCGGAATCGGGCTCTGACTCAGCGGTTGCTTCATCGGAATCTTCCGCAAAATCCTCGGATTGTCCGTCGGGATCAACGGGCGGCTCCTCGGTAGGATCGGCTTGTGCTTCCGTCTCCTTTTGCGCCTTCTCGGCATCACGCTTCGCGCGCTCCTCGTTGTCGCGGCGGCTTTGCTCTGCCTTTGCCTCGGCAATCGCGTCCAATTCTTCCTCGGTTGCGTCGTCCTTCATTGCCGCAACGAATTGATCGGCATCCATGGTTTCATGCTTGAGCAAATACTGCGCCACAAAATGCAAGCGGTCAATATGCTCGGACAAAATTGCTTTTGCCTCTGCATAACATTCGCCAATGATACGCTGAATTTCGGCATCGATTGCCGCAGCGGTTTGCTCGGAGTAATTCTTGCCCGAGCTGAAATCGCGTCCCAGGAATACCTCGTCACTGCTGTGATCCGAGCCGTACAGCACCGTGCCCAGCTTCTCACTCATACCGTAACGCGTTACCATATCGCGCGCCACCTTGGTTGCCTGCTGAATATCCGCCGACGCGCCCGTGGAAATATCGTCCATAATCAGCTCCTCGGCAATTCGTCCGCCAAGGCTGAGCTTGATACGGTCTACCATATCTCCGCGCGTGGTGTAAGAGATATCCTCCTCGGGAACGCTCACCGTCACACCGCCCGCACGTCCTGCGGGAATGATGGTAATCAGCTTGACGGGGTCGGTATTTTTGCAATAGTAGGAAACCACCGCGTGACCCGCCTCGTGATATGCCGTAAGCTTGTTTTCCTTTTCGGTACGCATCTTGGATTTCTTCTGCGGTCCGAGCAGGGTCTTCATAAACGCCTCTTCGATATCGTCCATACCGATCAGCGACTTATTCTTCTTTGCCGCCAACAGAGCCGCTTCGTTGAGCAGATTTGCAAGGTCTGCGCCCGTAAATCCAACCGTGGACTGCGCGACCTTATGGAAATCAACCGCCTCTTCCATCGGCTTATTGCGTGCATGCACGTGCAAAATTGCTTCTCTGCCCTTCATGTCGGGATAGTTAACGATGACCTGACGGTCAAAGCGTCCCGGACGAAGCAATGCGGGGTCAAGAATATCGGGACGGTTGGTTGCTGCCATGACGATGATTCCCTCGTGCGAGCCAAAGCCATCCATTTCGACCAACAGCTGGTTCAAGGTCTGCTCACGCTCGTCGTGACCGCCGCCAAGGCCTGCGCCTCTGTGACGTCCCACCGCATCGATCTCATCGATAAAGATGATCGAAGCAGGAGCCTTCCGTGCGGTTTCAAACAGGTCGCGCACACGAGATGCGCCGACACCGACGTACATTTCCACGAAATCCGAGCCCGAAATCGAGAAGAACGGAACACCCGCCTCTCCTGCCACAGCCTTTGCAAGGAGGGTCTTACCCGTACCGGGAGGGCCCACGAGCAATACACCGTGGGGAATCTTCGCGCCAAGCTTGGTGAATTTCGCAGGATCCTTCAAGAATTCTACGATCTCGACCAATTCTTCCTTTTCCTCGTCGGCACCTGCCACGTCACGGAACAGCACCTTGCTCTTCTCGCTGGGGGTCTTGACGCGCGCCTTGCCGAAGGAATTGAACTTTCCGCCGCCCTTTCCGTTCATTTGGTTGATCGATACCACGTAAATGATAATGATCACCACGAAAATCAGCACCCACGGGATCAGGCTGATCCACCAAGGATACTCGACGGGGGGCTTCGGCTCGTATTTCGACAGAATACTGACCTCATTCGCTTCCAAAACTCCGTCGTTATCGAAGTCCACAAGCTTCTCTGCGGAAAAGGCGGGAGTAATATAGCGCTCCACCACGTCCGCATGGAACATTTCAAAGCTTTTCAGCTTATATGAAACGGTTTTCTCCTCACCCGCTTCAATCACGTTCATCGTCAGCTTGTTTTTCGCGCTGACCTCAACCGACACCACTTGGTTGTTGGCAAAATAACTGACCACACCGTCGTACGTCAGCTTTTCCTTTTTGTTGCCGCTTGAAAACAGCGTGCTGAGCACGAATACGATAGCAATCAAAATAATGCCGTAGAACAAAAGCTCATGTAAAAAGCCCCGTTTTTTCATAAAACGCCTCCGTTTCGTTGAGATTCCGCAAAAGCCGTTTCCAAGGACAAAAGCTCAACACGCACCATGTACGCGTCCTTCCCGGTTGGGATTTCGTCGCGCACACCGATAAAGGGTGCCCACAAAATTCCCTCCCCATCACACAGAATCGGCATTTGCGCTCTTCTGTGCGGTGGAATTCCCGCTTCGCCATACAGCTTTCGCAGTTTTTTATGCATACCGCCCTGCAGCAATCGATCGCCGTTTCGAACGGTACGCCAATGCAAACTGTTATTTATTATAGCAGAATCCATTTTTAAAATTATACACGACTGTGTAGCCAAATTGTGAACATTTGTGTTCAACCCGTCTTTTTTGACAGTCAGGCGAACTCGATTCCCGAAAAGAATCGACTCTCCCTCGCAAAAGGCGAGCTCGCCCATGTCAAGCGGTTCTCGCTCTCTTGTCAAAATTCGAAGCAGTCCGCGCTCGCAAACCGCAACGTAATCCCCCGTGAGCGCAACCTCTGTGCCGGCAGCATCCGAAAAAAGAAGTGTCGAGATTGCCTCTACGTGTACGCGCTCGGGGCTGTGACCCGTATGGTCGGCAACCCAACGCATCAGCACGCGCTTGAAAAGCGGTATCGGAGCATCCCGAAGCGGCTCGCACCGAAGACCGTCGTCGCAAATTGCCTTTTCGTACAGCTCGTCGGCAAGTGCCGAAAGATACGCGTCATCCTCGCCCAAGGCGCACATTGCCTCGGTAGCCTTTTTCTGCGGTGTGTCAAACAGTGCCTCCAAAATCGGAACCACGTCGGCACGCAATCGATTGCGCGTATACGCAGTATCGGCATTGGAGCTGTCGGTGACGAATTCCAAGCCGTTTTCCTCACAGTACGAAAGGATTTCCCTACGCGTAAAAAACAGCAAGGGTCGCACGAGAACACCGGCTGCAAAGGGTCTTTGCGGAGCAATCCCGCGTAATCCGTGTGTTCCGCTTCCGCGAGAAATGCGGAACAGAAGCGTTTCCAAATTATCGTCGGCATGATGTGCCGTTACCAAAATCGGGATTCCTTGCGTGCGCATCAATTCGGCAAAATAGGCATATCGAGCCTCTCTTGCCGTTTCCTCCATTCCTTTTCCGTTCTCTTTTGCCATACGCGGAACGTCTAAGGCTTTTACAAAGATCGGCAACCCGTACGTTTGGGCAAGTGCTTGACAAAAGCATTGGTCGCGGAGTGCTTCCTCTCCGCGGATTCCGTGATTGACGTGTACCAAATACAGGTCAAATCCGTCATGCTTCGAACGCTCTGCCAGCAAATGCAGCAGCGCGCGCGAATCCGCGCCGCCCGAAAACGCCAACAAAACCGGCGTACTCGGTGCAAGCCCCGCCATTTCCCATGGACTGCGAAAATTCTTGATCGTTCGTTGCTTCATCAAGCGTTTTCCTGTTCCTTATCAATGGTAATAAACTTGGTAAACTGACCGTTCCAGCCCATATTGACAGAACCCGTAGAGCCATGTCGGTTCTTTGCGATAATAACCTCGGCAATGCTGGTATCCTGATTGGCTTCCTCTCCGGTTTTATAGTATTCGCTTCGATACAGGAAAATAACCGTATCGGCATCCTGCTCGATGGCACCCGAGTCACGTAGGTCGGAAAGCATCGGTTTTTTATCGGTTCTCGATTCGGGTCCGCGCGAAAGCTGTGCACAGCAAACAACGGGAACCATCAGCTCCTTCGCCATGATTTTGAGCGAACGGGAGATCTCCGAAACCTCTTGTACGCGGTTGTCATTGTGATGATCGCCCTGCATTAAGCCGAGATAGTCGATGACCACCATTCCGAGATTCTGCACGCGACGCAGCTTCGCCTTCATCGCGGTAACCGTTTGTCCCGAGGTATCGTCGATCAAAATATCACACCCTGCAAGCTCTCCTGCAGCAGCCGCCAAATGCTCCCAATCCTCGGGCTTTAATTCACCCGTACGCAAGGCATAGCTGTTAACCAATGCTTCACTGGACAGCACGCGGCTGACGAGCTGATCCGCCGACATTTCGAGCGAGAAAATACAAACCGCCTTTTTGGTCTGCTTTGCGACGTTGGTTGCAATATTCAAAGCAAACGAGGTCTTACCCATACCGGGACGCGCGCCTACCAGAACCAGGTCACTCTTACCCATACCCGCCAAAACACGGTCAAGCGCGGAAAATCCGGTTTGCGTGCCCTGCGTTGCTTCCTTGTTGGTGTTCAGCTCGTGCAAATGCGAGTATACGTCACCCAAAACCTCCTTGATATGGCGGAAGTTCTTGGTATCTCTTCCCTGCGCGATGCTGAAGATCAGGTGCTCGGCATGGTCCAGAATTCCCGTCACAGATTCCTGCTCGGAATACGCTGCCTCGGAAATTTCACCGCATGCGGCAATCAACTGTCGCAAAACGCTTTTTTCCTTGATAATCCGCGCGTAATCCTTGATATTCAAGGCATCGGGAACCGCCTCGGTTAAGGTTCGGATGTAGTCCTCACCGCCCGACTTATCGTAAATGCCCTTTACCACCAGCATATCGATCAGGGTAACCACGTCGATCTCACTGTTGGCAAGGAACAGTTCATGCATGGCAAGATAAATCTGCTTATGCTCGGACAGATAGAAATCCTCGGACGTGAGCAGATCTGCAATTTCGTTCAAGGATGCCGGATCGATCAGCACCGAGCCCAAAAGCGATTGCTCGGCGGGCATCGAAAACGGCAGCTTTCGCATCAATTCGTCTTGCATCTTACTTCTCGCAAACCAATACGTTGATCTTGCCCGTTACCTCGGTATAGAGCTTGACCTCAACCTCGTATTTTCCATACGCCTTGATGGGGTCACTCAAAACGAGCTTCCGCTTGTCAATGGTGATCTTGTGATCCGCCTGCAACCTTTCCACGATATCCTTTGAGGTGATCGAGCCGTACAGTCTTCCGTCACCGCCCGAGGTCGCGGGGATTTTTACCACGATCGACTTCAAGCGTTCGCCCAATGCGCGTGCCTCTTCCCGTTCGGTGGCAATGCGGTGAAGTCTTGCAGACTCCTGCGTTTTTACGTCGTTGAGCGATTGCGCGTCGGCAACCTTTGCCAGCTTCCGGGGAATCAAAAAATTCTTTCCGTATCCGTCGGAAACCTCAATGACGTCGTTCTTTTTGCCCTGACCCTTTACGTCAGCCAATAAAATAACCTTCATGTGTCTATTCTCTCCGTTTTTGAAATATTTACCGTTTTGCAACCCTATCAACGGCGCTTTTCGGATTCATATTCGTTGTCCAAATAATCGTCCAGCACGTTTTTGAGCTGTGTTGCGGCAGCCTCAAGCGTGGTGTTGGGCAAGCGCGTGCCCGCCATATCAAAGTGTCCGCCGCCGTTCATGCGTTGCATAATGATCTGTACGTTGATCTTGTCGTGTGAGCGCGCCGAAATGGTCACGGTGTTCTCCGCGCGCAGCAAGGCAAAGGATGCCTCAATACCCGCAATGGTCATCAACTTGTCCGCCGCCTTCGCCACGGCGATGTTGTCCGCCTCGGTTGCGGGATGATCGACGCTGAGCCAAGTAAGCGCGATCTTATCGCGATAGGTACGCGTACGGCTGTCGATATCGCACGCCGTAAAGAGGTTGGACATGGTTTCGGTGAACAGCATCCGCACTGCGTTGGCATGCGCGCCGCGTCGGTACAGATAATTCACCGCCGCAAAGGTCTGCATACCCGCCCCCTGCGTAAAGTTCTTGGTGTCAAGCATCAAGCCTGCCAGCAACAGATTCGCTTCCTCCTTGAGGAGCGCGTCGTGATACGGGCTGTGCTCCAGCATCTGGCTGACCAACTCTCCCGCAGCCGCAACGGCAGGACGGATGTAGGTCATCAAGGGCTTGAATTCGTAAAGCTGATCCTGACGGCGGTGGTGATCGACGATCGCCACGTTTTTCACGCTCTTGAGGAGCTTGGGACATTCGGTATTGTTGACGTTGTTCACGTCACTCATAATCAGAAGCGTATCCGAGCGAACCGCGTCGAGTGCGGTATCTCCGCTGATAAACATGGAACGGTACTCGGGAATATTTGCCAGCATATCGTAGCAAATGCGGAAGTTCACGTGCTCGCGGTTGATAACGATACGAATCTTTGAGGAATCACCGTCCCGCGCAGAGATTGCAAGTCTTGCAAGACCGACGCACGAGCCGATCGAGTCGTAGTCGGGTCCTCTGTGACCCATGATCAACACGTTGCCCGCCTCTCGGATCAGCTTGCACAGATGCGTGGAGTTGACGCGGGAGGTAATGGTGGTAGAGCCGTACATGGTATTGGTACGTCCACCGTACGGAGTGATGGTGGTACCGTCGTTCACGGCAACCTGGTCACCGCCCTTTTGCAGTGCAATGTCAAGCGCGTCACTTGCGGCGCGCGCCTTCGCCTCAAAGCTGCCGTGTACGGCACCCACACCCATAGAAATGGTAACAGGGAACGTATTATCGCCCAATTTCGTGCTTCGGATGGTTTCCAAAATACGGAATTTGTTGCGGATACAGGTGTCAAGTGCTTCACGCGTGAACACCAACAGATATTTTTCGCGCTCGTACTCACGAAGCATTCCGCCAAAGCTTTGCGCCCACTCCTTGAGCCGTGTTTCAATCTCGTTCACCGCAGTTCGGTAGCTGACGCGAATGTACTGCGCCAATTCCTCCAAGCTGTCGATAACAACGTATGCCACAATCGGCTCGGTTTCGTACATTTTCCTCTGCATGGCAAGCTTTTCGGAAATGTCGGTGAAAATCGTAAAGTAATAGTCCTTTCCGCGCGAGCGCATGGTATAGGAGCGCACCGCGTAGCTGACGCCGTCGATCTGAGTCACCATCGGCTTTGTATTATCGATCGGAACCCCGTCCTCGGTAAAGCTGATGTTCTTCACCTGCTCGCCGTTATAGGCATACCCCACGATATCCTTCATGGGAACCGAGCAAAAGCTCTCCAGCGGCACGTTACAGATCGGCGAACGGAATTTCAGAATATCCTGCAAGGCTCCGCTGACGATCTTCACCACACCGTCGGTGCTGACCACGGCATACGGAATATCAACCACGTAACGGAACATATCGCTGATCTCGGTAGACAGCAGCTCCGCTGCGTCGTCGGCACTCTTGATACGGCGGAAACGGCTCAGATACGGAAACAGAATACAAATCACCGAAAGCGCGTAAACGCCAAAGATGGCGACGCCGTAGATCGGGATCTCCTCGGCCTCCACCAAAAGCGAGATCACCGTGTAAAGGAGCAGCATCGCACCGCCGATAATCGCCGCCGCGATCAAAGGCGGACGCAGGTCGGTTCGAAAAGCAGTTTTTCTCTTCTTTTGCATAGCAAGTCCTCCTATCAAATCGAAATGATACGAACGCGTTTACCGTTCGGGATCGGAAGGTCCCTTGGGTCCTTGTCCCATTTTTTCATATATTTTTTGCTGAATCGACACGGCAATTCTGTTGTACGCTCCCCATGCCGCCAGCACCAGGAGCATACCGCCCGAAAAGCAGCAAACCATCGCACCAACGCCCAGGATCAAAAGAATTTTCATCGCGCCCTTTGCCTTGGTAATCATTGCCACCAGGGTCTGCACACCCACCAAAAGCAAAATCGGTGTCAGAATCAAGCAAATATTCTGTACAACCGCCAATGCCATGGAATCGGGCAGAATAAACAGCAAAAGGAAGCAGACAAGGAAGATAATTGCCGCCGACAAGCTGACGGTCAGCGTTCTCGCCTTGGGGGTAAGAACCCGATCAAGTCCTGCCGTATGGTAAGAGGATAACAGCAAAATCTGTCCCAAAAAGGCAATGACCGCGGCCACCACGGTAAGGATAGCGGGCAAAAGGTTAAACAGTGCCCGAATGATTGCACGGAGTGTGTCGTCCGAAAGTGCCGTTGAGATCTCCTGTTGCAGCTTTTGCCCCTCCTCGCCCGCGTCGGTCTCGGCAATCAGCGCAAGAACCTCGGTTCGAAGCTGTACGAAAAATTCCATCAATCCGTTGCGGCAGACTTCCACGCAATGCTGCAGGGAATCACGGCTCAAGCTACCCGTGGCGTCATAAACCAACGCGGCAAGCGCGATACCGGCTGTGAGTAAAAATCCGCCGATAGCAAAGCAAAGCACCGACGTGCGAGCAAAATGCCGACGCGTTGCCACCGCCAACAGAATCGAAGCCGGCACAAACGCAACCGAGCAAAGCGCAATTCCAATACTACCCGTAACGGCAACCGATACCGCAATCGCAACGACGGGCAGGGCTGCTATCAAAGGAAGAGGCAACCGCCGAGTGGTCAGCAAAAACGCTCCACTCATACATCCCACCACCATAGAAAGAAAGAGTGTGCCTAAAAGCAACGTCGAGCTCAACAGAATCAAAAAAATCGCTCCGGACAGCACCCAAACCGCAATTTTCGGCGAACGGGCAATCCAAATCACGTACGCAAACAGCGCAACGAATAAAAGAATCACACCCCACTCGTACACGCAAAGCGTCAAACAGAGCGAAGAGAGGAAAAATACAATTGCCGTAACCACTGCAAAACGCTTTTGCATCGGCGGCAACGAGGAATCAAGCCACGGATTCTCACTTTTTCCAAAGGACGTCGTATCGTTCATGGCAGTACAGCCTCCTTTCTTTCAAGATACAGTTCTTCGATTATAATAGTATACCATACTTTTCCTCGTTTGTAAACACCCTTGTCTACATTTAACTTATATTTAACAATTTTTTAACCAAAAGCAAGACTTATCCGGCAGGGTTCTGCTCCCTATATTCGTTCGCTTGAAAAAATTTACACTTTCCTATGGACATTTGCAAGAAAATATGCTAAAATGTTATGTTGAAGAATTATAAACACTCGAAAGGGTTGATAACATGAAAAAAACAGTCAAACTGCTCGCGCTCCTTTTGTGCGTTGCAATGCTTTTCTCCTTTGCGTCCTGCAACAAGGATGCCGACAAGGACGTTCCGCGAGGAATGCAAAACGCTACCGTACCCGGTGCCGATTTCCGCTTGTATATTCCCACCTCGTGGAATCCCAACCTCGCGTACGGCGTCTCGGGCGGATATGCCAGTCTGACCAGACTTTCAAACGTCAGCATGGTAAAATATCCCATCACCGAGGAAATGCTGACATCTCTTCCCGCGCCCGACGCGGAAAATGCCGCCAATGAACGAATCGACTGGTTTTATACCACGCAATGCCGCCCCACGTTAGAATTGGTTTCGCTCCAAGGCTCTTTTGTTGAGGTTGCCCCCAAGGCTGCCGATTTGATCAATAATCTCAATGCCATCCGATATCATGAAAAGGGCAACGTAGACGGAAAAACCGTGCATTTCGTGCAGGTTCTCACCGAACGAGCGAACGCGTTTTACGTCTTCAGCTTCACCGTGTTGGACGAGCTTTACGAGCGTCTGCTTCCCGACGTGGAAAAAATACTGGACAATTTCGTTTTCGCGGACACTCCCTACGAGCCCGACGACTACCTCAAATCGCTGAATACCTCCGCAAAGGCCCCCGAGGGAATGCAGCTTGCCTCCAACGGAGAGGTTGCCTACCGCTTCTACGTCCCAAAAACCTGGAGCGTCAACCGTGACGAGCGTATTTTCTCGGCATACGTTGCCGATGACCGCACCAGTGTCAGCGTCATCCCCTATATGCCCGACGGTTCGAACATCAGCACGCACGATCTGTTTGTGATGTCCGAGAATGCCATGAAAGCAACCGCCGGCGTTGACGGCTACGAGCTGTTCTCACACGACAGCGAAGCAACGCTTGATAAACGTCCCGCCGATCGCTACCATTACCGCTACACCGTGGGCGGCATCTCCTATCATTACGTGCAGGTAATTGCCGCATACAAGGACAAGCTCTACTGTGTCACCTACACCGCGCTGCCTGCCTATTTCGATGCACATCTTGCAGAGTTCGAAGCCATTTTGGCTGCGTTTGAATTCAAATAAACCACATACGTCCTATGAAAAACATCATTTACCTTGACAACAGTGCCACCACTCCGCTTTGCGACGAAGCCAAGCGTGCCATGACCGAGGCAATGGAGCATTACGGCAATCCCTCCTCCTTACATCCGTTGGGAAAGGACGCGCACGATCTTTTGGAAGCCTCCCGCCGCCGTATTGCGGCAACGCTGGGGCTTCGCAGCATTCCGACGCAAGGGCAGATCACCTTTACCGCCTCGGGTACCGAATCCGACAATCTTGCCATTTTCGGCACTGCATACGCAAAGGACCGTCGCAAGGGCGGCAAGATCATCACCACCGATTCCGAGCATCCGGCGGCAGAAAACGCATTTGCCGCGTTGGAAAAGAACGGGTTTGAGGTGGTTCGCATCGCTACCCGAGGAGGAGAGCTTGATTGGGAGCAATATGCCGCCGCCCTGGACCGTCGCGTTTTTTTGGTATCCATGATGACGGTCAACAACGAAACCGGTGCCATGTACGACATTTCCCGTGCATTTTCGATGGCAAAGGCGGTTGATCCCAACGTAGTCACCCACACCGATGCGGTGCAAGGGTATCTCAAGTGCCGTCTGTCCCCCACCGCGCTCAAGGCGGATTTGGTGACGGTCAGTGCGCATAAAATCGGCGGTCCCAAAGGGGTCGGCGCGCTCTATGCCTCGTCGGAATCACTGAAACGGCGCGATTTCGTTCCCGTCGTACAAGGCGGAGGACAGGAAAACGGATTCCGTTCGGGAACCGAAAACGTCATCGGAATCGCGGGCTTTGCCGCGGCTGCCGAGGTTGGCTTCCGCACGCTCCCCAAAACGCTTCCTCACCTTGCCGCTTTGCGTCAATCTGCAATCGAAAAGCTGTTGTCCTTGCCCGTAACGCTCAATCTTCCCAAGGGGACCGCAGCTCCCCACATTTTGAACGTCACTCTGCCCGACATTCGCAGTGAAACCATGCTCCACGCGCTCTCCGAGGACGGCATCTGCGTATCGGCAGGCTCGGCTTGCTCCTCGCACGCACGCAATCGGCAGAGCCGCGCCTTGACCGCATTCGGTCTTTCTCCCGAAGCCATCGAATGCTCGATCCGTATCAGCTTCGGCGAGCAAAATACCACCGAAGACGTCGATCGGCTCGTCCAATCGCTTGCCGCCAACATCGACCGCTTGGTGAAAATACACCGCTGATCCCCGAAAGGAGCGCTTTGATGAAAGAACCCCGTTTTTATTGGAAGGATCGGTCCTTTTATTTGGATGGACAGCCGTTTCGCATTTATAGCGGAGCCATCCACTATTTCCGCAGCTTTCCCGAGAAATGGAGAGAGCTGCTGCAAAAGCTCAAGGACGCAGGCTTCAACACCGTGGAAACCTACTGTGCGTGGAATCTGCACGAAAGGCAAAAAGGCGAGTTCGATTTTTCGGGTCGTTTGGATCTGGAACGCTTTCTGTCGATTGCAGACGAGCTGGGGCTTTATGCCATCGTGCGTCCCGGTCCTTATATTTGCGCGGAATGGGAGTTCGGCGGGTTCCCCGCGTGGCTGCTTGCCGATGAAAGCATCCGATTCCGTACCACCGACCCTACCTTGTGCGCGGCAATCGAACGCTATATGGACGAATTGGCTCCGCGTATTGCCAAGCACCAGATCACGCACGGCGGAAACGTGCTGATGGTTGCGGCGGAAAACGAGTACGGCTCCTTTGGAAGCGACCACGACTACATGGAATGGAGCGCGCGTATCTTAGAGGAACGCGGCATCGACGTCCCCGTGTTCACGTCGGACGGAAGCCGTCGGATGTTTCTCTCGGGAGGACACGCGGGCAACCGTCTGTGCTGTCTTGACTTTGGACTGAAAGGGGAAATCACCGAGCAATTCTACGCGGCACTGGAGGCAGTTCAGCCCGATGCTCCCCGCATGAATATGGAGCATTGGATCGGAAATTTCGACCGCTGGGGAATTCCGCAAAAGCCTTACGATGCAGAAATCGTAGCACGGGAGGTGGAGCAAAACCTCGCACTGGGGGCAAGCTTCAACATGTATATGTTCCACGGCGGCACCAATTTCGGGTTTTATAACGGCGCAATCAGCTTTCACGATCACCCGAACGATCCCCGAAAAACCACCTATTACCCCGAAACCACCAGCTACGATTACGGTGCCCCTTTGACCGAATGGGGCGAATGTACCCCGAAATATTTTGCGATACAGCGCGTGATGGAACGGCATCTTGGAAAACAGCTTCCCCGTCCGCAGCCGGTTCCCGTCCAAAGCATTGGGGACGTCCGTCTTGAACGGGTGGGCGGTCTGTTTGAAAATCTCGATCGCATCGGCACCCGTTACCGTTCCAATCAGCTTTCTTCCATGGAGCATTTCGGACAGGATTACGGCTATATTCTGTACCGCAAAAAAATCGAAGGAATCATCGACCCGAAGCATTTGATTTTCGGCACGGTACACGACCGTATGCACGTCTATTTCAACGGCATTCACCGCGCAACGATCAGCCGAAACGACGAAAAGCAGTACGTCGAATGCGCCGATTGGCTGACCGAGGGCGGCACGCTGGATCTCTTGGTGGAAAACATGGGACGGTTGCGCTCACTCCCCGAGCTTCTTTTGGGGGACCGCAAGGGAATTTTAGATTACGTTTACGTCAGTGCATCCTGCCGTCAATTCTTAACCGATTGGGAAATTTGGACGCTTCCCATGGAAAATCTTGAGCGTCTTGCAAGCACCGCCGACGACGGAAACGATCTCCCCGCCTTTTACCGTGGATATTTCCATGCTGCCGAACAAACGGATTGCTTCATCCACCCCGACGGCTTTAGCAAGGGCTTTATCACCGTCAACGGGTTCAATTTGGGACGCTATTGGAAGATCGGTCCTCAGTTTTCTCTGTATCTGCCGGGAGCACTCTTAAAGGAAGAAAACGAGATCGTGATATTTGACGAGGAACCAACGAACGCGCCCGCCCTTCGCATCCTCGACACCCACGAGTTAAATCGAAACGAGCAATAAAAAAGTCCGAGTCAACGCGCTTTGGCGGTTGGCTCGGATTTTTTTCGTATTTTATTGCGCGGACTTGAGTGCCATGTCCAGCCAGACAAGACCGATGCTGAACGCGTCGTAAAGTCCGTCCTTCTTTCCCTGCTTGATGATCTTGGTGGGATCCTTGGAATCGATCACCTGAATGAAAATATCCTTGGGAACCTCTTTTCCGTTCACGGTTTTAAAGGACATGATCTCAAGAATCAGAATACATTTATCATTCATATCCCCATAGCAAATGGTGTTTTCCTCGCGTACCAGAGGTTTATCCAGATACTCCAAGTATTTGCCCTCTACCAACGGACGTGCGTCCTGTGCCATATTACCAGCCTCCTTCATGCTCTATCGTTTTGCCTCACGGCATACTATGCTGATTTTATTATACTATACTTTTTGGGGTTTGTCAATGCCATTTTCGGCTTTTCAAGCAAAAAAGGGGGCAAAAAAGGGACGGTTCCCAAAAGCCGTCCCCCAAAACTCTTTTTTACAGCGTTTCAATCTCACTGTACACGGGATAGTGATCCGATGCGGTTTCGCTGTACGGGTGATCATTGATCACCTTGTATGCCACACCCTTGAAAAAGCGCTCGTCCACAAAGCAGAAATCGATCGCCGTGGTTCCGCCTACGCAGGTCCCCCCAAGCTTGGCATCGGGCAAAAATTCCTCGGTTGCCTTGAAGCCGTACGCATTCAAGGCGGCATATCCTTTCGAATCGCGCCGCATATTCCAATCGGCGGTGTAAAACATGGGAACGTCCGCATACTCCCCGCGCGTCAGTTCAACCAGCTTTTCGATCTGCTTTTTGTTTGCGGCAGAGGTATAGTCAATGTGTGTGTTCACCATGAGCAGCTTTTCCCCCGTGGCAAGATCACGGAGCAATGCATAGGTATAGCTTCTCGTATACGCAGATTCCTCGAATTTGGAATACTGCTTCTCGGGTGTGTCGGAAAGCCACTTGATGCCGCTTTCAAGAAGCTCAAACTTATCCTTTCGATAAAAAATCGGCTGGCTGTTGTAGGTGGTACCGTCGTTATCAAAGTAGACGTACCCATACGCAGACAACCCCTCCGCGTAAATCGGCATGTGAATCTCTTGCGTTTCCTGCAAGCCGAACAGATCGGGCGCGTAATCGGACAGAATCTGAATAATCTCTGCCACGTGCGTCGTACGGTTGTCGCCGTCGTTATAAGTAATAACCGAATATTTTGCCACTTGGTAAGTCCTGCCTTTCCTGAAGTACTCCCATTATAAACAATTTTTTTCGTTTTTTCAAGTCTTTTCCGATTTTTTCTTGAAAATTGTGTAGATTTTTTCACAGCATTGCTGTATAATGAGAATACTGTAACATTTTTTTGCACAAGGAGAGCATCATGAAGATTTTAATGATCAACGGAAGTCCCCGTCCCGACGGGAACACGGCACTGGCACTGAAAGAAATGGAGCGCGTATTTCAAAGCCACGGATTGGACTGTCAGACCGTCCACGTGGGCGCGCGCGACATCCGCGGCTGTATCGCTTGTAAATCCTGCCGAAAGACCGGAAAATGCGTATTTGACGATACGGTGAATGAAATTGCCCCTCTTTTTGAAGCCTGCGACGCCTTGATTATCGGCTCGCCCGTTTATTATGCCGGTGCCAACGGTACGTTGATCTCTTTTTTGAACCGTCTGTTTTACAGCACGTCCTTTGATAAAACCATGAAGGTCGGTGCAGCGGTTTCGGTCGCGCGACGTATGGGACAGACCCCTACTTTGGACGCTCTGTATAAATACTTTACCATCAGCGGTATGCCCGTGGCATCGTCACACTACTGGAACGGACTGTACGGCTCGGAAAAGGGCGAAGCCCTGGAGGATTCCGAGGGATTGCAAACCGTGCGTGAGCTTGCCGAAAACACAGCGTTTTTGGTGAAGTCAATCGCACTGGGCAAGGAAGCATACGGTACTCCCGTAAAGGAACCCAAGGTCCGCACCAATTTCGTGCGCTGAAAAAGCTTTCTTTTTCAGCGACCCCCTTTCTTTTTCGACAGAAAACTTGACAAGGGCGCAGTTATTATGGTATAATATACGGAGTCTTGATAAACAGCCGAAGCGGAAAGGAGAACGGCATGGAAAAAATCAAATGGCGAGGCGGAACGCTTTTAGCTCCCGTACCGCCCGTGCTGGTCACCTGCGCGGATGGAGAGAGAAAGAACGTATTAACGGTTGCCTGGACAGGGATCATCAACTCCGATCCTCCCAAAACCTATATTTCGGTACGTCCCTCGCGATATTCTTATGAGATCATCAAAAAAAGCGGTGTCTTTGCCATCAACCTCACGAACAGGGACTTGGTGCGTGCCGCCGATTGGTGCGGCGTTTGTACGGGTGCCAAAAACGACAAGTTTGCCAAGTGCAATCTCTCGTATGAATCAGCAAAAGAGATCGACTGTCCAATCCTTTCGGATAGCCCCGTGGTATTGGAATGCCGTGTCACCGACGTGGTGGCTCTCGGCTCACACGATATGTTTCTTGCCGATATCGTAGCGGTTGACGTCAACGAAACGCTGGTGGATGATACGGGCAAGCTTCATTTGGAAAAGGCCGAGCTCGTAGCATACGCACACGGTGACTACTACGAGCTCGGAAAACGGCTGGGACACTTCGGCTTCTCGGTGGCAAAAAAGAAGAAAAAGCCACGCGTACCGGACAAATCAAAATCTGTAAAATAACAAAGGGGACATAGAATATGCAGCTTTATAACTCCGTAACCAAAACCAAAGACGAATTTATACCCAATGAAGCGGGAAAGGTCAGCATGTACACCTGCGGACCTACCGTATACCATTTCGCACACATCGGAAACCTGCGCACCTATATCATGGAGGACGTGCTTGACCGTTATCTGCGCTACGCGGGCTACGAGGTCACGCGCGTGATGAATATCACCGACGTGGGTCACCTGACCTCCGATGCCGATACGGGTGAGGATAAGATGCTCAAGGGTGCCAAGCGCGAGAAAAAAACCGTGATGGAAATCGCGCAGTTCTACACCGACAAGTTTTTTGAGGATTGCGAAGCACTCCACATCCGCCGTCCCGAAATCGTAGAACCCGCAACGGGCTGTATCGACGAGTTTATCAAGGTCATTTCCTCTCTGTTGGAAAAGGGCTATGCGTATGAGGCAGGCGGAAATATTTATTTTGATACCTCTAAATTGAAGCAATACTACGTTTTCCACAACTTTGAGGAGGAGGATCTTGCCGTTGGCGTACGCGAGGGCGTAGAGGAAGACGGCAACAAGCGCAACAAAGCCGATTTTGTGCTTTGGTTTACCAAATCCAAATTCGACGATCAAGAATTGAAATGGGAAAGCCCTTGGGGGGTTGGCTACCCCGGTTGGCACATCGAATGCTCCTGCATCAGCATGAAGCATTTGGGCGATAAGCTTGATATCCATTGCGGCGGTATCGACAACGCATTCCCCCACCACACCAATGAGATTGCACAGTCCGAGGCATATCTCGGTCACAAATGGTGCAACTGGTGGGTACACGTTCTGCATCTGAATACGAATTCGGGAAAGATGAGCAAGTCCAAGGGCGAATTTCTCACCCTTTCGTTGCTGAAGTCGAAAGGCTACGACCCGATGGTCTACCGCTTCTTCTGCCTGCAATCACACTACCGTAAATCCTTGGTGTTCTCCTACGAGAACATGGACAACGCAAAGGTGGCATACAACAAGCTGGTGGCACGTGTTGCGGCACTGGAAAAGGACGGCGAAATCGATGGGGCCGCGTTTGACGCGCAAAAAGCGAATTTTGCCAAGGCACTTGACAACGACCTGAACACCTCGCTTGCCGTCACCGCCGTTTACGACGTGCTCAAGGCAGACACCAACGGAGCAACCAAGCGCGCGCTTCTTGCCGACTTTGATCGTGTGCTCTGCCTTGATCTGTTGGAAAAGGCAGATGCGCTCAATCGGGAAAAAGAAGCCGAAGCACAGAAGCCCGTGTCCGATGATCCCGTGATCCGTGAGATCGAAGACATGATCGCACAAAGAGCCGCTGCCAAGAAAGCGAAAAACTATGCAGAGGCAGACCGCATCCGTGCCGAGCTTCTCGCAAAGGGTGTCACCTTGATCGACACCAAGGACGGCACCACCTATCAAATCGGGTAAAGCCCCTCCCCAAAAAGGATGTTTCAATCATGATCAAAAAAATCAAGGACTTAATGTCTACCTACCGTGAGCAGCTTTTGTATCTGATCTTCGGTGGTCTGACCACAGTTGTGGACTGGGCAGTCAGCTTTCTGCTCTACCATTTCTGGGGCGATGCAATCAAAGAAACAGTTTATCTCATTCACATTGCCAATCTCATTGCCTGGGTGGCAGCGGTTGCTTTTGCTTACGTTACCAACCGCATTTGGGTATTCCGCAGTACACGCCGAGGATTCTTACCCATCCTCGGTGAAATCGGTAGCTTTGCGGGCAGCCGTGTGCTGACCTTCCTCTTGCAAGAAGGGATCTTCCTTGTCTTCTTCGACATTTTGTCGGTGAACGAATATCTCGTCAAGCTGGTTGCCGCAGTGCTGGTCATTATTCTCAACTACATTTTCAGTAAGCTGTTTGTTTTCCGCAAAAATACAAAAAAAGACGATGCTTCCCGTTTTACCTGGAAAAACCGTGAATTTTACTTGGATGGAAAGCCTTTCCGCATTTACAGCGGATCGGTCCATTATTTCCGCTCGCTCCCCGAGCAATGGCCCGCGCTTTTACAAAAGATCAAGGACGTAGGCTTCAACACGGTGGAAACCTACTGCGCATGGAACCTGCACGAAAAGCATCCCGGTGAATACGATTTTTCGGGTCGCTTGGATCTGGAGCGTTTCCTTTCCACCGCACAGGAGCTGGGTCTTTACGCAATCGTACGCCCGGGTCCCTTTGTATGCGCTGAGTGGGAGTTTGGCGGCTTCCCCGGATGGTTGCTTGCCAACCCCGATATCCGCCTGCGCACGATGGATCCCGCCTATACCGAGCCCTTAACCGCTTACATGGATCAGCTTCTGCCGCACCTTGTGCCGCACCTGATCACCAACGGTGGAAACGTTTTGATGGTAGCCGCAGAAAACGAGTACGGCTCCTTCGGAAACGACCATGCCTACATGGAATGGTGCGCGCGCCTTTTGGAAGATCGCGGCATCGACGTGCCGATCTTTACCGCAGACGGACACCGTCAGATGTTCCTCAACGGAGGACACGCGGGCAACCGTCTGTGTTGCTTGGATTTCGGATTTCACAAGGGAATCACCTACGAATACGATGCGCTCGACAGCTATATGCCCGACGCGCCCCGTATGTGTGTGGAGCACTGGGTCGGCAACTTTACGCAGTGGGGCGAGCCTTTCCGAAAATACGACGGGGATATCGTTGCACACGAGGTGGAGCGTCACTTAGAGCTTGACGCATCCTTCAATATGTACATGTTCCACGGCGGCACCAACTACGCATTCTATAACGGTGCAAACGCCTTCTACAAGGATCCGATCAATCCGCGTAAGGTCACCTACTTTGCCGACACCACCAGCTATGATTACGACGCGCCCTTGACCGAGTGGGGCGAATGTACCCCCAAGTATTTTGCAATCCAAAAGGTTATGGAGCGTCATTTGGGCAAAAACCTGCCCCGCCCCGCACCCGTCCCCGTCCAAAATATCGGGGACGTCAAGCTGACCCCCGCCGGCGGTCTGTTTGCAAATCTTGACAACATCGGCACGCACCACCAGTCCAACCAGCTTTATTCCATGGAGCATTTCGGACAAAGCCTTGGATATATCCTCTACCGCAAAAAGATCGAAGGAATCATTGACCCCAAGTATTTGGTCTTTGGAAAAATGGCTGACCGTATGCACGTTTACTTCAACGGTGTGTATCGTGGAACCATTCACCGCAACGATGAAAAGCAGTACATCGAATGCGCCGATTGGCTGACCGATGGCGGCACGCTGGATCTGTTGGTGGAAAATCTCGGACGTATCAATTTCGGTGTTGAGGTGTTGCTGGGCGACCGCAAGGGCATCCTTGATTACGTTTACGTACACGCGTCCTGCCGTCAATTCTTAACCGATTGGGAGATCTGGACGCTCCCGATGGACAGTCTTGACAAGCTGAAAAGCATCGAAAACGAAAAGCCGAATCTTCCCACGTTCTATCGCGGAAGCTTCCGCGCCCCCGAGAAGAAGGATTGCTTTATCCATCCCGACGGCTTTACCAAGGGCTTTATCGTAGTCAACGGCTTCAATCTCGGACGCTACTGGAATATCGGTCCGCAATATTCGCTCTACCTGCCCTACCCCATTCTGAAGGACGAAAACGAAATTTTGGTTTTTGACGAAGAACCCGTACAAAATCCAATGGTCCGAATTCTGGATCACCACGTTCTGGACAAGATGCAGGAGGACGAAACGCCCGACGTGATCGTTTGATACAAAGCAAGGCACGAAACCGCGCGGTTTCGTGCCTTTTTTATTTGCTATTCTTGTATTCGTCAGCGACCGCCGCGGTGTCCGCCACCGCCTCCGTGCGAGGAACCGCCACCTCCACCGTTCGACCCGGTTTGGATCACGCGCTTGGTCACAAACGTGCCCGCAAACCGATCGGCAGATTCGGTCAACTCCAATTTGGCATAACGGTCAAGCGGATATTGGGTAGACTTCTGCTTTTGCTTGTACGACGCGTAAACCGTACCGCAAACGATCAAGCCGAACGTCAACGCAATCACAAAGGAAATGATGGCGATTTTGAGGTAAGAAGCCCCCAATCTTCCGAGATATCCCTTGGCGGCAAGACGCAAGAAAGCCTGACAGCCCGATGCCGGAAAGCCTTCCTTAATTGCCCACACGTCGTCGTGATCCAAAATGTAGTCAACTTCCTTGTCGTTGATCTTTTTCGTCGCCTTTCCGTACGTATACAGGTTATAAAAATACTCGGATTTATTTTCATCGTACGTCACGACCAAAAGCACCAAATCGTCGGATTTGGAAAGCCCGTGCCGAGTCAGAAACATCTCTCCCGTATACTGCGCTTCGGTAGAGCTGAGTCCTCGCGGAACACGGAACGTGGCGATATACAAGGAACACCCCGCGCGTTGGCTTTCCTCGGCGGCAACAGCAGAAATCGCTTCGATCTCCTCGGAAGAAAACATTCCGTACCGATCGTCAACGCCCGATGCTTCCGCCATCTGTGCATCGACGGGAATCCAAAACGTCATCAAAGAGAGCAATACCAGCAAAAAACAAATTGATCTTTTCAAAACAGCATCCCTCCGATCCACGTAAAGAGTGCGGTGAGGGGAACGGCAACCGCCGCAAGCAAAATCCCGAGCTTCGGGAAGCTGATCGGCAGCTCTCCGTATACCTTGCCCGTATAGCCGTTCATCGCGTATGTATACACCTTTCCGCGACGGTCGCGGTAGTTCAACACCCAAATCGGCAAAAGCGAATAGTCCCAATGGCTTTTCGTAATCTTTACGTCGGTTTCCTTTACCGTTACGGCATTGTAGCCGTTGACCGTGTTCCGAAGCATCTGTTCGGCATATCGGTTCATACGGGCGCGAACCTCACCCGTAAGATCTGCTCGCTCGATATCGCGCTTTTTGGCAAGGAATCCCGAAAGATAGGGCATGGAGAACTCCTGCAACGCCTCGGATGGATACGGCAAAATGCCCTCCAGCATCTGCTTATCCGCCTCGGTAAGAGCCGACATGGTAATATCCTCAAAATGAATGTTACCGCTTCTTTTGATCTTGAAGTTCGAGGTTTCGGTAAACTCGACGTTTCCGACTCGCCACACGCGAAGCCGCGTAGCCGACGCACGCATTGTCGTATCGGCATCTGCATCGGTCACCCAAAAAGGATAGTACACACCCGAAATCTTTTCGATCTGCTCCTTTGAGAAAAAGGCGCGCGGAACGAATTTGTGTTGGGTAGCAAACTCCAAAAACTTCTTTTGTGCCGCTGCCTTGTCGTATTTAAACGGAATGATCCGATGAGGTCGCATCTCCCCCGACAAACGTCCCACCAAAACCACGGGATTGTGGCAATAGGCGCAAAAATCAGCCGCAGTGCTTTCGTCGGCTACGGTGTGCGCACCGCAGGACGGACAAGCATATTCCTGCATCTGCTCGCTGTATTCCGCATTCTTGGCGGCATTTTCCTCGGCAACGTCCTCGGGATTGGCAGCCTTTGCTTCCTCCTCGGTAAACTCCGACAAACAAAATTCACAACAGAATTTTTGCTTTTCGGCATCGAATTCAAGACCCGCGCCGCAGTTCGGACATTGGTAAATTACGGTTGTTTCCATAAAAAAGCCCCTTTATTTCATGCGTTTTGGAAGATTGGGAACATCATGCTCTTTTGTTTCCGCACTCCGCACAGAATTTTGCGTCACCCGTGTTTTTATATCCGCATTCGGTGCAGAACCAATGGTCTGCCTGCGGACGGGCAGAGCCGCACTCCGAGCAGAATTTACCCGTATTGACGGCACCGCAAGTACAGGTCCAGGCTCCTGCCGCCATCGGCTTTTTTGCTCCGCACTCCGAGCAGAATTTGCCCGTATTGACCGCACCGCACGCACACGTCCAGGAATCGGCAGATGCCTTTGCAGCCGTAGCCTTCGCCGCCGCATCGCGCTCCATCTGCGCAGCATTTGTTGCCGATGCGCTTGCCATAAAGTTGCCTGCGGCACCCATGCCCATGCCGACACCCATAAACGCCTGCGCACTGCCGCCGCTGTTGCTGCCCGCATTTTCGATACCGCGTGCAATGGCACCCTGCACGTAACCCTCGCGCACTGCCGCATCGCCCAGCATTGCACCCTGGTTTCTCATATTGATCAGCTTCTTGGATTCCTCGTCGTAGCTTACGCTGGCAAGACCCACCGACAGCACCTCAAAGCCGCGCAGATTCTTCCAATCCTCGTCCAATTCGTTTGCCATGTAGCGGGACAGCTCGCGCGCCTTGGAGGTCACCTGAGAAATGCGGATATTATCCACCGACATCTGGTTGATTGCCGCCTGCAACGCCTCCAAAAACTCGGAAAGATACTGCTCGTTGATATCCTTGATGTCTACCATATCGGCTCCCTTCGGAAGCGCCTCGGCATAGAACTTCAAGGGATCGGTCACCTTAATGGAATAGGTACCGTGCGCGCGCAAAAACAGCTCGCTGTTATAGAAGTTGTCGAAATAGTTCACGGGGGTTGCCGTGCCGAACTTGATTCCCTTGATCTCCTGCAGATTGATGAAGTAGACCTCTTGCTTTTGCGAGGGGACACCGCCGAATTTGATACGGCTGAAGGAATCCTTCAAAGATGCTCCGAACTGACCGTTGAACATGGAGGGCGCGGAGGAATTTTCAACCTTGTAGTAGCCCTCCTCAGCCGTATAGTCCACCACACGTCCGCCGTCAACCAGCATCATGAACTGGTTTGCGTACACGTGAATCACCGAGCCGTTGGAAATCAGATCCTCAGAGCCTCGCTTGTTGCTGCTGCGGCGGTTGCTTCTTTTGTCATCCCGCCGAACCTTAACACCCTTACAAAAAACCGTGGTGTCACTCATGTTGTCGGCCTCGATGACCTCCAACCATTGATCGCCCAGCGAGCCGCCGATGGCACTGTTAAAAGCCTTAATAATTCCCATCTTTTTCTCCTTTGTATGTACATCAGTATTGGTTGTTGATAAAACGAAACGAGCCCGCACCGTCGGCAAAGGCTCGTTCTCTTTCGAAATTGCTTCGAAAACCCCACCGAGCCGTGTAATCGGAACATTAGAACCCTGTAGTTCAGGGCGGTGTCCTCGGCGCGGCTTTACTGCTCCCAGCATCCGAACGCGGTCGAGACAAGTCAATCGAAATCTCGCGTACGGGAGGTCTGCAAACCACCGCGGTGTCAGACTCCTTTAATCGATTGTGGGTCCATATCACCGATTATCACGCACTAAGCAGGTAAAAGTTCAAAATCAGTCGTAATCGATCTCCTCGGAGAACATATCGTCAAACTGATCGGCAACGTCGTCGAATTCATCGTCGTCATCCACCGAAACCAGCGAGATCTCCCCGTCGGCATCCTGCTCCTCGCGCAAAATCACGTACTCGCAAAAGCCGTTCTCTTCCTCCTGCGCCTTATCTGCGGCATCTGCGGGGATCATTGCGTAGTAACGCTTTCCGTTGTATTCGGTAGCACCGATCAATTCAAACTCCACCTCGTTACCGTCTTCGTCGTTCAAGGTGAAAAATTCTCTTTCGTTGTTGGTTTCCATACTTCAAATCCGTTCCTTTCGTATTCTAACCTTATTTTACACGACAATACGCGTTTTGTCAAGTTTTTTTTCGATTTTGTCAGCAGTTTCCTGCATCAAAGCAAAGAATTTCAGACAGAATCGAATTACTGACGTACATTCCGTCCGTTGTAAAGGCATATCCCTGCGCGTTTTTCCGCACGAATCCCCCGTTCACGTATCGCGAAAGAGCATCCCCGTAATCGCTTTCAAAGGAGCTGCCGAAGCGTTTTTGATACGCGCGGCAATCAATTCCCTCCGAAAGACGCATACGCAGCATGACGTACTCGTTTTTGCGGTCGTTCGGAGAGGGCACCTCGGATTCCTCGGTGATATCCTCGTTTGCAAGATAGGAGGAAATATCCCGACTGTTCCCAAAGCGTCGTCCGCCGAAATCCGAATACGCCGCGGGACCGAAGCCAAGATATTCGTCACAGTTCCAATATTTCAGATTGTGCCGCGACTCGTACCCGTCAAGCGCAAAATTGCTGATCTCGTATTGACGGAAGCCTCTTTGAGCAAGCAGATCAATCCCCGAAAAATACATCCGACGGGTGGTTTCCTCATCGGGAAGCCGCAATCGATCCCCCATCCTCCCAAAGGGAGTTCCCGTTTCCACGGTCAAGCCGTACGCGGAAATGTGATTCGGCTGCAGCTCCGAAAGTTTGCACAGCGTTTGCAAGTAGCTCTCTTCGGTTTGCAAGGGGATCCCGAACATTACGTCCACACTCAGGTTTTCAAAGCCCGCCGCGCGGGCATCGGACACCGTTTTTGAGAGATCGGAAAAGCAATGCAATCTTCCGAGCGCACGAAGCTCCCCGTCGTGCACGCTTTGCGCGCCGATGCTCAAACGATTCGCACCTGCCGAAACAAGGCACTCGAACAGCGCACGGCTTTCGGTTGCGGGGTTGCACTCCACGGTAATCTCGGCATGGGGCTCGATATGATAACACGAAAATACCGTGTCAAGGATTTTTTGCAGCAAGGCAGGTGCCAGCGAGGTCGGTGTTCCGCCCCCCACGTAAACGCTGTCCACCGTATAGGCGGAGCAAGTCTCTGCACGTGCGCGAAGATCCCGGCAAAGTGCTTCGGTATATGCCGCGTGCTCGGACTCGCTTCGGTTCGGTTGCGAGCAAAAATCGCAATAAAGACACTTGGATCTGCAAAACGGAATATGCAAGTACAAGCCAAGCGTCTTTTTTTCAAGCGTTCGCATCACGCTTGCAGACTTTCATAGACACGCTGTGCCGCGCACAGAATGCCGATCTTACCGCTTTCGTAGGTCAAGCCGCCCTGGAAGAATGCGGTGTAGGGGGCGCGCAACGGACCGTCTGCGGAAAGCTCGATTGAGCTGCCTTGCGTAAACGCCCCCGCCGCCATAATAACGGGGTCGCCGTAGCCGGGCATTGCCCAGGGCTCGGGAGTTACGAAGGAATCCACGGGAGAGCCCTCCTGAATGCCGCGACAAAATGCGCACAGACCCTCGGGGGTTCCCGTAATCACGCTTTGAATGATATCGTGCCGTTCCTCATCCCAGCGTGGCTCGACGCGATAGCCGAGCTTTTCAAACATATATGCCGCAAGATGTGCGGTTTTGAGTGCCTGTGCGGTAACGTGCGGTGCAAAGAACAGACCCTTGTACATCGGCTTGTTCTGTCCCAGGGTTGCGCCGACCTCCGCACCGATGCCAACCGAGGTTAGCCGATAGCTGACAAGCTCGACCGCGCGTGCCGTTCCCGCAAAATATCCGCCGGTTTCCGCAATTCCGCCGCCCGGATTTTTGATCAGCGAGCCAATCACAAGGTCAGCTCCCACCGCGCACGGCTCACGCGTTTCGACGAATTCACCGTAGCAGTTGTCCACCACCACGAAAATATCGGGATCTATATCATGCACGAATCGGGCAAGCTCCCCGATTTCCGCCACGCTCAGCGTTTTGCGGTTCAGATATCCCTTGGAACGTTGCACGAAGACCATCTTCACGCGCTTTCCCAAGTGCGCAAGCCTTTCGCGGATCTCGTCAAATCGAAAGCTTCCGTCGGCATTCAGCTCGGTTTGCTCGTAGGTCACACCGAAATCGGCAAGCGAGCCGTTCCCGGAGGTTCCCGTCAGCCCGATGACCTCCTCCAAGGTATCGTACGGCTTGCCTGCCACCGAATACATCACGTCCCCGGGGCGCAAAATACCGAAAAGCCCGATGGTAAGCGCGTGCGTACCGCTGACGATGCTGTGACGTACCAAGGCCGCCTCAGCCCCCATCACGTCCGCCCAAACCGCGTCAAGCGTGTCGCGTCCGCGATCGTCGTAGCCGTAACCGCTGGTGGACTGGAACATCCCGTCCGACACGCGATGCTCGCGGAAGGTATCCATCACCTTTTGGGTGTTTTCAAAGGCTACACGGTCGATGTACGCAAAATGCGAGGCAAGTGCCGCTTCGGCTTCTTTTGCAAGACCAAGAATTTTTTCGGAATATATCATGTTCGTTTCGTCCTTTTCTGTTTCAAATCATTGCGTTTTCGATTACCATTTCGCCTCGTCGGGATTGTAATCGTCGGGATTCAGGCTGGGGAATTCGGTTTCCTTGGCGGCACTCCGATTGGCGATGTCGTCATAAAAAGCCGTGTTTGCCGCCTGTGTATAGGGGGTCAACAGATCAAATCCAAAGGGACAAAGTGTTGCCAGGAGGAACCAACCGAAAAAGCTGAATTGCAGACAAAACAGCCGCCATTTGCTCCCCTTCATCAAATTTGCCGAATTTCGAAACGCATTTATAGCACCGATTTCGGGATATTCCGCAAGAATCACGGTAACATAGAAATAGCGAAGTTGTATCGGAATCTGTAAAATTGCGGTCAAAACAGCCACAAGCAGGGTCACAAGCAAAGGAAGCAGCGCATCTTTTAAGGCTTGCCAAACACCGCTCGTATTTTCGGCAAGCGCACAGGAAGCGACCGGTGCCAACGCAACGAGCAACCAAACCGAACAAAGCATTGCCGGAATGGAAAGCACCGTCATCAACAGGATGTACAATGTCCTTGCAAGGACCGCCTGCCCGTAATTGATATGAAAGTAATCAAACAGATTCTTCACAGAGCCGGGCTTTCCGTCTTGAAGGTCAAGATGGTATTTCTGATACCCAAGTGCCACGGGTCCTCCCACAAAGATCTGATATGCCAACGTAAAGATTGCCGCCGTGCATATACCGATCAAAAGAAGCTGCAAAACCGGATAGGCATCCAACAGCCCACCGATATCACCGTTGCTCACGTAACGCAGGCATTCCCGCAGCGTTTCGGTCATTTCCCCGTTTTTGATCTCCACCCGAAGCTCCTCGGAATCTCCAAACAAATCATAAGGGATCGTTGCACCAAGTACTGCTCCGCCAAGCAAAACAGCCACGAGTGTAACCAATACCGTCATCCAATAATGACCTTTGAGCACCCCTCTGGCTCGCTCTCGGTAATATGCCGCATTCTTTTTGACGTGGCTTTGCATCACAAATTCATTTTGATTCATCTAAACATCCTCCTTCATTTCATGAAATGCGCGCACAATTGCGCAAAAACGGTCACCGCGTTCTTCGAAATTCCGAAATGCATCAAAGCTTGTGCAGGCGGGGGACAGCAGCACGGTATCGCCCGCCCTTGCGATCGTTCGGGCAAGCGTAACCGCCCCCTCAAAATCGGCATTTCGATAGACCGGCAAAGCACCGCTTTGTACCTCTTTTCGCAAAGACAAAACCGCATTGATCTTTTCCGCCGTTGCACCCGTCAAAACAACAGCCTTTGCATGCTTGCAAAGCGACTCGGCAAGAGGCGGAAAAGCACAGTTTTTGTCAGCACCACCGCAGATCACGATGGGGCGGATGGGAGAAAGTGCCGACAGTGCCGCCGCGGTACGCGTGGGTGAAGAATCGATCGAGCTGTTATAATAGGTCACGCCGTCCAAAACACGCACCTTTTCCAAACGGTGACGAACCCCCTCAAAGCATTCCGCAACCGCAAGGAAATCCTCTCGGTCGGCAACATCATGCGTCAAGGCAAGGGCGGTCATGTAATTTTCCAGATTGTGAAGCCCCGGCAAACGAATTTTAGAAGCCTCCAAAAGCGGCTCTTCTTCTCCGCCACTACAGAAGCAAATTATGCCGTCGCGCAGATAGACCGCCGCATCGTTCGGTTGCAAAAGCCCGTCAAACTCGGCAAACGAGGTTTTCTTGGAGGAAAAGAGCGTCACGGGACGCTTGACCTCCCCCCGTCTTTTCATGGATTCTTCGTTTTCGGCATTCAAAACCACGCGCTCGTTTTCGGGATGTAAGAAAATATTGGTCTTCGCCCGTACGTATTCCTCCATGTCGGTATGCCAGTTGAGGTGATTTTCCGAAAGATTGGTCACGGCGGAAATTTCGGGAGATTGCCGCATTGTTTGCAGCTGGAAACTGGAAAGCTCCACCACGCAGAAATCCTCTTTTTGCATCTCTTCCACGCGCGGCAAAAGCGGCGCACCGATATTGCCGCCCACAAAGACACGGCCTCTTCCGTTCCGCTTACAGTGCGCATCTAAAATCAAGCCCGTAAGCGTCGTCGTAGTCGTCTTTCCGTCGCTTCCCGTAATGCCGATGATGCGAGCAGGGGTCAGCAGGAAGAAAAGCTCCATTTCCGAGGAAAGCACGGCTCCCCGTTCCAATGCCGCAAGAATTTGCGGGTGATCGGGTCGAATCCCGGGGGTGCGGAAGAGTACGTCGGCTTCCAGATTCTCCAGGTAGTTCTTCCCGAAAATCAAGCGCACGCCGCGCGCCTCAAGTCGGTCGGCAACGTCCCCCAATGCCGCACGCTCCTTTGCGTCGCATGCCGTGACGAGAGCCCCCTTTTGAAGCAGAAAATCGATCAGCGGAAGATTGGAAATTCCCAATCCGATCACCATGACCCGCGTTCCCTGCAAGCATCGAAACCACTCTTTTTTTTGCATGCACACTCCTCCTCCGTCTTCGGCAATACCCAATTATATTATATTATATTATTTTTTTATGGAACTTGCAATAGAAAAAACGCAAAAAATAAGTTTTTTTCAAAAAAGTCGATCTCCCCCTTTTCAAATCGACAAAATTCTGCTATAATAAACGTATGATTTGAAATTTCAGAGGAATAAACGAAATGTCTGTTGAAAAAGTACGAGCATACCTTACACCGTTGGCGCTTGCCGACCGCATTTTGGAATTCGACGTGTCCAGCGCAACGGTGGAGCTTGCCGCCGTGGCAGTGGGAACCGAGCCCGCGCGCATTGCAAAATCGCTCACCTTTTACACAAAAGAGAATACTTGCTTGATGATCGTAACGGCGGGCGACCAAAAAATAGACAACGCAAAATTCAAGGCATATTTCGGTTACAAAGCGAAAATGATGTCGGCAGAGGATGCGCTTGCCACCACGGGTCATGCAGTGGGCGGTGTTTGCCCCTTTGCCAACCCGGAGGGAGTGTCGGTCTATCTCGACCAATCACTCCAACGCTTCGATACCGTCTACCCCGCAGCGGGCAGCGCACAAAGCGCGGTACGGCTGAATTGCGACGAATTGTTTACAGCCTCGCGCGCGGTGTCTTGGATTGACGTATGCAAGCCGCGACAGGACTAACCAAAAGAAAGGATTTTTGAATGGCAACGAAAAAAAATACGAAGCAAGAATATAACAACCAAAGTATCAAGTCGCTCAAGGGTGCCGACCGTGTCAGAAAGCGTCCCGCCGTTATTTTCGGCTCGGACGGACTCGACGGCTGCGAGCATTCCTTTTTTGAGATCCTTTCCAACTCGGTGGACGAGGCGCGCGAGGGTCACGGTGACGAGATCACGGTAACCGTATATCAAGATAAAAGCATTCAAGTGGACGACCACGGTCGCGGTGTTCCGCTGGGCTGGAACGAAACCGAGGGACGCTGGAACTGGGATCTGATTTACTGCGAGCTGTATGCGGGCGGTAAATACGACAACAACGACGGGGGCTCCTACGAGTATTCGCTCGGACTCAACGGTCTGGGTGCCTGCGCCACACAGTACAGCTCGGCATTCATGGTGGTCAAATCCTACGACGGAACCACCGAGCGCAGCATCCGCTTCAAAAAAGGCGAGGTGGACGGCGAGCTGGTGGAGCGTCCTCTGTCCCCCAAGGAAAAAAGAACGGGAACCGTCGTCCATTGGCTTCCCGACCTTGAGGTCTTCACCGATATCAACATTCCGCACGAAAACTTCCGCAACGTCATGCACCGCCAATCGGTGGTCAACAGCGGCATTCGGTTTATTCTGCATTTAGAGCAGGAGGACGGCAGCTTTTCGGAGGACGTCTTCTTCTATCAAAACGGCATCTCCGACTATCTTGGCGAAACGGTTGGGGACAGCGCGCTGACAGCTCCCGTATCGTGGCACCTGGAGGCGCAGGGACGCGACCGAGAGGATCTGCCCGACTACAAATTCAAGGCGGATATCTCGTTTTGCATATCCAACACGGTCAATATGCTGGAGTATTACCATTGCGCCAGCTACTTGGAGCACGGCGGATCTCCCGATGATGCGGTGCGCTCGGCATTCGTTTATGCAATGGACCGCTACCTCAAGGCAAACAACCGTTATGCCAAAAACGAAAAAAAGATCTCGTTTGCCGACGTTGCCGATTGCTTAGTGCTGGTGATCAACAGCTTTTCTACCGTCACCTCGTATGAAAACCAAACCAAAAAAGCCATTCGAAACGCCTTTATCGAATCAGCTCTCAACGATTTTTTGCGCAAGCAGCTTGAAATCTATTTCATTGAAAATCCCAAAGCCGCCGAGCTGTTTGCAAATCAGGTACTCATCAACAAGCACAGCCGCGAATCGGCGGAAAAGGCGCGCATCGACGTCAAAAAGAAGCTTGCCGGCTCGATCGATGCCGCAAACCGCGTGGAAAAATTCGTCAACTGCCGTTCCAAGGACCCCAACGTGGCGGAGCTGTATATCGTAGAGGGCGACTCGGCACTCGGCTCCTGTAAGCTGGGCAGAAATGCCGAGTTCCAGGCAATCATTCCCGTGCGCGGTAAAACGCTGAACTGCCTTAAGAGTGACTACGACAAGATTTTCAAAAGCGAGATCATCACCGACCTATTAAAGGTCATCGGCTGCGGTGTCGAAATTCAAAGCAAAAAGAAGAGCGACATGAGCACCTTTGATCTGTCCAATCTGCGCTGGTCCAAAATCATCATCTGTACCGATGCCGACGAGGACGGCTTCCAGATCCGCACCCTGCTTTTGACGCTGTTTTATCGCCTGCTTCCCACATTGCTCAAGGAGCATAAGGTCTTTATCGCAGAGTCTCCTCTGTTTGAGATCACGACAAAGGACGAAACGCTGTTCGCATTTGACGAGTTTGAAAAGGCGGAGATCCTTAAAAAGCTCGGCAATAAAAAATATACGTTGCAGCGCTCCAAGGGACTTGGTGAAAACGAGCCCGACATGATGTGGAAAACCACCATGAACCCCGAAACGCGCCGCTTGATCTCGGTATCTCCCGCAGATGCCGCGGCAACGGAGGTGATCTTCGATACCCTGCTTGGCGACAATCTCCCCGCACGTAAGGCGTTTATCACCGAAAACGGCAACCGCTATATGAAAGATATCGACGTTTGAGAGGTCTTTGACCCAATAAAATCAGAAAAGGGTGGTTCAAATGCGCAATGCATTTGAACCACCCCAATTTGTTGATTTTATTGGGTGATTTTATTTGAGAGAAACCGTACCGTTGGTGCATTTGACCTCGGTCGCGGGGAGATTGTAGTTCCAAGCGTAATTTTTTGAAATGCCCTGCCATTCGCCAACCGTGCCTTGAAAATGGATGCTCGTAAGGCTTGTGCAACCATAGAACGCATAATCACCGATGCTTGTGACACTGTTGGGAATCGTGATGCTTGTCAGACTACTGCAACCGCTGAATGCCCATCCACTGATGTTCGTGACACTGCCCGGAATCGTGATGCTTGTAAGGCTTGTGCAACCCCAGAAAGCATAATCACCGATGCTTGTGACACTGTCGGGGATCGTGATGCTTGTCAGGCTACTGCAATCGTAGAACCCAGAAGCACCGATGCTTGTGACACTGTCGGGGATCGTGATGCTTGTCAGACTACTGCAACCTCTGAATGCCCCTCCACTGATGTTCGTGACACTGCCCGGAATCGTGATGCTTGTAAGGCTACTGCAATCACGGAATGCAGAACCACCGATGCTTGTGACACTGCCCGGAATCGTGATGCTTGTCAGGCTGCTGCAACCAGCGAACGCATAATCACCGATGCTTGTGACACTATCGGGGATAACAAGCTCCGTTACCAACTTGCCGTTTAGACACAATTTGTTTGCATAATACAACGGATTAGATTCGTAACCGAAAAAGTTGATATTGCACCATGCGGCAAGATCGGTAATATGAACGGTGGTCAGGTTACTGCAACCAGCGAACGCAGAACCACCGATGCTTGTGACGCTATCGGGGATTGTGATGCTTGTCAGGCTACTGCAATCATAGAACGCATAATTGCCGATGCTTGTGACGCTATCGGGGATAACAAGCTCCGTTACCAATTTGCCGTTCAGATACAAATCGTTTGCATAATACAACGGATTAGATTCGTAACCGAAAAAGTTGATATTGCACCATGCGGCAAGATCGGTAATATGAACGGTGGTCAGGCTACTGCAATCACGGAACGCATAATCACCGATGCTGGTGACACTGCCCGGAATCGTGATGCTTGTCAGGCTACTGCAATCACGGAACGCATAATCGCCGATGCTTGTGACACCGCTGGGAATCGTGACGCTTGTAAGGCTACTGCAAGAGGAGAACGCATAACCACCGACGCTCGTGACACTGCTGGGAATCGTGATGCTTGTAAGGCTTGTGCAATCCCAGAACGCATAATTGCCAATGCTTGTGACACCGTCAAGAATCGTGATGCTTGTCAAGCCGCTGCAACCCTTGAACGCATAATCACCGATGCTTGTGACACTGCCCGGAATCGTGATGCTTGTAAGGCTTGTGCAATCCCAGAACGCATAATTGCCAATGCTTGTGACACCGTCAAGAATCGTGATGCTTGTCAAGCCGCTACAACCCTTGAACGCATAATCACCGATGCTTGTGACACTGCCCGGAATCGTGACGCTTGTAAGGCTTGTGCAACCAGCGAACGCAGAATCACCGATGCTTGTGACGCTATTGGGAATGACAATTGTTTTTAAATTGGTAGCACTGTTAAAGCCGTTTGGTAAAATCTGTGTTACCGCCTTCCCATTGTAGGTTTCGGGAATAACAATCTCTTCGAGAAATATAGACTTTCCAATCATCACACCATACGTACCATCGGGTAAGGGATAAAAATCCAAATCGTTTTCTTGAATGATTTTTCCAAGATTGGCAACGTTTCCGTTGGTGTAGGTAAGAATCAACTCACCGTTGATCAATTCTGCTTTTGAAATACCATTTCCGGTTTCCCCTTGCGGACCTGTAGCACCCACATCACCTTTGTCACCTTTTTTGCCGTCTTCTCCTGTGATTTTTCCAAGGTTCGCGGTGGTTCCGTTGGTGTAGGTGATCACCAACTCACCGTTTTCGTTGATTTCACTTTTGGCAATTCCAATCGGTTCTGCTTTGTTACACGACGTAAGCAACAGTCCGCAAACGAGCAGACAAACGAGCACCGCTAAACAGATCTTTTTCATGATTTTGCTTCCTTTTGTCAAGTTTTTTTGGATGATTCCTAAATCCTATTTTAGCATATGCCTTTTTATTTGTCAATGCAATCCAAGTAAAAAGATATATGTTTGATAAATCTATATTTCGGCAGTACCGAGCGTCCGACACAAAAAATAAAAACTCTCACGCAATAAAAAATTGCTGTGAAAGTTTTGAAGAGGGGGTGTGGGGGAGGAACTTTTTCAAAAGTTCCTCCCCCACAAAAGCCCCCAAAATGCTGTGAAAGTTTGAAGAGGGGTGCGGGGAGGAACTTTTTCAAAAGTTCCTCCCCGCATAACAATATGAACTATACGACCATCAATCCAAAACGGGAAGCGTCAACACCGCCTGCAAACCAACAGCTGCCACAGCATTTGCTGCCGCATCTGCGGTCAGGGGACGGCTGACAACCGCATAGGTTCCGTCCTTGACGCATACGTATCCGTCGGCACCCAGTGCGTGTTGGAGCTTCTCGGCACAGCCGGAGCAACCGTTAATTACAACCGCGCGACGGCAGACGTAATCGGCGGCATCGGCAACCGAAGCCGCGTCGGCAGTTTCCCAAGCAGGCGACATACGGTCGGACGCACGGTTCGACAAAATATCAATGATATCGGCAACCACGGCACTTGCGGTGGGAAGCTTTCCGGCACCCGCACCGTAGAAGAGTGCGCGTCCCAGCATGTTCGCGTCTACCAAAATACCGTTAAACACCCCGTCAACGTGGCTGATGGGATTTTGCGCGGGAACGAGATAGGGAGAAACGTGTGCAAAGACCTTGCCGTCGATCAGCTCGGTGTGTCCGATCAGCTTGACTGCACCGCCAAGCTTTTCGGCAACGGCGGTATGGAGCGAGGTGATCTTGGTGATTCCCTCGGTAGAAATCTTGTTCGGATCCAGCAAAATTCCGTATGCCAATGCCGCCAGGATCACGATCTTCCGCGCAGCATCCAAGCCCTCCACGTCGGCGGCGGGATTTGCCTCGGCATAGCCGTTCTTTTGTGCCTCCTTTAAGGCATCTGCGAACTCCGCGCCCTCGTCCTTCATCTTGGTCAAGATAAAGTTGGTGGTTCCGTTGAGAATGCCGCTGACCGACAAAATCTTATTGGATGCAAGGTCGGTCTGCATCGGACGGATAATCGGAATGCCTCCGCCCACACTCGCCTCAAAGAAGTAGCTCACGGAATTCTGTCTTGCCAGCTCCAACAGCTCTACACCGAAGGTCGCAACGACCTCTTTGTTGGAGGTGACCACGTGCTTGCCCGCGCGCAAAGCGGCGCAGGTAAAGTCGTACGCAGGATGCGCACCGCCCATCATCTCGGCAACAAGCACGACCTCGGGGTCGTTCAAAATGATATTGATGTCATGTACGACGCGATCTCCCAAGGGGTGATCGGGAAACTCGCGCAGATCCAGAATATACTTGACACAAACCTCGTCGCCGCAACGCTCTGCAATCAGCTTACAGTTTTCGGTAAGGACCTCTGCCGTGCCGCTTCCGACCACGCCAAAGCCTAAAATAGCAATTTGAATCATCGTTTGAAAATCCTTTCCAATTCAATTCCCTTATATCATACCACAAAAATTGTCAAATTGCAAACAAAACTATTGAATTTTTTAAAAAAATGTGATATACTCTATTTCAGCGTTCCCAAAAAGGAGGTTTTTGTATGGCTTCACCAATCGGAAGTATGAATAATGTAAAAATCTTCGTCCTGTATTTGATGAAAAACATCAATTATCCCATGGATTACGTCACGGTCAACGACATCGTGATGCAAACCGATTATATCATGTACCTTGATTTCGCAGAAGCCTTTCACGAGCTTTTGGACGGCGGACTGATCGAAGACGTCGGGAAAGACGTTGACACGGGCGACTCACTTTATGCCGTTACCAAAAAGGGCAGCATCGTAGCCGAAAGCATGAAGAGTGACCTGCTCCCCTCGATTCTCGATCAAAGCCTGACCTGCGCGCTGCGGTATCTCGATTTCAAGCGGCGCGGCATCACGGTGGACTGCACCTACGAGCCGATGGGCGACCAAACCTACAACGTCACGGTCATGATCCGCGAAAAAAACAAAATTTTGATGCAAACCACCGTAAACGTGGACTCGGAATACCGTTCCAGACAAATGCGGGAGAATTTCCGAGACCGTCCCGACGTGATCTATCGCGGTGTGATGGCACTTCTCGCGGGAAACGTCAATTATTTGTTCGACAAATAAAAAAGGAAGAAAAAAAGACGGTCGATAGCAAAAATCGGAACCGTCTTTTTCATTTTTTTACAATTTTTTGAAACATTATCTGTAAAAAATTAACAACTCGGCTTTTTTGTTTTGTGAAAAGTATCAAACAGATGCACCCTATTTTTGTAAAAAAAGTCAATCTTTTTAAAAAACTGTATACTTTCTACAATTTTTTACAAAAAATCAGGCTTGACATTTGACAAAAGTATGGTATAATGGTACGTAGTAGCACGGAAACCGAAATAAATTTTCGAAAATTCCTCTTCTGCGAGAAACACAAGATCACGTTATCCCCGTCAAGAAAGGCTTGCAGTAATTCCATGAGCAACAAATTCGATCCCGCATCTGAGAAACAGCTTTCTGCCCTGCTCCAAGCGGCAAAAAACGGCAATCAGCAAGCGTTTGAGGATTTGCTCGATCTGTACGCACCGCTGATTGATTCCATGACTCGGCAATTTGTCAATACTCTATCAATGGCATTTGACAGGGAGGACCTCCGTCAGGAGGCGATTCTCTGTTTTTTCCATGCCTTGATGCATTTTGACGGAGAGCATTCCTCCATGTCCTTCGGAGCGTACGCAAAGCTCTGCATCCGAAACGGGTTGATCTCCTATTGGAGAACGCAAAAAAAGAGTGGACAAACAGTGCTCTTGGAGGAAGCCATGCTGGAGGAATCCTCCAACGTCGAGGGAACTCCCGCAGACCGTTTGATTGAGGAAGAAAATTATTTGTCACTGTACCGCTTGGTGCAGGGCGAGCTTTCGGAATACGAAAACCGCATTTGGTGGATGTACCTTTCGGGACGTACGGCAAAGGAAATTGCCGCGCACATGGAAAAGGATGAAAAATCGGTACAGAATGCGATCTACCGTATCCGAAAAAAGCTTCGCACGGTTCTTTCCGCGTCTGACTGAAGATGCCCGAATAGCTTAATCAGAGCGTTGAGAAATCAAAGGTGTCGGTTAAAATCCGACAAGGGCAAAACATATTTTTTTTACAAGGGGTACTAAACATGTTCCAGGACGAGATCAACGAAGCAGTAGCAGTTGAAGAAAAAGAGTACGTAGATGAGACTCTGGTTTGCAAGGATTGCGGTAATGAGTTCGTATTCACCGCAGGCGAGCAGAGATTCTACGCAGAAAAAGGCTTTTTGAATAAGCCGAAGGCTTGCAAAGCTTGCCGCGATGCAAAGAAGAACGCCGGCAAAGCTCCCAGAGAGTACTTCACTGCTGTGTGCGCAGACTGCGGCGGAGAGGCAAAGATCACTTTCCAGCCCTCCAATGACAGACCTGTTTACTGCAGCGCTTGCTTTGAGAAGCGTAAGAAAGCACAGGACTAATCAATCCACTTCGTATCGGACTGAACAACTGATATTAGATGGAAAACAAAAGGGAGTCGCACGACTCCCTTTTGTTTTTTGATTTCATTTCTCGGTTCTTCCAACCAATCTGCAGTATTCCTCATACGTGCAAAGCACACGAACCGCCGCAAGCAGTGCGTTGGGAGTCATTCCCGCGGGAAGACCCAATTTTTCGGCAAAGGCATCGCGCGCGTCGCGGCTGTCTTCCCTGCCCGTCAGTCCATCCTCGTAAAAATCCAATTTAGAAAGCGGATTTTCCGCAATGCGAGCATCAACGGCTTCCGCATCGGCATACGGCAAAAACAAACGGTACAACAGCTCGTTTTCCATGCCCTCCACCCCGAGAATTCCCTCGGCTGACGGAGCCTGCTTGCGCTTTTCCTTGCCCTTGATTCGCGGCACATACAAATGGATCAACCGGTCGGGGGGAATCATAGAGGACAGATGCGAGCGAATCAGCTTCCCCGCGCCATCGCTGTCGGTCAACAAAATAATCGGTGTTTTTTTTGCCAAGGCTTGAAACAGCTTGGCTTTTTGCGTGTGATTGAATACACCGAATCCGTCGGTAGTCAAAATCTGCGCTTCGATCACGTTTTGAAGACGCAGGCGGTCATAGCTTCCCTCCACGATCACGGGATAAGGGATCTTCAATCGTTTTTCCATACAGACTCAAAGCACCCACAAAAGAAGAACGAGAAGTCCCAGCGCGATACGGTACACACCGAACACCGAGAAGCTGTGTTTTTTCACGAAGTCCATCAAGAAACGAATTGCGATCAACGACACAAGGAAAGAAACCAAGCAACCGATTGCCAGCGTTACCCATGCGGTTGTGGGAACGGTAACCGATTCTTCGGTGATGTATTTGACAAATCCCAGAGCCTTGATTCCGCTGGCTCCCACCATCGCGGGAATTGCCATGAAAAAGCAAAATTCTGCCGCAGCAGTTCTGGAAAGACCCAACAGCATAGAGCCGAGAATGGTCGATCCCGAGCGCGACGTTCCCGGCACGATGGAAAGTGCCTGAAACGAGCCGATCAGCATCGCATCCTTCAGGGTAATCTCCTCCACCGTTTCAACCTTTGCCGTACGCCCCTTTTGAAAATGCTCGATCACGATAAAAGCAATGCCGTAAACGATCAATGCGGCGGCAACCACCAAGGAATTGTACAGCCAACCGTCGATATCTTTACCGCTTGCCTTTTCCAAAAGCATGTCGCCCACGATTCCCACCAAAGCCGCGGGAATGCTGGCAACGATCACCTTCCCCCAAAGAGCCCAGGTGTTACGCTTTTGGAGTGCCGTCTTTTTCGCGGAAAACGGCCACAGCTTGTGCCAAAACAAAACGACTACCGCAAGGATTGCCCCCAGCTGGATCACAACCTGAAACATTTCGGAGTACTCCGAAAGGAGCATCTCGTCGTTCGTAAACGAAAAAGGAAGCCAATCCTGAATCAAAATCAAATGTCCCGTAGAGCTTACGGGCAACCATTCGGTAATGCCCTCAATGATCCCGTACAGCAGTGCCTTCAGCCATTCCCAAACCATATCCATCGTTTCGATTTTCTCCTTTCCAACATAACGTATAACATCAGCAATCCGAGCCCTTCAAGCGGTCCTTGGCGCGAATCTCCAAGCCCTTTCCCGAACAGGCGCGCATAATGTCCCCCTCGCAAACGGCGAACGGTACGCGGCACCAATAGATCATGGAGGGATGGGGAGTGGATTCAAGCGCTCCGCCGTCGGGTGCGTACAATTCGCGCACGCCAAAGCCTCTTCCGATCTTGCCGGGAGAGATCAGCTCGGCATCCTCGCCGATAGACACCTTGTTGCGCTGAATAAAGCGATACAGTCTGCCGTTTTCATTTTCAAGCGGCACACTGAGCGAAACGATCGCGTCTGCTTCCTCGGAAACAAACTCGGTAGCAGTGGAATAGTACGCCTTTTCGCGCAGATATCCGCACGCGCTGACAAGCTGCGGATTTTGCATGGGATCGTCAAAATAAAAGCCGGTTCCGTACTCGCGATGCGAAACGCTTTCCAGCTCCTCAAGCCACCGAGGGTCAAAGCGGTAACCCTCGGGATCGCGTCGATAGGTATCGATCGCCATGCGGTATGCGTTGGTGACAACCGCCGTATAATACGCGCTCTTCATGCGTCCCTCAATTTTAAAGGAGGCAATTCCGCTTTCCATCAGCTCGGGGATATGCTCGATCATGCACATATCCTTGGAGGACATGATAAAGGTCCCCACGTTCTCCTGCTGTTCGATGGGAAAGAGCATATCGGGACGCTTTTCCTCAACGATGGAATAATTCCAACGGCAAGGCTGAGAGCAGGTTCCGCGATTTCCGTCGCGCCCGTTGAAGGCATTTGCCAGCAGGCATCTTCCGCTGTACGACACGCACATCGAGCCGTGGATAAATGCCTCCAGCTCCACGTCATCGGGAAGCTCTGCGCGAATGGCTTTGATTTCCGCCAAAGTCAGCTCGCGCGCCAGCACCAAGCGTTTTGCGCCCATTGCGGCATAGGCACGGGCAGATGCGGGACTGACGATACTTGCCTGCGTGGAAATATGAATCTCCATATTCGGCAACAGCTCACGCACGGTGGCAAACACCCCGAGATCGGCAACGATCATCGCATCGATTCCCGCATCCTTGATGTCGGTCAAAAATTGCCGCAAAAGCGGATATTCCGACACGTGCGGCATGGTATTGACGGTCAAATACAGTTTTTTTCCGTGTGCGTGGACAAGCTCCGCCGCCGCATAAAGCTCCTCTACCGTAAAATTATCGGCGGCGGCGCGCATACCAAACATCTGCCCCGCCAAATAGACGGCATCCGCACCGTACAGAATTGCCGCACGAAGCTTTTCAAAATTCCCCGCCGGGGATAACAGTTCGGGCATAAACACCTCTATCGAAAAGGACAAAGAGGGGCAAAAGTGCCACCTCTTTTTCCTCTCGCTTTCTATCAAAGCAAATTTTCAATCCGCCAACGCGTGTGTCATTCAGCGGACTCCTCGGATACGGTCACGGCAATTCCGAGAACCTCCAGATCGGCGTCGGCAACGGGAGAAGGACACTGCGACATCAATTCGCTTGCGTTTTGCACCTTCGGGAAGGCAACCACGTCGCGCAGAGAATCTGCACCGGTCATCACCATTGCAAGACGGTCAAGTCCCATGCCCGAGCCACCGTGAGGCGGTGCGCCGTACTTATAGGCATCTACCAGGAAGCCGAACTTGCGCGCGATATCGTCCTCGGTCAAGCCGAGCGCGCGGAACATCTTCTCCTGCAGCTGCCAGTCGGTGATACGGATCGAGCCCGACAAAAGCTCCACACCGTTGAGCACCATATCGTAGCACTGTGCGCGAACCGAGCCGGGATCGCTCTCAAGCGCGGGCAGGCACTCGGGAAGCGGCATGGTAAAGGGATGGTGCATCGCATCCCAATGCTCGGTTTCCTCGTTCCACTCAAAGAACGGGAACTCCACAACCCACAAGAAATTAAACTTACCCTCGTCGATCAGATCGAGCTTCTTGCCAAGCAAGGTACGCAGTGCGCCAAGCGTCGGCAAAACCACCTTGTTCTTGTCGGCTACGATCAGCATCACGTCACCCTGCTCCATACCGCCTGCTGTCAGGATTGCCTGCAGCTCCTCGGGGGAGAGGAATTTTGCAAACGAGCAGTTGGGAGCGTCGTCTACCCAGCGGATATATGCCAAGCCCTTGGCACCGATGCCCTTTGCGTGCTCGGTCAGCTTATCGATCTCTTTTCTGGTCAACGTCCCGGCTGCATTCTTTGCCACGATGCAACGAACCGAGCCGCCCGCCTCAATCGCAGAGGTAAATACGCCGAAGCCGCAGGACTTCACGGTGTCACTCAAATCCAAAATCTCCATGCCGAAGCGCGTATCGGGCTTATCCGAGCCGTAACGGTTCATTGCCTCGGCAAAGGTCATGCGAGGAAGCGGAGTTTCGATCTCAACGTCCAAAACCTCCTTGAAGACGCGCTTGATAAAGCCCTCGTTCATTGCCATGATATCCTCTTGCGTCGCGAAGGACATCTCCAGGTCGATCTGGGTAAACTCGGGCTGACGGTCGGCACGCAGGTCCTCGTCGCGGAAGCAACGGGCAAGCTGAATGTAACGGTCGTAGCCACTGAGCATCAAAAGCTGCTTGTACATCTGAGGCGACTGCGGAAGCGCGTAGAAGCTGCCCTTGTGTACACGGCTGGGAACCAGATAGTCGCGTGCGCCCTCGGGCGTGGACTTAATCATCATCGGGGTTTCGATTTCCAAAAAGCCGTTCTCATAGTAGTAGTCACGCGCAACCTTTGCGATTTGATGACGCATCAGAATATTGCGCTGCATGGACGGACGGCGCAGGTCAAGATAGCGATACTTCAGGGCGATCTCGTCCTTGACCCGCTTTGCGTCGTTGACCTCAAAGGGAGGGGTCTGTGCCGCCGACAAAATCTTCATTTCGGTTACGAAAATTTCCACCATACCGGTAGGAAGATTGGGGTTGGTCGCCCCCTCTGCACGTGCGCGGACGGTTCCGTGTACCGAAAGCACGTATTCGGCGCGAACCGAAAATGCCTTGTCAAAGATCTCCTTGTCGGTATCGTTGTCGAAGGCAAGCTGTACGATTCCCGAACGGTCACGCAGATCGACGAAAATCAGGTTTCCAAGGTCGCGTTGCTTCTGGACCCAGCCCATCACACAAACGGGATTGCCGATGTCGGATTCTCTGACCTGTCCGCAATAGTGGGTACGCTTATCGTTTTGATTCAGTAATTCAGCCATTTTACAGTTCCTTTCCCTCTTTGTCGAAGAGTGGGAGTTTTTCAAGATAAATCAAGTCGTTTCGGTTTGCGGCATTCCCCTCGGCAAGCACGGTCATCCTGCCGCACACGGTGCCGCCCGCGGCATTGACCAGCTGCTCCAGGGCATGCATCGATTCGCCCAAGGACACAACGTCATCCACCAAAAGAATGCGTTTGCCGCGGATCAATTCCGCGTCGGCAGCGTCCAAATACAGCGTTTGCTCTTTATCGGTGGTGATGGAATGCACGGTGACCTCCATGATCCCCGTCATATACAGCTTGGGATATTTTCTTGCCACGAAATATCTCTGATTGTCGGCAAGACGCGCCATTTCGTGCACCAACGGGATTCCCTTTGCCTCGGCCGTCAGCATGTAGTCGTACGGGGGAGCCTTTTTCAAAAGCTCCTCGGCACACGCCGTGGTCAGTTCGGGATCCCCGAACATCACAAAGCCCGCGATCTGCAATTCCTCGTTCAATTTGCAAAGCGGAAGCTGCCGTTCACATCCGGCAATGTTCATGCGATAATACTTCTGTTCCATAGTCCTGTATCATCCTCGCTTCAAAATTCGGTTCTGATGCGCTCCACGTAAGCCCCGTTCAACGCCTCTTCCACCAGTGCCTCAAAGTCAAGCTTTTGCTCCTCGGCAATCACCTTGGCAAGCTCGGGACGCGTGCGCGGATGCTTGGGGGTAAACACGGTACAGCAATCCTCAAATGGCTGGATCGAGGTTTCGAAGGTGCCGATGCTGCGCGCCACCCGAATGATTTCCTCCTTGTCCATACCGATGCAAGGACGGAACACGGGAAGCGTTGCCAACGGGTCGGTCACACCGATTGCCTGCATGGTCTGCGATGCCACCTGACCAAGACTTTCGCCCGTAATCAAGCCGCCGCATCCGAGCTTATGCGCCAAACGGTCGGCTATTGCCATCATGTAGCGACGCAACAGAAGCGTGAAGTAATCCTCCTCACAATGCTTGACGAGCTCCTCCTGAATATGCGTAAGTGACACCACGTGGACGTTAAACGAGCCCGCGTACTGCGCAACCTCGCGCGCGAGTTCAAACACCTTTTCTCTTGCGCGCTCACTGGTGTATGGGAAGGACTCAAAATGAACCGCCTCCAGCAACACCCCTCGCTTTGCGATCATGTAGCCCGCCACGGGGGAATCAATTCCGCCCGACAAAAGCAGCAGTGCCTTTCCGTTGGTGCCTACGGGCATACCGCCCGCACCCTTAAATTGCCCCGCATGCACGTAAGCAAAGAATTCGCGGATCTCCACGTGTACCACGATTTCGGGATTGTGCACGTCCACGCGCAGCTGCGGCATCTCGGACAGAATATATCCGCCCACTTCCGCACAAATTTGCATCGAACCCAAGGGGAAACGCTTGTCAGAACGCTTTGCCTCGACCTTAAAGCTCTTCTTTCCCTCCAAAAACTGCGGAATATAGGCTCTCACCGTTTCCTCAATTGCCGCCATATCCTTTTGGCAAACGGCACAACGGCTGATGCCAACGATACCAAACACCTTGGAGGCACTCTCAAACATACCGTCGATATCGGCAAATTCGTCAATCGGCTCAATGGTCAGCGTGCTTTGAGAACGCGTGATCGTAAAATTTCCGTAATGCTTGGCACGAAACCGCAGGGTCTTGCACAAAGCATCCTCAAAATAGCGTCGGTTCGCGCCCTTCAGGACGATTTCTCCGTATTTACAAAGTAAGATTTCTTTCATGCTTCCTCTCCGTCCTCACCGTCGGCTTCGAGGAGCTCATCCTCTACCACGTCCCCGTTGCGATAAGCATCCAACAGCTCCTGTGCCATTGCCAGTGTCTCGGCAGGTACCATAATGTCGGTTCCGAACGTGGAGTATCCCGCAATCACCTTTACCATCCCACCGCTTCCGCGTTCACACACACGGTAAGGAATTTTCTCACCGTCCAAGATGCTCCGAACGATGCTCAACTCAATCGGGTCGTGCACCGTCGTCAAAATCGACGTGAACTCATCTTGTGGGGTAGGCTTGTTAAAACCAAACAGAAAATCCATTTTTCGTTCCCTCCTCAGTTGTCGTAGTAATGCGGGAAGAGCTTTTCCCAAACCTTGGCGCAACCGATGGTATCGGCAATCGACGTATGCGCAACGCCGTCCCATTCGATCTCCAAGCGTTCCATCGCATCACTGAGCGATGCGTGTACGAGATCGGGATAGTGCTCGGATTGGAAGCGCACGAACTCGGTTGCCGCACAACGCGCCTTTTTATGCAACGCCTCGCGCTCCTCCTCGGTATCATAGATGTATTTGATGTGACTGTAGTCGGTGGAGATGCCGTATGCAATCAAAATATCGGCGTTGTCAAACAGCTCCTTGATGCGGTCGGTAATATCGTCAAGGCTCGGTGCATCCTGTACCATATCGGGCGTGATTCCGTGAATTTTCTCGGTCTGCTTCCACTTTTTCTTGTGCGCGGGCTTGACGAGCGTGTCCATAATCACCCGTCCCGTACCGTCCACGATCGAAACCGACAGAATCTCGTCGTGCGTGTAAACACCGGTCAGCTCCAAATCAAAGAACAGCACGCGCTCACGCTTCATGTGATAGAAAGCACTTCGATGCTCGTCCCCCTCGGCGCGGCGCACCGCAAGATCCGCATCAAAGCAAGCCCGACACAGCTTGCGACGGTACCGAATTTCCTTTCCGCACGCAACGCACATCAGGGGACGGCGAACAGCGGTCTTTTTGTCGTAAAAGTAAATGACACTCTTGTCGTTGCGGAGCGTATAGGCAACCGGCTCCTCAATCACGTCGTAGTTCATCTGGTCCAAGCGTTCCTTGGTGTAATATCCGCAAGCAGCCGCGCGCTTGGTGCTCATTCGAACCACCTCTCTGCCGCTTTCCAGGGTGCGGGTTTCGGTCTTTTGCGCGGGAGCATACCAAAGCTCGGGCGGTGCCTCGACTACGTGAGAGGGGTCAAAGAAATAGGTGATGCTTCCGTCTGCATTTTCGTCGTATGCAATCGGGTCGCCCGCAGGCATCAGGTGCATTTTGTTGAGAACGTTTCTCGTCAGATAATGCTTTTGCTCTGCCTCACAGAGCGACAGATGGGGAATGGTTGCGCCCGAGCGCAGTTTCATGGTTTGTTTCAAAGTTTTTCCTTCCTACCGTTCGGACCTGTTGCATACACGCCTGCGAGAGCTTGCAGCGGATGCCGGTTTCCGTATGACGGTTTACAATTTGGTGCTTTTTCCCGTCAAATCGGAAAAAGCACATACCAATATATTATATCATATTATATACTTCCGTGCAAGAGTTTTTTACACTTTTTTGCGGCTTTTTCCACGCAAGCCGATAACTTTTCCGAGCAAAAACAAAAAATGGCGAAAAAAATTCGCCGTTTTTATAATAAGACTAATTCTTATTTTCGTTTTTGGTCAATGAATGATGCGTTTTGATATTGTTCGAAAGCTCCCGTAAAATTTCCAACGCACGGTCCAAGCCGCCCACCTCGTCGATAATCCCGTATTCCACCGCTTCCTTCCCCTCCAGGATGGTGCCGCAATCGGTAGCAATCTGATCGGGGCGAAGCATCAGTCGATTCAGGTCGTCCGCCCGTGCCTTGGAGTGCGCGCAGATAAAGGCAACGATCCGCTTTTGCATCTCGGTCATATACCGAAACGATTGCGGAACCCCGATCACCATGCCGCTGATCCGGACGGGATGCAGGGTCATAGTCGCGCTGGGGACGATCAGTGATCGATCCGCCGATGCCGCAAGCGGGACACCGATCGAATGTCCGCCCCCCAAAACGAGAGATACGGTTGGCTTGGTCATCGATGCGATCAGTTCCGCCAGAGCAAGTCCCGCCTCCACGTCGCCTCCCATCGTATTCAAAAGCAAAAGAATGCCCTCAACCGAATCATCCTCCTCCAGCTCGACCAAAAGGGGCAAAAGCTGCTCGTACTTGGTTGCCTTCTGTCCCTCGGGCAAAAGATAGTGCCCCTCAATCTGCCCGATGATGGAAATACAGTGAAAGCGTTCCCGCGCATTTTCTGCAACGCTGCCTCCGCCCTCGGCAATATTTTCCAACAGAATCTTGCGTGCTTCTTCGCGCGCCTTTTCGTTCTCTTCCGTGCCGTTCGACTTCTTCTCGTCCATTCCGATACCATCCTTTGCTTCTCGTTAAACTCGCTGCAAGATACCCCAAAATCCCCGTTCTTTATCATTATTACCAAAAAAAATTCGTTTATGCCGCAACAATTTTGAAAAAACAGTCTTTACAACCGATAAAAAAAATGGTATAATAATATGGAATGGGATTTTATCCCCCGCAACCGTCAAAAAAATATTCACATAAAAGAAAGGTTTACAATCATGGCAAACAAAGTTTTAGTCGAAACCTCCGCAAGACACATCCATTTGACCGAGGATGCTGTAAAGGCTCTTTACGGAGAGGGAGCCGAGCTGATCGTAAAGAAGATGCTCAGCCAGCCCGGTCAGTTTGCTACCGCAAACGATAAGATCACTTTGGTAGGCCCCAAGGGTACCCTTGCAGTAAGCGTACTTGGTCCCACGCGTAAAGCAAATCAGGTAGAACTTTCCTACACCGATGCCCGTGTACTGGGTCTGAAGAATGTTCCCGTTCGCGAGAGTGGTGACGTTGAAAACACCCCCGGCTTGAAGATGGTCGGCCCCGTAGGTGAAATCGAAATCGACGCAGGTGCAATCATCGCAAAAAGACACATCCACATGACCCCCGCTGATGCAGAGGCATTCGGCATTGAGGACAAGCAGATCGTTAAGGTAAAGATCGAGAGCGAGCGCACCACGATTTTTGATGACGTCGTTTGCCGCGTACACCCCAATTTCGCACTTGCAATGCACATCGACACCGATGAATGCAATGCAGCAGGCGCATTCGGTGAGGTTTACGGTGAGATCATCCTCTGATCGCATATCGGTTTCGTACGCTTTCTCAAAGCGTTCCATATAAAAGTGAATCAAGAAAAAAGGAGATAGAAATCATGAGCAAAGAATTTTCTTGCGAGTACGCTATGAGCGCAGAAGTTGCAAAAATGTGTGTCGTAGCAAAGGGTCCGAACCACGGTCCCGCGCCCATTCCCGAAGAGGGCAAATGGGTACAGGCAAAGGAGATCACCGACATCTCCGCATACACCCACGGTGTGGGCTGGTGTGCACCCCAGCAGGGCGCTTGTAAGCTCTCGCTGAACGTTAAGAACGGTATCATTGAGGAAGCTTTGGTTGAAACCATCGGTTGCTCGGGTATGACCCACTCCGCAGCAATGGCAGCAGAGATCCTGCCCGGCAAGACCCTTTTGGAAGCACTGAACACCGACCTCGTTTGCGATGCAATCAACACCGCAATGAGAGAGCTGTTCCTCCAGATCGTTTACGGTCGTAGCCAGTCTGCATTCTCCGAGGGCGGTCTCGTTATCGGTGCAGGTATGGAAGACCTCGGTAAGGGTGAAAGATCCATGGTTGGTACCATGTACGGAACCAAGGCAAAGGGCGTTCGTTACCTCGAGATGACCGAGGGCTACTGCACCAGAATGGCTTTGGACGCAGACAACCAGGTGATCGGATATGAGTTCGTTTCTCTGGGCAAGATGACCGACTTCATCAAGAAGGGTATGGAGCCCAACGAAGCATACGAGAAGTCCAAGGGTACTTACGGCAGATTTGCTGACGCTGTGAAGTACATCGATCCCCGCAAGGAATAATCAAAGGAGGAACAGATACATGGCACATTTTGAAGGTTATGAAAGACGCGAGGCGAAGATCCTTGCAGTCCTGAAGGAATACGGCATCTCCTCCATTGATGAGTGTAAGGAGATCTGCGATGCCAAGGGCATCGACCCCTATAAGATCGTTGAAGAAACCCAGCCCATCGCGTTTGAGAACGCAAAGTGGGCATACACCGTTGGCGCAGCAATCGCAATCAAGAAGGGCTGCACCAAGGCTGCTGACGCAGCTGCTGCAATCGGTATCGGTCTGCAGGCATTCTGCATCAACGGCTCGGTTGCTGAGAACCGTAAGGTTGGTCTTGGTCACGGTAACCTCGGCGCAATGCTCCTCTCCGAGGAGACCGAGTGCTTCTGCTTCCTGGCAGGTCACGAGTCTTTCGCGGCTGCAGAGGGCGCAATTAAGATCGCACTGAACGCAAATAAGGTTCGCGTAAAGCCCTTGCGCGTTATTTTGAACGGTCTTGGCAAGGATGCCGCTATGATCATTTCCAGAATCAACGGCTTTACCTACGTTCAGACCGAGTTTGATCCCTTCACCGAAGAGGTTAAGGTAGTTAAGGAAACCGCTTACTCCAACGGTGACAGAGCAAAGGTTAAGTGCTACGGCTCCGACAGCGTTCCGGAAGGCGTTGCAATCATGAGACTGGAGAACGTTGGCGTATCGATCACCGGTAACTCCACCAACCCCACCAGATTCCAGCATCCCGTTGCAGGTACCTACAAGAAGTGGTGTACCGAGAACGGCGTGAAGTACTTCTCCGTTGCATCGGGCGGTGGTACGGGTCGTACCCTGCACCCCGATAACATGGCTGCAGGCCCCGCTTCCTACGGTATGACCGATACCTTGGGTAGAATGCACGGCGACGCACAGTTCGCAGGCTCTTCCTCGGTTCCCGCACACGTAGAGATGATGGGACTTATCGGCGCAGGTAACAACCCCATGGTTGGAATGACGGTAGCAGTAGCTGTAGCTATCGAAGAGGCTTGCAAATAATCCTTGCGGCATAAGGCTTTTTGAGATTTGCAGGGCTTCATTGAGGCTTTGTCAAAATCAAATCGCACAAAATTGAACAATAAAAAGTTGGACACATCATTTTGGGCTTTCGCCTTGGTGATGTGTCCTTGTTTATTTTTAAAATGCTTTTGAGGTATTTATTGCCGGAACACCTTGATATCCGAGAGGAACATATACTGTATTACCGTCGGAATACGCTATGTCGGGGTTACCGTTGACCGTAAGCGTTCCGATATGAGTGCCCGTGGAAATTTCGTATATTGCGATCTTGCTGTTTACTCTGTCGCATATTATAAGATAATCTCCGCATACGGTAGGCTTTCCGTTAAACGCAACCGAGAACAGCTTGGTGACGGGATTTTCGAAAAAAACTATTGCAAAAAAACGTATCGGTGATATAATATATTCAAACGAAAATGCTTACGGAAAGGGGAGAGCAGATGAAGATATACGCAAATATGCATACACATTCCACTCATTCGGACGGACAGTACACCCCTGCCGAGCTTGTCGCAATCGCAAAAAAGAGGGATATCGCGCTATTGCCATAGCAGACCACGATACCGCCACCGCATTCCCCGAATTGAAGGCGGCTTGCGACAGAGAGGGGCTTTGCGGCGGATATTATTCCTCGTATCCCACCGAGGAGGCGCTGAAAGCGAGCTGCCATTACATTGAGCCGCTTTCGGTAGGCGTTTACGAGCAAAATTTCCGCGAGCTGCAAACGAGAAAGATAAACCGTTGAATTTTGGGGCTGTCTCACTTTCATTTGATGTGCCACCTTTATCTTTCAATATATTTCAAAGTAAAACCGGCTCGGAAGAAAACTTTATTTTTCTGCGGTGATTGACAGTCATATTCTCACATGGTATAATAATAAAAAAGTTATTCGGGGGGCGATCTTTTGCAGTTTGTATGAAGACAACTCTCAATCTTATATATTTTTCTGTTGGCGGGATGGTTGCTCGGAAAGCTCAAAAAGGACAAGACCTCGCACAGCGACATTATCTCGGTGCTTCTTATCAACGTATTCTTACCGTGCAAGGTTTTTAACACCTTTGCGAATAACGTGACCGTTTCGTATCTTGCAGATCATTCTATTATGCTGCTGTCGTCGTTCGCATTTATTGCGATACTGATAGTATAAACAAAGGAGCTTTGAATATGGATTCTCTTAAAATTTTATTTGTCGGAAACAGCTTTGCGGTTGACACCATGCAGCATACTGCGGGTGTGGCAAAAGACCTTGGCATTCAAAACATCAAATTTGGTGTGCTGTTTGTTGGTGCTTGCTCGATTGACATGCACTACGCACACGCTATGGGAGATCTTCCCGCATATGCGTATCACACCAACACGGGAGACGGTTGGTCGGTGGTTGACGGCTATCGCATCAGCGATGCCATTAAGAGCGACGATTGGGATTGGATTGCCATCCAACACGGTACAAAAGCACCCAGCCGATATACCTCTTCCCATTACTACAGAAATCTGACCCCGCTGATTCAGTACATCAAGGAGCTTGCTCCCAAGAATACCAAAATTGCATTCAATTTGACTTGGATGGGCGAACACACCAGCCAGCATCATGAAATTGTTTCCTACGAAGGAAACACCGCCCTCATGCGCGAAAAGCTGATTGAAGTTACAAAAGAAATGGTTTGCTCCAACCCCTTGGTTGATTTGCTGGTTCCCACGGGAACTGCCGTTGAAAACGCGCGCACCTCGCAAATCGGACTGTTGACCCGCGATTGCTACCATTTGAGCATGGACAAGGGAAGATATATTGCGGCTCTTACTTTTATTGCTTCGATCACCGGTCTGCCCATCGACAGCGTTTCATGGGTGCCCAAGGGAGTGGACGAATACGCCTTGAAGGTCGCGATCGAGTCGGCGAATAATGCCATTAAAGCCCCCTTTGAGATCACACCGTCTAAAATTGATCGGTAATCATTTTCTAGACTAAAAAATGAAAATAGGACACATCATTTTGGGCTTTTGCGCTGGTGATGTGTCCAATATTTTTTATTTAAGCCAAAGAAAATTTTAAAAAAGTCATTTTATTCAACTGTTTTTTGCTCTCTGTATTTTTTAGGTGTCATTCCTGTTTCCCGCTTGAATGCGCGGGTAAAATAATTTGCGTCTGCATAGCCGACAGAGGCAGCGATAGCAGAGATCATATTATTGGTCTCACGCAAGAGCTTTTTCGCTTTTTTCATTCGTTGCTCTTGTATATAGTCCGAAATTCCCATACCGAACTCGGATCTTGAGACAGCATAGAGCTTGCTTTTTGATACGTATAGCATCTTGCACAGAGTTCCTATCGCAAGATCTCCGTCAATATGATGGTCTATATATTTTCTGAGCCTTGCGCCAAGTCCGCCGTCACGCTTTACTATTATGTTATTGGTATACAGATAGCATATACACATAGTCAGAACACCGATCGCGGAGTCTAAAAAATCACGGCTTGAGAGCTTTATTTTATCAAGCTCGGATAAAAGCGTAGACTTATTTACGCCGTATTTTTCTTCGGCAAGATCTATAAGCGCCCGTACCCTGTCGGTGTCACCCTCCATAAGTATTTGACCTATCATCATATACCCGATTATAACTCCGTTTTCTACGATCGGGGTAATTATCTCGGATAGACCCATATGGCATTTATATACGTAAGGCCTCATAGTTTTATCGCATACGTCAAACCCGTGATTGTCACATTCAAAGCATTTCTCGGTAAGAATAGGGCATTTCCTTATTTCCTTACAGAATTCGCACATTGATGAGGGGTAGGAATACAAAAATCTTCTGTCGGCGTCGTAAAGCACGGTCTTTATACCCGCTATATTGTAAAAATCCTTCGTTGCCCGAATCAGCTCGGGCATCATAACGTCAAGCATACCTTCTCCTTATCTCGTTTTTGATTTTTAAAAACCCAAAATGCTATTTTCCAGTCTTAATATGCATTGATTATACTACTTTTTTATGATAAAATCAAGAAAAAAATCAAAAATAAAAAGAGGTAAATTATGTGGTACGAAAAATCATACAGGCGTCACCTGCTGGATATGCATATAGATGACTGGGATCCCGCATTTCTCTCGGAGTTCTCAGGGGAGGAATACGTTAAAAACCTAAAGATCGCTAAGATTCAAAGCGCAATGATATATCTTCAATCTCACGTCGGTCTTTGCAATTATCCCACGAAAACGGGCAAGATGCATAACGCGTTTATCGGACGTGAGGATACCTTCAAGGAGCTTATATCCTCCTGCCGCGCGGAGGGGATCTCGGTTACGGGATATTACAGCCTCATTTATAATAATTGGGCTTATGACAATCATCCCGAGTGGAGAATAGTGAAAGCCGAGGATGCGGGAAAAGCTCCCGAAAGGGGAGCGTTCCGCGGCTCGAGATACGGACTTGTTTGTCCCAATAATCCCGATTATCTCAATTTCACCGAAGAGCAGATACGCGAGATGACAGAGTACACCGAGCTTGACGGAATGTTCTACGATATGCTCTATTGGCCGCATATGTGCTATTGCAGTCATTGCCGCGCAAGATACTTAAAAGAAACGGGAGAGGAACTTCCGACCGTTGAGGATTGGTCGGATGAAAAATGGCTGCTCCATATGCGTAAACGTCGAGAGTGGATGGGTGAATTCGCAAATTGGGTCACGAAGCTCACAAAAGCCTTAATGCCCGGAGTAAGCGTTGAGCATAACGTCGCGTTCTCGGCACTTCCTGACGGAAAAAGCGCTAACGCCGAGGAGGTCATATCTGCTTGCGATTATGTGGGAGGCGACCTTGACACCGGTGTTTACGGTCATTCCTTCACCTGCAAATTTTACAGAAGCATCAGCAAAAAACAACCGTTTGAGCATATGTTCACACGTTGCGCGCCGGGACTTTCCGCGCATACGCAGATAAAATCGCCCGATATTATGAAAAGTGCGTTTTTCCTTACGGCGGCGCACCACGGAGCAACGCTCCTCATAGATGCTATAGACCCCGTCGGCACTATGGACGAGAGAGTCTACCGACAACTCGGCGAGGTGTTCTCAGAGCTTATCCCTTACGAGCCTTATTATAAAGGCGAGCCTATCGAGGATATCGGTCTTTACTATTCTCTCAAAAGCAAATTTAATCCGCGGGGCGAGAGATACACTAATTATCTCGGTGTAGTCAAAACGCTTGAAGCTTTGATCGAAAAAAATATTTTATGCGGAATAACGGGCGGTTTTGCCGATCTCTATAAGCACAAAGCAATCGTTGCGCCCTGTCTCACGTCAGAGGATGATTACGATACCGAAAGACTCGTGAAATACGTCCGCGACGGCGGAACGCTATATTTCAGCGGCGCGGACAACAAAAAACTGCTAAAGGAATTTTTCGGAGCTTACGTTGAGGGAAGAACGAAGGAGACAGTAGTTTACGTCTCTCCCAAAGCGGCAATTCAAGACGAATTTGAATACTTTAACGAAAAATACCCGATGAATTTTAAGGGTACTGCCCCCATCGTCCGCGGAATTGACGAAGTCGACGTTTTCGCAACGCTCACCCTGCCCTATACGGCAAGAAGCGAGAAAAGGTTCGCGTCGATCCACTCGGATCCCCCCGGAATAAAAACGAGCATCCCCGCCGTTGCAATGAAAAAGTTCGGAAAGGGTACTGTTATATGGTCCGCGGTCTCGATCGAATCGACCGATCTTTACGACTGCAGAAACGTATTCGTAAATCTTCTCAAATACGCATCAGGGCTTGACACCACTCTCGTCTCCGACGCTGCCGAGGATATCGAGATAACCGCATTTAAGACAGAGTCGTCACTGCTTGTCAACGCCGTTCTTATGAACAGACGCGAGACGGCAAGACGGGTTGAGGATAT
>SVST01000011.1 GCA_015064155.1 Oscillospiraceae bacterium | reverse complement strand
AGTGCAGTAATGCATTTAGCTGACCGATACTAATAGACCGAGGGCTTGAACTTTCAGGTTCAAACAACAATTTATGAGTTTCGCTTAACTCACAATGTTCTTTATTCGATTTTCTATGGACGTAAGTCCGAAAGCACCAGGACGCACCTCTAGCTCAGCTGGTAGAGCAACTGACTCTTAATCAGTGGGTCCGGGGTTCGAGTCCCCGGAGGTGCACCAGTAGTCAGTGTTATTAACGCAGTGGGTCCACCCGTTCCCATTCCGAACACGGAAGTTAAGCGCTGCAGTGGCGAAAATACTTGGCTGGCGACGGCCCGGGAAGATAGCTCAACGCTGACACAAAAGAATAGCTCAGGCAAAAGCTTGAGCGAGTCGGTTATTTTAACGCAGTGGGTCCACCCGTTCCCATTCCGAACACGGAAGTTAAGCGCTGCAGTGGCAAAAATACTTGGCTGGCGACGGCCCGGGAAAATAGCTCATAGCCGACACAAAGCCAAGGGAAACTGAATAAGTTTCCCTTGTTTTGACAAAACTTATATTCCTCCCAAGCCTCATGTCGGCTCATCTGCAAGCAGATGCGAGCACCTGACAGAGTACACAATTTTATATTCCTCCTTAGCTCAGTCGGTAGAGCACCTGACTGTTAATCAGGGTGTCGCTGGTTCAAGTCCAGCAGGGGGAGCCAACGAAAAAGCGAATCGCCTTTAGGTGGTTCGCTTTTTCGTTTCCTTTCTTTACTGAAATTGAACTCACGACATTCATTTGCGACAGACAGCTCCAACGCAGTTGGAACTGACGCGTACTTTTCGGTTCCGCTTGCGGAATGCCCACGTTGAGTGGGCAAGAAAATACGCCGCTGCCGTAGGCAGCAGTGTTAACTCAGGGTGTCGCTGGTTCAAGTCCAGCAGGGGGAGCCATCTTGCACTTACAAAAAAGCTGTCAGTACAAAAAAGACGAGATTTATTCAATCTTGTCTTTTTTATTCGTTAAAAACTGCATAAAATAGTGTAAAACAGAATAATTATTCACCCAAAAAGTTGGACAAAAATGTTACAATTTAGAGCTGTCATTTTGCGATTTTCCAGAACATATAGGGGTTGAACTGAAACGGCAACTTTTTTTAGCAAATTTTTCTAAGGAATATAAGGTATTTCTTTTTTCATAATTTTAATTTTCCTTTTGATATATAGCATTGATTTGAGAGTGCAAAAGAAACGTTTATTAAATTTTGCTTGCGGGAAACTCCCGCCAATTGAAAACGATGTTTGGATACTTTTTTAAATTTTTTTAGAATTCTTTATGTCAGCGGAAAGTGGCGTGAATTGCTTATAGTGTCCTTTTATGTGTTCGAGATCGGCTTGGCTTATATGATCGGTTGCACGGAATAAATGAAACGACTTTCGTTTAAATATCATCAGATATAATGCTTTTTCCATAATCTCCTCCAAGGATTTGCTGTTATCATTGTACCAAAATAAATTTTAAACCTCAATGTCTTTTAATGAAATAAATATAAAAATTATCGAAAAACATTAAAAATCTATTGACAAACATAAATTCTCATGCTATAATATTCAATGTTAAGTCAAAATACATTTTTTATTTGGAGGATTAAAGCAATGAAAAAACTTAACACATTTGGCCAAGCCATAACAAAAATTTTTGAGGTGTTCCATTGGATAGGAGCTGTAGGAATGGCGATTGCTGCTATTGGTATTATTATTGCAAATAACAGCGTCGAGAACATCAAAAGCCTGGTTGCAGAAAATTTCGCTCGCGAAGATTTATCTGTTTACGGTTTTCAGATGGGCGCTCCCGTTGTAAACGGAGAATTAAACGTTGCAGCCTTTATAATCTTCTGCATCGGTGCTGCATTACTTATGGTTGTTGTGGCTATGATATTCCGCAATCTGCATCTGATCTTTAAAAAGTCGGAAAACTCCACACCTTTTCAAAAGGACAATGTTCGTATGATGAGAGAGATCAGTATTTTTGCGATTGCCATTCCCGTAATCGGATTTATTATGAGTGTGATTACTCGTTTGGTATGCGGAGTGGATTTTGCAGAAATCAGCATTGATATGGGCGGTATCTCTATGGGTATTATTGTTCTTTGCTTCTCTCAGTTCTTTGCACACGGCGTAGAACTTGAAAACGATGTTGACGGACTTCTTTAAGAGGTGACGGAATGGGAAAAATCATACTTCGACTTGATAGAATGATGGTGGAGAGGAAGATCTCGCTGAACGAGCTTGCCGAGCGCGTGGGAATCTCTAACGTCAATCTCTCCAAGATCAAAAACAATAAGGTTACGGCTATTCGCTTTTCTACCCTTGCGGCAATTTGCGACGTGCTCGATTGCGAAGCCGGGGATATTTTGGAATATCAGAAAGATAAATAAGAATTTGATTAATTGAATTGCATGTGTGGAAAATGGGGAGAAAGTCATATGCTGAAACGGACACATAATCTAATACATAAAAATAAAGCCGTGGAGATTCTTGTAGAAAACTATGACATTAGAACAATTGTATTCTCGGTATTATCCGTTTTGGCAGCCATAGGTCTTGTTGTTTTTAATATTATTATATGTGCGATCACACAATCGCTTTGGTGTGGAGCAATGGCGTTTTATCATATTATGCTCATATTGCTTAGAGGTTATGTTTTAGTGAGTTACCGTAAGCGTACAAAAAACACCGTATTGTCAGATGAAGATAGAATGCTTGGAGCTATCAAGCAATACAGAAATTGTGGAATCGTATTTATAGCCTTGACTTTGTGTCTAATCGCTATGATCATCCAAATCGTTAGAGCAGATAAAGTTTTTAACTATGATATGTACGTTACATATATGATAGCAGCCTTCACTATGTTTCAAATAGTATCTTTTTCACTGACAGCTTTTTCGTTTTCTTTCTTTACTGAAATTGACCTCACGACATTCATTTGCGACAGACAGCTCCAACGCAGTTGGAACTGACGCGTACTTTTCGGTTCCGCTTGCGGAATGCCCACGTTGAGTGGGCAAGAAAATACGCCGCTGCCGTAGGCAGAGGAGCTGCTTGTCGAAAAGAAAGTACTCACTCCCGATCTTGGTGGCACTGCCTCAACGGCAGCGGTGGGAGATGCCGTCATCGAACGCCTCCGAATCAATTCGGGAAAAAATTTTCAAAAAAAATATACCCCCCTATTGACAACATACCCCCACAGGGTATATGATATAGGTGTCGAGGACAGATTAGGAGGTAGATATGGATCATCATTGCTGCGGTAAAAAAACCAAGAGAAGTGCAGACGAGAAAAAAAGAATCATCAATCGTCTGAACCGAATCAACGGACAAATCAACGGCATCAGTAAAATGGTGGAGAACGACGCATACTGCAACGACGTGTTGATTCAGCTGTCTGCCGTAAAAAATTCGGTCAAGAGCCTATCTGCGTATATTTTGGAGAACCATTTGTATACGTGTGTGGCAAGGGATCTGGAAAACGGCGATTTGGACTCGATGGATGAACTGATCAGTCTGTTCAAAAGATTCAATCAATAAGGGGGTGAAAAGATGGATAAGATCGTTGTTTGTGAAAAGTGCGGTGCAATGGTTAAGGTATTGATCGACTGCACCTGTGCCAACTGCGGCATCAAGTGCTGCGGAGAAACCATGAAGGAGATCTCGGCTGAAGAAGCTCAGAAGAGATTGGCAAAGTGAGCGACAGTCAAGAGATCGCTGACAAAAGGAAGAGGGGACGCGCTTGCGTCCCCTTTTTGCTTTAAGCGTACGGTGCTTTTGAAAACATTTTTGCGTGGGGAGGAATTTTTTCGTCGGAAAGATTGCGTCGAGGGGAAATCTGTGCTATAATATACCCAAGATTTATGGTTATCACGGGAGGAGATACACGCTATGGAGCCTAAGGATTACACGGTGATCAAGATTGAGGGAGAGTATGCCTATCTCCGCGCTGACGGGGACGGAGCCGAAAACGATCTTTTTATCGCAATGGCACTTCTTCCGTCGGGCATTGATATCGGCACAAGATTGCACTGTGAAATGCTGTCTTATACGATTATTGAGTAACTACGATTGCTCAAGCTGCTGTGCGGATTCGGAAGGATTCTGAAAAGGCACACAAACTTCTTTTTTGGGGGAGGCTTTATGAAGATCGCAACAACTACCGGGGATTTCTCGTTTTACTGCGATACCGACGCGGAGCGAATTCGCGAGCTCCATCGCGCGGGCTTTCGGTACATCGATTTGAATCTGTATTCCTTTACGCCGGACTGCGTCTATCTGCAAGAAAATTGGAGAGATGCCGTTCTGAAGCTCCGGGAGCTGGCGGAATCGCTTGATATGACGTTTGTTCAGGCGCATTCCCAGGGCGGAAATCCGCTTTCCGAGGATGCCCGGCACGTGGATTTTTTATTGCAAGCTACGCTGCGCTCTATTGAGATCTGCGAAATTTTGGGAATTCCCAATACCGTGGCTCATAACGGCTTTGCAAAGGGGCTTTCGAAGGAGGAATGGTTTGAAAGGAACAAAGCGTTTTATGAAAGACTCTTTCCAACCATGGAGCGTTGCGGGGTAAACGTTTTGTGCGAGAATTCGACGAAATCCAACATGGGAGATCGTTATTTTATCAATACGGGCAAGGATATGCGCGAGTTTATCGATTACGTGGGACATCCGTTGATTCACGGATGCTGGGACACGGGACACGCCAACTGCGAGGGAAGTCAGTATGATGAGATCATGGCACTCGGCAGCGAGCTTTATGCGATCCATTACAACGACAACCACGGGGCAAAAGACGATCACGTTGCGCCGTTTTGGGGAAGACTCAATCACGACGAGGTCATCCAAGCCCTGATCGATGTCGGTTTTCAAGGTCCTTTTACCTTGGAATGCAGCTCTTCGTTGATTCGATACGACGAATGGACGGGGAAAAGACGGCGGTTTGACAAGGAAAACCGAGAAGAGAAGCTGCGGGAGCCGCAGCTGTTTATGCAACGGCACGTCGAATCGCTACTGTACGACACGGCAAAGTGGATGCTTGAGTCGTACGGGCTGTTCGAGGCATGATGCTTGGGATTATAAAGCTTGCGGTCATTGGATCCGACAAATCATTATTTTTAGGAGGACAATACGGTGATGATGGATGGCAGAATCTCTAATTTTGTACAGCTGGCAAGCGTGCGCCGCTATACGCTTGCGGAGGGACGCGAAAAGGGACTTGAAATTTTGGATTGCGACAACGGCAGGCTTCGGTTTCTTTTGAATCTGAACAAGGCTTGCGACGTGATGCAGATGTATCACGAGGGACAAAACCTTTCGTTCGTTTCCAAAAATGGCTTTACCAATCGCGAGATTCCGTTTTTGAACCGCTTTGAGGGAGGAATGGTCTACACCTGCGGGCTTGACAGCGTTGGCGGCAGAGAGGGCTACGAGCTGCACGGAACGCTACACAATACGCCCGCCCGGCTTCTTCGCGCGGAATGTGACGAAAACGGCATCGTTGTGGAGGCTGTGATTCGCGATACGGCATTATTTGGAAAAAATCTGGTTTTGAAGCGTAGGATCACGTCCGCGATCGGCGGAGAGAGCGTGACCCTTACGGATACGCTGATCAACGAGGGATACCGTGACGAGAATTACTGTCTTTTGTATCACATCAACGTGGGATATCCGATGCTGGACGAGGGCGCGCGTGTCATTGCCGACGTGGTCAAGTGCGAGCCGCGTACTCCGTGGTCGGCACAAAATGCGGCTACCGTGTACGACGTTGGTGCTCCCGTTGCGGGCGAGGAAGAAACCTGCTATTTTATGACGCTGAAAAAGCCGCAGATTTCGCTGGTTAACGAAAAACTCGGCAAGACCTTGACCGTGTTGTATTCGGGTGACACGCTGCCGCATTTTGTCGAATGGAAGAGCATGGCAAGCGGCGATTACGCACTGGGGTTTGAGCCTTGCACGACCGAGCTTGACGGCAGATTTGCCTATAAAATCCTGAGCCCCGGCGAAACCGTCGTGTTTGAAACGAGTATTGCCGTAAAGAGTGCGAAGTGATTGTCAAGCAATGCTTGACAAACGGCAAGCAAATTTTTCTTTCCTTTTTTGAAAAAGGTGATATAATAGCAGTAAACGGTGTTTAAATAGGGGGGATTTTTGGAAATGTCGGTTGGAGAAAACATATTGCAATTGAGAAAGCAACAAGGACTTTCGCAAGAGGCACTTGCTGAAAAAATGCTGGTGAGCAGACAGACGGTAAGTCTTTGGGAAACCGATCAGACCCAGCCCACCATTGATAATTTGATGCGTTTGAAGGATATTTTCGGCGTTTCGGTGGATCGGTTGCTGGCTCTTGACGGCGGCAAGGATACAAAGATCAACGCAGATTCCCTGGATACGGTGTGCGCGGCTCTTGCGTACGCCATGGGAGTCACCCCTCCCAATTGTGCGGCGGGCGCGAACCGCGAGCTGTGCAATTACGTGGACAAGGTGTTCGACGGGCAAAAGGCAGACCGTGTGGTGATGTACAATCCCGATGCCATTGCCGAGTGGATCTACGAAAAATATCCCGAATACTTAACGGGTGTGCAAAAGCATACCGAAAAGGAGATTTTTCTGTCGGCGGTGATGCCGTCCGTCACTCCTGTTTGCTTTGGGACGATGTACACCGGCGCACAGCCCGCGGTGCATGGGATTCAGAAGTACGAAAAGCCCGTCATTCGAATCGAAACGCTGTTTGACGTGCTGATTGCAAAGGGGAAGCGGGTGGCACTGGTGACCTACGGAACCTGCAGTCTGAGCAGAATCTACCTGGAAAGAGCGATCGATTACTATCAGTTTGACGAGGGGGGCATTGCGGCGGTGAATGCCAAGGCGATGGAGCTGATTCTCTCTGACGAGTACGATATGATCGTTATTTACAACGGAAACTACGATGCGGTGATGCATAAGAACGGCCCCGAGAGTGCAAGGGCATTGGCAGAGCTGCGCTTGAACGATCACGTGTTCTCCATGCTGTCCGAGCTGATTGCCTCGCATTGGAAGCACCACAACGTGCTGGTTGGCTTTGCAATGGACCACGGCTGTCACGAGATTGACGGCAACTGCGGCTCTCACGGCTTGGATATGCCCGAGGATCTGAATATCGTACATTGCTACAAAGGATACCCCAAGGAGGAAAAATCGGAATGAGGGTCTGGATGGTCAGACACGGAGAAAGCGAAAACAATCTTGCAAAGCTGTGGACGGGATGGATGGACGTTCCGCTGACACCTGCCGGTGAGGAGCAAGCGAAGATTGCGGGCGCCTTGATGGAGGGCGTTAAATTTGACCGTGTTTTTGCAAGTGATCTGATGCGTGCGAAAAGAACCGCGGAGGTTGCCATTCCCGGATGTCAATATGAAGCCTCCGAGCAGCTGCGCGAGGTGAACGTGGGGACGCTTGCGGGTCGTGCCACCGATTGTATGACCGACGAGGAACGGGCGGCGGTTTTGCGTGACGGCTACGGGATTTTTGGCGGGGAAACAAGAGAGGAGTTTCGCCGCCGCGTCACCGATTTTATGAAACGGCTGGAGGCGCTCAATGACTGTGAAAACGTTGCGGTCTTTTCGCACAGCGGCTTTTTATCGACCGTTTTGAGTATCGTTTTGGAGCTGCCCCGCGTTGCCGACTGCGTGTACTGTAAGAATTGTGCCACCGCGGTGTTCGAGTATCTTCCCGAGCGCGGCTGGCGGCTGTACAGCTGGATCAACGTGACGTAAGTGCCGGGACTGTAAGCTTGTTATTACTTTTTAAAGAAAGCGAGGAATTTCCGATGACACCCGAAAAGATTGGAGCATGGGTCGAAAAACACAGAAAGCTGATTCTGGATGCCGAGCGCTATATTTGGGCACATCCCGAAACAGGATATAAGGAATACAAGACTTCTCAATACATGAAGGAGCAATTTGAAGCATTGGGATATGATTTGGTGATGGCAGAGGGGATCACGGGCTTCTATACCCGCTTGGAAACGGGCAGAGAGGGTCCCGAGGTGTTGATTCTCGGGGAATTGGATTCGATCATTTGCCCCAAGCATCCCGACGCAGATCGGCAAACGGGGGCGGTTCATTCCTGCGGACACAACGCGCAATGTGCAACGCTGCTCGGAATTGCCGCAGCACTCAAGGAGCCGCACGCGCTGGACGGTCTTTGCGGAAGCATCCGTCTTTGTGCCGTTCCCGCAGAAGAGCTTTTGGAGATCGAATACCGTTCCAAGCTCAAGGCGGAGGGCATCATCAAATATTTCGGCGGAAAGCCCGAGTTTTTGTCGCGCGGTTATTTTGACGGTGTAGACCTTGCCTTTATGGTGCATACGTCCAAATCTTTCGCTGTCAATTCGGGGTCTGTGGGCTGTCTTGCCAAGCGGATCGTGTATCAGGGAGTTGCGGCACATGCGGGCGGCGCTCCGTGGGAGGGTAAAAACGCGCTATATGCCGCTACCTGCGGAATCGGGGCGGTCAATGCGATTCGCGAAACCTTCCGTGAGCGCGATCTGATCCGCGTGCATCCCATTATGACGGGCGGCGGAGATATGGTCAATGCCATTCCCGAGACGGCAACGCTGGAAAGCTACGTGCGCGGCAGCTCGTTTGATGCCATCAAGGATGCCAATAGAAAGGTAAATCGCGCTCTGACGGGTGCGGCATATTCGATCGGTACCAATATTGAGATTACCGATATTTCGGGGTATGCGCCCTTGCATAACGACAGCCTTATGATCGAGGTGGTAAGGGAAGCGTACGAGGCGATCGATCCCAACGGCTCGTTTGACATAAGGGATACGATGGGAACCGGAAGCACCGATATGGGGGATCTTTCGTGCGTGATGCCCGTGATCCACCCTTACGCGGCAGGAGCTACGGGAACGTCGCACGGAAGCGATTATCAGATCAGCGATCCCGAACAGGCTTGTGTGAAAAATGCCAAGTGGCAGCTTGCGATGCTTTCCTTGCTGCTCGGAAACGGTGCCGAGCGCGCGCGACGCATCGTGGCGGAATACAAAGCTCCGTTTGCCTCCAAGGAGGACTATTTTGCCTACGTGGATGCGCTTTGCCAAAGCGGCGAACGGATCGACTACCGCGAGGACGGTACGGCGGTGCTTCGCTGAAGCCTTGCAACGGCGAATATAACAGAAACAGGGGTACGAACCGTGCGTTCGTGCTCCTGTTTGGATTTTACAGATATTGTTTACTCAATGTTCGTGAATTTTTTGCAAGAACATACAGCATCGGATATTGACGCGTCACAAAAAATGTGATATAATGAAGTTGCTTTGGGGCGGTATTTTTATAAAAACATTTTAGAGGGAGAAGTCTTATGAACAATTTAATCGACAAAAATCAAGGCATGGCAACGTTGAAGAGCAAGTACAATACCTTTGAAAAGCGTATGTATATCTTTGGTGCTATCACGCTTGTTTTGGCTGTTATTTTTCTGATTGCCGTTCCTTTCGCATCTGCCGGTGGCGAAAAGATTACCTTTGGTGACGTGAGCGATCTCGCAAAGCTGACAACCTTAAAAAGCAGCATTACCAGTGCGCTTACCATGCACACGGTTCTTTGGATCGTGGTTGCAATTGCAGCAGTTCTGACCGCTGTGTCCTTTGTAAAGCGCAGTGACGGTATTCTTTGGGTTAAGGTTCAGGCAGCTGCAGCAGCAGGAACCGCTTTGTTCAGTGCAATCATGTGGATCATGCATCTGATGGCTGCAACGGATTTGGTAAAGGGCGGCAAGGTTGCTTGGCTGTGGGTGATTTTGTTCCTTGTAGCTCTTGTTTGGGCTGCACACACCGCTATGGTGATTCTCATGTCCAAGGCAATGGATCAGCTTTCCGAGACTGCTGAATAAACGAAAAATAAATTTCTATTGTTTGACTCATAAAACCCTCAAAGCAAAAAAAGAGCTCTGCCGCAAGTATGCGGCAGGGCTCTTTCGACGGTACGGCGAGTTTTTGGGGAGGAGCTTCGGTCAATTATCCGGAACCCCCGTCGAAGCCTGCTTTTGCGTGAAAAATATTGCGAGCCCAAACGGCAAATTGGGACTTGAAAAATGCGGGACGATGATGTATAATGAGTATAGGAAAAATTGATAGAAAATGAGAGGCTCTGGCATGAAAATTACGGGTGCGATTTTTGATATGGACGGCACGTTGGTCGATTCTTTGATGATATGGGACGTTTTGTGGGAACGCTTGGGCGAAAAGTACCGAAACGACCGATCCTTTCGTCCCGATCCCGAAACCGAGCGAGCTGTCCGCACGTTGCCTCTGCGCGAGGCAATGGAGCTTTTGCATAAAGAATCGGGAATCGGGGAGGACGGCGAAACGCTTTGGCGAATTGCCGATGATCTCTGCCGCGAATTTTATGCAAGGGACGTGCTTTTGAAGGACGGTGTCCCGGAGTTTTTGGAGCATCTTCGTGTCAACGGTGTACGAATGTGCGTGGCATCGGCAACGGCACCGACCCTTTTGCAGATCGTGATCGACCGCTACCGTTTGGATCGGTATTTTTCCAAGATTTTTTCTTGCAGTGAGATCGGACGGGGCAAGGAATTTCCCGACGTCTTTCAAGCGGCGCATGCCTATCTCGGCACCGAGCAGGAGAGCACGTGGGTGTTTGAGGACTCGTTCGTCGCGCTTCAAACCGCACGTCGGGCAGGCTATCAAACGGTGGGAATTTACGACCGCTTTAACTTCTACGCCGAGCAGATGCCCTCGGTTTCCACCGAGTACGTTGCAAAAGGAGAAACGCTTTGTCGCTTGATCCCAAGCATCGCGGCAGAAAAGACGGAATGACCCATGAACGGAAAGGATTCGATATGAACAACGAAATTCGTGCATATATCACAGAAAATAAAGAGCTGCTTTTTCGGACGTTGCGTGAGCTTTGCGCAATTCCCGCACCCTCGCATAAGGAAGAGAAGCGCGCCGCTTACTGCAAGGCATGGTTGGAGGCGATGGGGGCTGTCGGTGTTACGATCGACGAAGCCCTGAACGTGCTGCTTCCGATCAACTGTGAGGGAAGTGACAAGATCACCGTGGTAGTGGCGCATACCGATACGGTGTTTCCCGATACCGAGCCGATGCCGTATTTTGATGACGGTGAGAAGATTCATTCGCCCGGTGTGGGGGACGATACGGCAAGTCTTTCGGTGTTGCTTTTGTGCGCCAAATATTTTGTGGAGCAGAACGTCAAGCCGGCGGACGGTGTGCTGTTCGTTTGCAACTCCTGCGAGGAGGGGCTTGGAAACCTGAAAGGAACGCGGCAGATCTTTCACGATTACGAGGGAAGAATTGCACGGTTTATTTCCTTTGACAGCCGTCTTGCAAAGGTTGCCGACCGTTGCGTAGGCTCACACCGCTACGAGGTCGTGGTGCGTACGGTGGGCGGACATTCCTATCAAGCCTTTGGAAATCCCAACGCAATTGCCGAGCTGGCAAGGATCGCCACCGAAATCTATTCCATCGAGGTGCCGAAAATCGGCAACAGCCGAACGACCTACAACGTGGGAATCATTTCGGGCGGTACGTCGGTTAACACCATTGCGCAAAGTGCCTCCATGCTGTGTGAATACCGTTCGGATCACGTTGCGTGCCTTGCCGTGATGAAGGAGCGATTTGACCGCATTTTTGCTGAGGCCGCAGTAAGAGAGGGTGTTGAGCTGTCGGTCAAAATGATCGGAGAGCGTCCCTGCATGGGAGAGGTTGATCTTGACAAGATCGACCGCCTTTGCGAGCTGTATCGGGGAGTTGTTTGGGACGTAATGGGCGTTGAGATCACGTACGGTTCGAGCTCCACCGATTGCAACATTCCCTTGTCGCTTGGCATTCCCGCACTGTGCGTGGGTGTTTTTTCGGGCGGCGGCGCACACACGCGTGAGGAATGGATCGATAAGGCATCGTTTCCCACGGGTGCCGAGGTGGGTCTTTGCTACCTGCTTTCTCTGCTTTTTGCGGATTGACGGCACAATAAACGATTGAAAGGAGTACGAATATGATTTTTGATAGCTTGAAAAACAGTGAGATCTACGAGGGGATTCACGAAAAATTTGCCGAGGCCTTTGCCTTCTTGGAGCAGGCAACGAAAGAGGATCTCCCGATTGGTCGTTACGAATTGGACGGACAGACCTTGTATGCCATGGTGCAGGAATACGACACCAAATCCGCACGGGAGATGCGTTTTGAGGGACACCGCCGATACGTTGATATTCAGTATATCATGCGCGGCTGTGAGGCAATCGAGGTGGCGGAGCTTTCGCGCGTCGAAGCCGACGGTGCGTACAGCGAGGAAAAGGACGTTTGCTTTTTTGGGGATTGCGGATCAAGCACCCGTGCCGTTTTGCACGCAGGCGAATACGGCATCTTTTTCCCCCACGATATCCACAAGCCGGGGCTGACCGCAGACGGTGCTCCGTCGGCTGTGAAAAAAATCGTGGTAAAGGTGCAAATATAACCCGATTCGAGGGATACGGAATCCCGCTTTTCGGATTCTTATGATGCCATAAAGAAAACAAATCGTTGCGAATGGAGAATCTCAAATGGAACTGGTTTTATTGACCGCGTTGGGCGTCGGAGGCGCAACCGTGATCGGTGCGGCAATCGGATTTTTGTTCAAGCGGTTGTCGCATACCTTTTCGGATATTGTCCTGTCCTTTGCGGCGGGAGTCATGCTTGCCGCGGCGGTGCTGGGGCTGGTTTTGCCGTCGTTGGAATACGGCGGGAAATACGGGCTTTTGGTTACCGTGATCGGTATTTTTGCGGGGGCAGTCTGCCTGAACCTGATCGATAGGCTGGTGCCTCATCTGCACAAGCTTGCGGGGGTGGACGGCGAGGCGCACGAAAACCGAGATCTTGGCAAGGTGCTTTTGTTCGTTACCGCTATTGCGATCCACAATCTGCCCGAAGGAATCGCGGCAGGTGTTGGCTTTGGCTCGGGAAACAACACGCAGGCCTTGATTATCGCGGGTGGTATCGCGCTTCAGAATATTCCCGAGGGAATGGTGATTATCGCACCTATGCTGGCAGCAGGCGTGAAGCCGAAAAGAACCTTTTTCCTTGCGATGATGACGGGACTGATTGAAGTGGTCGGTACGCTGGTCGGTTATTTTGCGGTGAGCGTGGCATCCTTTATTCTTCCTTTCGCATTGGCCTTTGCGGGCGGCACGATGCTGTACGTGATCAGTGATGAAATGATTCCCGAAACGCACGCGCACGGACACGAACGCGGCGCGACCTATGCGTTGCTGGTTGGCTTTTGCCTGATGCTGGTCACCGACGTCCTGTTGGGTTGATCTTTGGCGACCGAGCTTACAAAATAAAAAAGGAGGACGATAATATGACACGAGAAGATCCGAGAGAATTGCTGCATCCCGAACGGGCAAGGGCAATGCTGAAAAAAAGCTGGAGGGAGCTTGCGTTTACTCGCCTTTTGATTCTTTTTTTCGTCTTTTTGCTCTGCTTTTTGCCAACGCATGCGCTTTCGCTGATATATCCCGCTTTGCAATGGTTGCCGGTGTCGGTCGCCGTTGTGAGTGCTCTTTTGCTTTGCCTGACGCTTTACTACGTCATCTCGGAATATCTGCTCATTCAAAAGGGCGCGTTTGAGATCCGCGAGGATCGGGTCCGCAGGGTTGCCGAAAACGACTCCAAAAGAAAGGGCGTGTGGGTGCATACGATTTTTCGGATCTATTCCTTTTTGCAGTATTTGGTATTGCGTGACCCATCGGTGCGGTTTGCCGAATATGTCTTTGACTTTTGCGAGTACGGCAAGGTAGCGGCAACCAAAAAGCAGGTCGATCGCGCCGCGGAGGGAGATACCTTTTATCTGATCGTGTACAAGGATCAAAAAAGAACGGTGCGCAAGATGCTGTCGGCAAACACCTATCGGATCAAATGAGAGTCCGTCTTTAAAAACATAGAAAAGGTCTGTTTTTGACATCAAAACAGACCTTGTTTTATTTGATGGAACGTGTTATAATGAAGACAACGAAGCCCACGGAGGGGAAAAATGAAGATTTTGAATTTTGGATCCTGCAATATCGACTACGTGTATTCCTTGGATCACATCGTAAAGGCGGGAGAAACCGAAACCACGGGTGGGATGTCGGTTTTTCCGGGCGGCAAGGGACTCAACCAATCGATCGCGCTTTCGCGTGCGGGTGCCGCCGTCTGCCACGCGGGCTGTATCGGTGAGGGCGGTGACTTTTTGCGTGATCTTTTGGAAGAAAACGGAGTGGACACCGCGTTTCTGAAAACGGTATCGGAAAAGAACGGGCACGCGATCATACAGGTCAGCCGTGAGGGAGAAAATTCGATTTTTTTGTATCCCGGGTCAAACGAATGCCTGACGCACGCACAGATCAACGAAACGCTTTCTCATTTTTCGGCGGGAGATCTTTTGGTTCTGCAAAATGAGGTAAACGCGCTTGGATATCTGGTTGAGGCAGCCTATCGGCGCGGCTTGCAGATTATTCTCAACCCCTCTCCCTACAATGAAAAAATACGGCAGCTGGATTTTGAGATGCTGTCGTATCTGGTGCTCAACGAGGTGGAGGCTGCCGATATCACGGGATGCGCGTCCTCCGAGGAATCGCTTGCCTTCTTTCATGCGCGCTATCCGCGCCTTTCCGTCATGCTGACGCTGGGACGGCGGGGCTGTCTGTATCAGGATGCAAAGCAGTGTCTTTCACACGGCTCGTTTCGGGTGAATGCCGTCGATACCACCGCGGCGGGGGACACCTTTACCGGTTATTTTGTGGCAGGCATTGCCGAGGGACTGCCGATGGGGGACATTCTGAAGCAGGCATCCTGCGCGGCGGCAATTTCGGTATCGCGCATGGGAGCCGCGCCGTCGATCCCCAACAAGGCGGAGGTCCTTTGTGCGCTTCCCGCGATGGAGCTTTCCCGAATCGATGAAAAACGCAACGGTACCGAGCAAAAAATCGAGCTGTATTTGGACGAGTGTCTGCCTACCGCTTGCCTTTCGGGGCTTGCGTCGACGCTGGGTTATTCCGAACCGTATACGGCACAGCTTGTCAAGGAGCTTACCGGACGGGGCTTTTGCGAGCAGGTACAGGAGCGCAGATTGCGCCGTGCGGCGTCGCTTTTGATGAACGAGGAGCTGTCGGTTGGTGAGATTATCCGCACCGTTGGTTACGAAAACCAAAGCTTTTTCCGAAGAGCGTTCCGAACCCTTTACGGAATGAATCCGTTGGAATACAGAAAAACCTATCGAAAAGGAGAAAAAAGACATGACTGATCTGCAAAGAATCAAAAATCTGTCGGTGCCGAGCAAGGGCTTTGACGTGGTGCTGGATACCGATGCTTGTAACGAGATCGACGACCAGTTTGCCATTTCCTATCTCTTGCGCTCAACCGACCGCTGCACGGTCAAGGCTCTCTATGCCGCGCCCTATTTCAATAAGAGATCCGAGAGTCCCGCCGACGGCATGGAAAAAAGCTATCACGAGCTGTTTCGCTTGCTGGAGCTTTTGGGAGATTCCAAGCCCGTATTCCGCGGCTCTCCCTGCTACTTGCCCGACGAAAAAACGCCCGTCGTTTCGGATGCGGCACATGATCTTGCGGCGCGCGCAAAGGACTATTCGCCCGAAAATCCCTTGTACGTGGTGGCGATCGGTGCGATTACGAACGTCGCGTCTGCCATTCTGCTTGAGCCCTTGGTTGCCGAAAACACGGTGGTTGTTTGGCTTGGCGGTCACGCGCACCACTATGCCCACACGGCGGAGTTCAATATGAAGCAGGACGTTGCCGCCGCGCGCGTGGTGTTCCAAAGCGGGGTGCCGCTGGTACAGCTTCCGTGTCTTGGAGTGGTCAGCGAGTTCCGCCTTTCCAAGCCCGAATTGGAGCATTGGCTGATCGGGAAAAATCCGCTTGCCAACTACCTTGCAACAACCACTGTCGCGCATGCCGATGCCTATGCAGAGGGCAAGCCCTGGACGCGCGTGATTTGGGACGTGACTGCCGTTGCGTGGCTGTTCAACACCGACGAGCGTTTTATGCGTTCCCGCATTGTCACAGCACCGCTTCCCACTTACGACAATCTTTATGCGGCGAATCCGGGCGGATATCCCATGCGTTACGTTTACTTTATTCGGCGCGACGCTCTTATGGAGGATTTGTTCCAAGCACTGTTGTAAAAAACGGAATCAAGCGGTCGGTGATACCGAGCGTTCGACACAAAAAAGAAAAACTTTCACGCAAAAAAATGCGGTGAAAGTTTTGATGGGGTGTGGGGAAACTTTTGAAAAAGTTTCCCCCACCATTTTTTAAAAAGACTTATTTGATTTTTCTGCACTCCAGGTAATAGCGTTTGTCGGCGGCGTGTCCCATGGAGAAGGTCTTGCGGGGCAGTGCGCCGTCGTAGAGGACGGTGCGGAACAGCTCGTCCTTACGCATACCGTCGAACAAAAATCCGATGCTGTTGGGGGTCTTCGCAAGCGTACAGAGCGAATCCTCACCGTGGATGTAGTCAACCTCGGCTTCGGGATGGCGCGCAGTATAGTCGAACAGGAAGTTTTGCAAAGTACCTACGGCAAGCTGTGCCGTGGGGTGCGGTACGGTGAGCGTTCCCTCGCCCTTTTCGGTAAACCAACGGATGGTTTGCGCTGCGGCAGATCCCTTTTGCGCATCGATTTCGGCTTGCAGCTCGGAAAGCAGCTCGTCGGGATTGCAACCGAACACCACGCGGTAGATCGGTTCAAACTGCAAGGAATCGTCGTGCAGATTGACTACCTCGGCAAGCGCATAGCGTGCGGGGTGCTTTTGCGCTGCTTCTCTGCCGAGCGTGGATTTCAGCTCCTCGTAGATGGTTTTTGCGGTTGCCAACGAGTGGTTTCCGTCGCCTGCGGCAAAGAGGAAGGGAGAAAGTGCCGCATCTCCGTATTTTTCTTGCATTGCGTCGGGGGTGATCAGCGCCGCAAGAGCCGCAGATACTGCCGATTGCTCGTCCTCGGTCAGGAGGAATGCGCGGATATGACCGCCGCCCAGCATCAGATCAAAATCGTACACGGGAGTACGTGTCGATGCGGCAAGCAGAATCGGCTCGATCACGGTCTTTCGGGGATCGTCGATCAGCAGCATGACGTGGGGCAGCTCCAAGGGAGCGTCGCGGCGAATGGCAACACGGGGGGGAATACGCTCCAGCACGGTTCCCTCGGTGGCGCGGGTCAAAGACTTGGCACCCTTGGAAAACTCGTAGCATTCCAGATCCAAAGCTCCCACGATTCCGCGGCGGATGGTTCCGTCGGACTGCGTGCGCTCCAGCGCGATCATCGCGTTCGGGTAATTGACCAGCTCGCTTTGAATACGAGCCATTTCTCGGTTGATTTCGGCGGTTCTTTTCTCGGTTTCGTGGAGGTAGACCTCGGGCAGAATCAGACGCAGCGTGGAGGGAGCGTCGCCAACGATCGCGGCGGCATTTTCCCAATATGCGGGTTCGCTGGTGTATTGGTCGCAGGCGACCACAGCCCATTTGGTTCCGTCTACCTTTTCAAAATCGGGCAACAGAATATCGGTTGCACAAAAGCCAATGTTTTTCATGATACGCTCCTTTGCGTTCTGTTGGATTTTCCGCTTTCATATTTCGCGGATGATTGACATTATTGTATCACACGAAGTCGATTTTGTCAAGAATTGCGCAAAAAGAATTGCACTTGCGTACAAATAAAAGAAAGGGCTGTTGCAAAGGAATATTGCATAAAGCTCGGAGAAAAGAAAGGTGCCCTTGTGTAAAGGGAGCTGCCGAGAAGCTCGGGCGAAAAGCAGACGTTGATATAGGAAAAGGGCTCGTCGGAGGAAAACGCGTGCGTACAGCCGTAGTTCAAAAAGACGATATCTCCGCGTTTCATGTGATAGGAAACGCCGTCTACCGTTTGCAAGACACTTCCCGATACGATGTACACGATTTCAATAAAATCGTGCGTGTGCAGGGGCATGGAGCGTTGCTCGTCCCTGACAGAGAACAAGTGCAAATGTTTTCCCCGTTCGATCAGCTTTTCGCTTTTATATACCTTCATGCGGTAGCTCCTTTTCCAAGCAATTCCTCATACGACGTTTTCGATCAACCCACGGGGGCTTTCAGCACGATGATCGGGTATGCTCCCTTTGAAATCACGGTATAGCCCGCCGCCATGTAACGCTCGGCATGCTCTCTTTGCGCGTCGCGTCGCATATCAAACACCGCGTAATCGGTGTCCATCTCAACGTGATAATAGTCGCTCGCCGTGTTCGGATCGTTGGCAATTTCGTAGACCTCCTCGCAATCGGCAAGATGTGCCACGAGGAAGGAGGAACAAACCACCGATCCGTCACGGGGAACCTCTTGAAGCATTTCTTCCATTTGCGAAAAGGTTTCCTTGTCTTCTTTCCAATACCTGTATTGGGTGGAAAGCACGGGTAATACCGTGGATACGTAGATACACAGACAGCACGCTGCCGAAACCGACAAAAGGGTTCTCTTCGTGGGCAAGGAAAGCGTGGGAAGATTTTTGATTGCGGCATAGATCAGAAATGCCGAAATGGCAAAGTGATATTGAAAGCCGATATCGTATTGGTAAACGTACATGGTCAGAAGATTGACCAGAATCGGCGCAAGCAAAAGCCATCTTGATGCGCGCGTGTTACAAAACGGCAAAAGTCCAAGCGGCAAAAGCATCTGCAAGGCGTACGTCAGCTTCTCCCAGGAGCCTTCTTCGGTTGAGAAAAGCTGGGTCAAGAGGAAACCGGGATTGACCAGTGCTGTTTTTACCGCCCCCAACAAGCCCTGCTCCTCGTTGTAAATCAGGTTGTTGAAGCGGTTGATCATCATCCCCTCGCCGTAGTGCTTCAAAAGGTAACCGCAAAGGATAAAATAGCCAACCGCCATTGCGGCAAGAATTCCTCCGTGCAGATAGCGTTTTTCCGATAGAATTGCAAACAGCGCAAAGATGAGGAGATAAACCGCGGCGTCCTCCTTTACCGACAGCACCAGCAGTGCAAAGACGTACATGGGGACGTATTTCCGCTTTTCATAGAACAAAAAGGTGAACAGCAACAAAACCGTGAGAAAGCAGTTTTCGTGCAGATCGTAAAAGCAGCCGGCGGAAAGCGCGGGGAAGAAGACGTACAAAGCCGCGAGCAGCACCGTAACGGGGCGCGAGAGCTTGAAATGCCGCGCAAGAAGCACCACGGGAACAACCCCCAGCATGATGACCGCCGCTTGTCCGATCTGCAGGGTCATGGGCGAGGGAAACAGCCAAAAGAACGGGAGCAACAGATAGTAAACGGGAGAAATATGAACAGCGAAATGTGAGATCCAGCCGTCGCGCTCGCTGGTAACCAAGGGCAGTCCGGTTTCTTTCATGTTGTAGAACATATTACAGAACAGACCGAAGTCAAAGTTTGGCGTGAGAAAGCTTTTATAGCGCAGACAGCCGATCAGGGCAATCACGGTCCCTGCCGAAAGGGCGAGCAGGAGGACGATCAACCACATCCCGCCGCGGTTCATTCGGATCGACGAAAGAAGCGGCAGGTTGACACGGACGACGTACACCAGGATCATGGAAAAGACTGCCGAAATTGCCAACGTGAACAGAAATTCCGACTTTTCGTCTGTGTAACCGAGCAGCCAAAATCCAACGCAGCTGCCCGAACAGAGAAAGAGCAACCAGGAATCGGCTTCCAGACGGGGTCCCACTGCCCAGGAGATGGCGGTAAAGAGCGCGAAAAGGAAAATGAAATGCAAGCAGATTGTGGGGAACGTAAGCTCTTGTGCGAACGAAAGGGTTTGAAAGGTAAGCTTTTCGGAGCCCTGACGTGCGCACAGATTCCACAGCGCGAAAGCGCACCACGCAGCCCCCATACGGCAAAGCAGGCGCGAGGGGCGGCAAACACCGCAAAGCCGCAGCCACAGCTTTTTGATCACATTTAGCATACACAATCTCCTTTTGGATCGAGCCCGATCCCATTCGTTGCCTATTATTATACACGATTTGGGAAACAATGTCAAGAAAAAACCGTCCCGCGGCAAGCATTGCCCCCTCAAATGCGCTTTTTTTTGATGATAGTGGCCATTTTTTGCACTCGTTAGACGAATCTTTTTGTTGAAAAGCTAAAAAGTTTTCAAAAAAGCAAAAAAATGCGAAAAAGGTATTGCAAAAAGCGGACGGATGTGCTATAATAACGAAGTCAATGACATGGCCCCTTAGTCAAACGGTTAAGACGTCGCCCTCTCACGGCGAAGATATGGGTTCGATTCCCGTAGGGGTCACCAATATGGTAATCCGCAGGTTCACAAGACCTGCTTTCCTTATGCAAGGTTCCTTACGCGGTTGGTATGCAACTTCGGTTGCTCATACGCTCCGCGCCGTTTATTCGAAAACGGATGGAATTCTTGCTTTTTTTATTTTTCAAGACCCGAAAAGCGTACCCCCGAAAAAAATGCGTTGCCCGTGCAAGAATTTGCCGCACGGAATTGCATTTTTCGGGGGTTTGTGGTATAATAATTCTGAAAAGCGATCTGTTTGAAGAACGGAGGAGAAGAATATGATTTCAAAGGCTTTTGCCGAAGAGGCTCTTTGTTGCGCCCTGTCCGGCGGTGCCGACTTTGCGGAGCTGTATGGTGAGATTACACGCAACAACGTGGTGACGATGGTCGACGGAAAAATCGAGCGTGCCAACGATACGCTGATTTCGGGGGTGGGGATCCGTGCCTTTTTGGGGACGCGGACGGTGTTTGCATCCACCTCGGATCTGTCACGCGACGGCTTGATGAAGTGTGCGCGCGCGGTTGCCGCCGCGATCGGGGAGCTGCGGGAGGACGTACACGTGACCCTGCGCGAACGGTTTCTCCCCAATTTGCATCCGGCAAGGATCGTGCCGTCGAGTGTGGACGCCAAGGAGCGCGCCGATCTTTTACGGCGGGGCTGTTTTGCGGCAAAGGAGTACGATCCTGCCATTTCGCAGGTCACGGGTAGCCTTGCGGGTGTGGATCACACCATTTTGGTGGCAAATACCGAGGGACTTTACACCACCGACCGCCACATTCGAACGCGCATCGGTGTGTCTGCGGTAGCAAGCGGTGACGGCATCAACCAATCGGGCTCTGCCTTCCCCGGTGCGGGGCTTGGCTTGGAGCTGTTTGACCGCGTCGATCCCCGTGACGTGGGAGTAGAGGCGGCACGTCAGGCGATGGTGAATCTTCGTGCCGATTACTGCCCGGCGGGCAAAATGACGGTTGCGATTGAAAACGGGTTTGGCGGTGTGATTTTCCACGAGGCGTGCGGACATTCGCTGGAAGCGACCTCGGTGGCGATCGGCGCGTCGCAGATGGCAGGCAAGCTTGGCGAAAAGATTGCCAACGAAAAGGTAACCGCCATCGATGACGGAACCATTCCAAACGCATGGGGATCGGTCAACATCGACGACGAGGGAACGCCGACACAGCGCAACGTGCTGATCGAAAACGGCGTCCTCAAAAGCTATATGATCGACCGCCTGGGCTCGCGTCGCATGGGAATGCCGATGACGGGAAACGGTCGCAGACAGAGCTACACCTATGCCGCGACCTCGCGCATGACCAATACCTTTATTGCCAACGGACCCGACCGCAACGAGGATATCATTGCGTCGATCGAAAACGGACTGTACTGCCGCAAGATGGGCGGCGGCTCGGTCAATCCCCTCACGGGAGCCTTTAACTTTGCGGTGACCGAGGGATATCTGGTTCGCAACGGAAAGATCTGTGAGCCGGTACGCGGCGCGTCGTTGATCGGAACCGGCTCCGAGATTCTGCAAAACATCGACATGGTGGGTCAAAATCTGGAAACCGCGCAGGGCATGTGCGGCTCGGAAAGCGGAAGCGTTCCCACCGACGTGGGGCAACCGTTGATCCGCGTTTCGTCGATTACCGTAGGAGGTCGCTGATATGAATTTCGAACGAATGAAAAACGCTTTGGTTCGTGCCGCACAGTCCATGGGGCTGGAGCAATACGAGATCTATGCGCAAACCGGAGAAAGCGTGAGCGTGGAAACGCTGAAGGACGAGGTCAGCTCGTTTGTCTTTGGAACCGAGGGAGGCATTTGCTTCCGCTGTATCGTGGACGGAAAAATGGGCTATGCCTCGGGCGAATTGATGACCGAGGAAGCGATGGAGGATTTGGTGCGCGCGGCAATTTCCAACGCGCGGTGCATCGATAATGAAGACGAGGTCTTTATTTTCAAGGGCTCTCCCGCGTACGAAACGGTTGACCTTGCCCCCGCGGTGCTTGCCGATGCCGCACAGGTGCGTGCGACCGCGCTGGAGCTGCAAAAAGCAACCTACGCGGCAAGCGACAAGGTGGGGGACGGGACGCAATCGGTGGCACTTTCCTTTACCGCCGAGGAGCATTTGTACAATTCTCACGGGCTGTCGCTGTCCAACCGCGTAGGGCTTCGCGGTGCCTACGTTGCTCCCGTCGTGCGCGACGGTGACGAAGCACAGAATCATACCGAATTTGCATTGGGCATGGGCTTTGAGAGCCTTTCCGATCTGCCGCAAAAGGCGGTATGCGGAGCGCTTGACAAGCTGGGTGCCGTTACCGTTCCGTCGGGAAAATACGACGTCATTTTCGACGGCAAGCAGTTTCGCGGCTTTTTGTCGGCATTTTCGGGCGTTTTTTCTGCCAAAAACGCGCAGCAGGGGCTTTCTCTCTTGGCGGGCAAGGAGGGAAGTGCGGTGGCGGCTTCTTGCGTGACGCTGACCGACGACCCCATGCGTAAGGGCTCTCCCATGCAGACTCCGTTTGACGGAGAGGGCGTTGCGACCGCGCGCCGCTGTGTGATCGAAAACGGGACGCTCAAAACGCTTCTATACGATTTGACCACTGCCGCCAAAGCAGGCGTTGCGTCTACCGGAAACGGGCAAAAGGGGTCGTATGCCGCGCCGGTGTCGATTGCGCCCTACAATTTTTCGGTTGCGCCGGGTACTCTTACCGAGGAAGAGCTTTTTGCGCAAACTCCCGACGGAATTTATATCACCGAGTGCAAGGGCTTCCATGCAGGTGCCAATGAGGTAACGGGTGACTTCTCAATCGAAAGTGCGGGCTTCCGTATCCGCAACGGCAAGCGCGCCGAGCCGATCAAGTCCTTTACCGTTGCGGGCAATTTCTTTGATCTCTTGAAAGCCATCGACCTCATCGCAAACGACGTCAAATGGGGAATCCCCCGCGGATATACCGTCTTCGGCTCTCCCTCCCTCCGCGTGCGCAATATGAGCATCGCCGGAGATTGAGAAAAATAAGTATTTGAGGGGGAAACTTCTTGAAAGAAGTTTCCCCCTCAAACATATTTCTATCAAGGTCTTTGACCAAGGCCGCCCTCAAGGGTGAGGGTTTCGCCCGACATATATTTGAAATCGGGGGATGCGAGCTGTACGCACACGCGACCAATCTCGTATTCGCTGTGACCGAAGTGACCCATCGGGGGCATCTTGACGTTTGCGTCAAAGGCTTCGGGATTGTATTTCTTCCACTTTTCAAGCTGTGCCGTCCAAGCAAGCGGGCAAACGACGTTGACGTTGATGCCGTCGGGACCCCACTCGGTAGCGGCAACGCGCGAAAGACCGCGGATGCCTTCCTTTGCGGCGGCGTATGCGCACTGCCCGAAGTTTCCGAACAGACCGGCACCCGAGGCAAAGTTGATCACGCTGCCCTTGGTTTCCTTGAGGTAGGGATAGCAGGCCTTCATATAGAAAAACGCTGCGTAAAGACCCGAGTAGATTGCCAGATTGAATTGCTCGGTGGTATGATCGGCAAGGCGAACGCCCGATGCCGATGCCTGCGCATTGTTGATCAGCACGTCGATTCTTCCGAACTCTGCCACCGTTTTTTCAACGACCGTGCGAGCAACCGCTTCGCCGTCCTCGTTTTCGTTGATATCTGCCTGGAGTGCCAGCACCTTGATGCCGTAAAGACGCTCCAGCTCCTCCTTGGCCTCCTCCAATTTCTTGACGTTTCTGCCCGTCAAAACCAGATTCGCGCCTTCCTTTGCATAGGCGGTTGCAATGCCGTAGCCGATCGAGCCCGCGGAACCGTCCTCCAACGGCTCGGCGCGTCCGCCGCCGGTAATGATCGCTACCTTATTTTTCAAAAAGCTCATAAAAACACCTCCGTTTTTTCTTTTTCACACATATTGTATCATGTTTTCTTGTGAAAGTCAAGATTTTTCTTGACACGTTTCCGAGTGCGTGCTATAATGATACCAACTATTTTGAATCGGGGGAGATTTTTTATGAACACGTTAAAGATCGATTCGGGAAAAACCTGCATGATTGCGCACAGAGGACTTTCGGGCTTGGAAAAGCAGAACACCTGTGCCGCGTTCGTTGCCGCCGCAAATCGCTCCTATTGGGGCATTGAAACCGACGTACACGAGTCGGGGGACGGAAAATTCGTGATTTTTCACGACGATAACACCAAAAAGATTTCCGGCGGTGTGATCGACGTCAATATTGAAGAGGTCGCCTACGACGTTTATGCGAATGTCGTGCTTCCCGATATCGACGGCTCGACCCACCGTGCCGATCTACGGATTCCTCTTTTGGAGGACTATATCAGTATTTGCAAAAAGTATGAAAAAATGTGCGTCCTGGAGGTCAAGAATCCCTTTTCCGAGGATGCTTTGATCCGTCTTGTCAAGGAGATTGACGAGATGCACTATCTTCACCGCGTGGTTTTCATTTCCTTTGATTGGAACAACTGTGTCACGCTGCGCCGTCTTGTCCCCGAAAATGCCATCCAGTGGCTCACCGGCGATCCGTTTGGGGAAGAGGATATTCAGAAGCTCTTGGACAACCGTCTTGATCTGGATATTCACTACAGCAGATTAAACAAGGAGCTGGTGGATCAGCTGCACGCAAACCGAATTACCGTGAACTGCTGGACCTGCGACAATCCCGAGAAAGCATACGAGCTGGTGAACATGGGGGTTGATTTCATCACCTCCAACATCATAGAATAAAGGGAGAGAACGACGATGAAAAAGTATTTGTTGCCCGAGAATGGGCGCTTTTATAAGGCGAATCTGCACGGACATACCACGGTTTCGGACGGGAAGCAAGATCCTGCCGAGGTCAAGCGTCTTTACATGGAAAAAGGCTACTCGGTGCTGGCTTACACCGACCATCACGTGATGGTTCCGCATCACGACCTCACCGACGAGAATTTTGTGGCGCTGACAGGCTACGAATTTACCATTCATGCGCCCGACGAGCTGTACAAGACCATCGGAAAGGTTTGCCATTTCAACCTGATTGCAATGGATCCCGATCACAACAAACAGGAGCTGTACTACGAAAATGCTTATGAAAGCAAAAACGAGGGCAAGCTGGAATACGACACCTCCTATCCGCCGTGCGAGTTGATCTATTCTCCCGAGAATATCACCAAAATCATGCAAAAGGGACGTGAGCTTGGATATTTCGTGATCTACAATCATCCCACGTGGTCGAACGAGCATTATCCCGAATATACGAATTATCACGGCATGCACGCCATGGAAATTTGCAACTATTCCTCTTTGATGGGGGGCTACGACGAAAATAACGGGCATCAGTACGACGATATGCTTCGTGCCGGCGAGCGCATCTTTTGCGTTGCCGCGGACGACAGCCACCATTGCGTGGGCGGCAAAAAGGACGATGCGTTCGGTGCGTTCGTCATGATCAAAGCGGACCGTTTGGAGTACAAGACGATTACCGATGCCTTGGCGGCGGGACACTTCTATGCGTCGCAGGGTCCCGAGATCCATGCGCTTTGGATGGAGGACGGACAGGTGCATCTTTGTTGCTCGGACGCAAAGAAGATCTTTATGACCACTGCGCGTCGCAAGGCAAGGCTTGTGATGGCACCCGACGGAGAAACGGTGAACGAAGCGGTGTTCGACGTGGCACCCGAGGATATTTACGTGCGCTTTACCGTGGTGGATTGCGAGGGGTTGCCCGCGCAGACCAATGCGTATTTCACCGACGAGCTGTTTGCGGAATAAGAAAATTTTTACGGGGAGGAGCCCAAAAAGCTCCTCCCCGTAATGCGGATATGAAACGACCGTTCTCAAACGCTTTCGCGTTCCTCTTTTGTCAGCGGTCTTTCGTCGTGGCAGAAGAGGATCGTATCCTTGCTCCCTTGGCAGGCTTCCAAAAAGGCGCGGCTTTTGGCGGGGTCGCAGGAAACTCCCGTCGGGATATTTTCCAAAACGCAGTCGCGCAGGTAGCACTCGTCCCCAACCACCACGTAGGAGTCGTTCCCGTCGCAGAGTCGTACCACCGACGATCCCCTTGCGTGTCCGCCAACGTGCAGCACCTCGACCTCCTCCGTGATTTTTACGGCACTGTCGAACAGATGCAGCTCGCCGGCGGGGGATATGTAGCGTTTGGCTCGCGGGTAGGCATCCCGATGGACGTATATCCGCGCGTGCGGGAAGTGCATAGCCCCCTGCGCGTGGTCGTGATGTGCGTGCGTCAGAATGACGTCGGTGATCCCGTGTTTGGAAATCCCGTGCCCTTCAAGCGCCGCAAGAGGTCCGATAAAGTCTTGCATCTCAAAGCCCGGCATGCTGTCGCATCCCGCGTCGATCAAAATGCGTCGGTTTTCGGATTCGACGTAGTAGAGGATGAACGCAATCGGGCGCGTTCGGTCCTTTCTGCCGTTTTCAAAGATCATGCTTTCGGGAAGCGTGGAGCGAGCGTATACGATGGGAAAAAGTTTCATGGGCTGATACCGTCCTTTTGGGGTGATGCTTTTATTATACCAAAGCTGCGATCAAAAATCCACCCTTTTTGAAAAAAACGTCGTTTTTTGCGTTTGACACCCCTTGATACAAGAATGACCGACCGATCAAGGGAGGTATCGGAAATACACCGTGGGGATCGGTCGGTCTTTTGTATACTGTTTTTTGATGCTTACTCTTCGATTTCGTCGAAGGTCTTGCGTGCGCGGAACACAAGCGAGATACACCAAATGCCTGCCAATCCAACCAAGGTATAGATCACACGCGACAAAAGCGACGATTGTCCGCCGCAGATCCAAGCCACGATATCAAATTGGAACAGACCGATGCTTCCCCAGTTCAAAGCACCGATGACGGTTAAGATCAGAGCGATTCGATCCATGATCATAAGCCTTTCTCCTTTCCGAACCGGAAGATTACCCGCCGCAGGGCGGCTTCGGTTTTCAAGATTGCTCCGGCTGGCATTAGTATGGTTGTTTTTTGGAGGATTATACGGTTCGAAGCTCGGACGTCGGCTGCACTTTTGCCCCTTTTTTTCTAATTTTTACAAGAAAAAGATAAATAAAGGTTGATTTTTAGAGGATTTTGTTGTATGATTAGTGTGGTTGCATTTATTCGGCTTGATGCTTGAAAGGAGTTCGTATGTTCAAAAAGCATTTTTTACCGTTTCTTTTGGTGCTGACCATGGTGGTCGCGCTCTTCCCGGTTGGGGTTGCTACTGCAGCAGAAACCGTGGACGGTGTTTCCTATACCGTCGTTTCCACGGCACAGCAGCTGTATAACGCATTGTCCTCGGGAGGCAATATTCTTCTGAAAAACGATATCGCGTTAGACTCGTCCTTTTCGGGGACGGTTACCGTCAAGCCGGGAACGCTTCTCGACGGTAACGGCTTTTCGCTGATCTATTCGGACAACCGAACCGCCCCGCTGTTCAAATATGCGGCGGGAACCTCCACGGGGAAGGCCACGAGCTACATCCGAAACATCGGCTTCGGAACCGAGGATTCACCGATGATTCTCACGGCCGGAAACTCCTTGTTTGCGGAGGCATCTGCGGACACCTGTGAAATTATCTACCAAAACGTGGATTTCTTCTTGCAGGGAAGCGGTCTGACGGGTAGCAAAATGGGCGGTCTTTATACGACCCTTACCTGTGTCGCATCGTTTTACGGATGCCGTTTGTCTGCCGATCTGACGGCCTCTTCGGGCAGCCTCTTTGGAGGTTGGATCGGAGAGATCTCGGGCGGAGATCTTGTGATGACCGATTGCGTGACCTACGGAACGGTTACGGGGGCAAGCTCTCACACGGGCGGTGTCGTAGGGCAGGGAGGCGGCGGAAATTCCCGCTTCACGAACTGTATCAACCTTGCCGACGTAACGGGACCCTCCTGCGTGGGAGGCTTCGTCGGAAACGTCGGAACCGGTGCCAATTCCATGTATTACACCAACTGTAAGAATTACGGCAACATCACCTCCACCGGTAGCGGCTACGGCAGCATGGCGGGCGGTCTTTTGGGTCGCGCGACCAACAAGGCAGACCAAGGCGGAGATCATTTGCGCGTTTTCTACAACTGCATCAATTACGGAAGCATTACCGCAGGGGATCGCGCCGGCGGACTTGTTGCAAGTTCACACGACTACGATACCAACGGACCGACCTCCAACTACGTATTCTATACCTTTGAAAACTGCGTCAACTACGGCACGGTAAACGGCACGGTTTACGCGGGCGGCATGATCGGTGCCGCATCGCCCGTTACCTACCGCGCCGAGGTGACCGATTGCATCAACGTGGGTAAAATTACCTCCTCCGCGGGCTACGCGGGGAACTTTGCGGGAATGCTCTCAAGCGGAGTGATCACGGGCGGATATGCCGCAGGTGTGATTTCCTCGGCTGTGGGAACCGACGTTTTGGCTCCGCACAATGCAGGAAATTATACCTTGCAGGCAGGCTCTTACAGCGGAAAAAGCTGGAGCATTGTTCCCTATACCGTATCGGGTGTCGGCTATATCGGGAATGCAGAAACGGTTGCCGACGGAATTACCAAGATCACAGATGAAACCAAATACACGGAACTCTCAAAAATGTCGTCGCTTTGCGGTGTTTCGTTCGTCGAAGCGGATGCCTCCGACGGTGATGCTTACCTGGTTGCCGCCGAGCCGATTTTGCGCGGTATTCAGCAGAGCCTGACGGTGACCGACGGATGTGCGGACGTTCGTTTCGCGGCTGGGATCGGTGCGTTGGATGCCTACCAATCGATTGGCTTTTATTTGATGCTGCACGTAAACGGACGCAGCGAGAAGAAGACGCTTACCACCGACACGGTGTATACGTCGCTCAACGCGGTTTCCAAAACCGGCACGATCACCGAGATCACAGCTGATTCCTTGGCAAGTAAATACCTCTGTGCCGTTACGCTGACCGGGATTCCCGTCAATGACGGCGCGGTGATCGAAATAACGCCCTTTGCCGTTGGCAAGGACGGTGTCGAATACGTGGGAAAAACACGCACGGTATCCTGCCAAAACGAGAACTACCGCATCGAGCCGATGGTACTCAACGGGACGCTTCTTTCCGACTATGCCATTGTATACGCAAGCTCCGACAAGCTCTGCGAATCGCTTTTGGCAACGCGTCTGTCGAGTGAAATTGCCAAGCTGACGGGTATCTCCATTCCCGTGCTGTCCGATACGCAGTCTTGTTCGAAATCCGCAAAAATTTTGATCGGCAACACCACCCAAACGACGGTGACCGTCAAGGGACGTACCCTTTGCACGCAAAGCGCGTGGAACGAGATTGTGATCGCGGGCCTTGATACTGCCCAGCTTTCCGAATCGATCTCGTACTTTATCGATACCATGGAGGCACGGATGCTGGCAGGAGAGGGCTCGTGGCGCTTTGACGGCGAGGTTGCGGTCCCCGTGGACGACGAGCTGACCCTGATGGCGTACAACATGGGAGCCAAGGACAACTCCTATATCAAAAAGGCGGAGTGGAATCTGATCGTGGATTATCTGCCCGATCTTCTGACCTTCCAAGAGCCGTGGGCGGGATTTTTGGATGATTTCCTGAACGACTATGCGGTCAAGCCCGAGGTGAAGTTTGAAGACGATCCCGCGGACGACGACGTGATGAAATCCGACGTCAACAACAAGTGCTTTACGGGTGACGGTTACTACGGTGTTTACTGGGGACTTCCCAGATGGGTGCCCGGAGATGCCAATACCAACGGTAAGGCATCCTATTCGGTGATTCTTTACGCAAAGGATCGCTTTACGGTAGACGAATCGCGTTCGGGAACCTTCTGGCTGTCGGAGCCCGAAAAGGTGAACGTGTCGGGCAGCGTTTACACCGGCTCCAATTTTGCTCGCTGTGCGACCTACGCAACCCTGACCGACCGCAACACGGGCAAGACCTTTACCGTTGTCAACGTCCACCTGGATTTCGTGGCAGAGGTGCAGATCGCGCAGGTTCAGGTGTTGCTTTCCGAATTGAAGACCCGCGTGGGTGCGGATATGCCGATTTTCGTCACGGGTGACATGAACTCTACGGCGGATTCGACTCCCATCGCGCTGTACAAGGAGAACGACGTGATGCCGATGACGTCGCTTGACGAGCTCGCCGACTATGCGTACAGACAGTACCGAAACATCGACTGGTTCTTTACCAATCATCCCGAACAGATCGAGGTTTCGTACTACAACAACTGCTTTGAGCATACTTTCCTGAACAAGCTTTGGAACAGCTCGATGGTAATGGGTATGCCGTCCGACCACCCTGCGATCTATACCGAGTTTAAATTCCGTTGATCGGGGCACGGGTAAAACCGAACAACCGATTCTCAAAATTTTTTGTTTTGCAAAAAGGAGCGTAAAATGTCAAAGAAACGTATCGTAGCACTATTATTGACCGTTGCAATGCTGGTAACGCTTTTCCCCTCTGTAGTTGTTACCGCAGCCACGGAAACCGTGGGGGGGATTGAGTACTACGCGGTTTCTACCGCAAAGCAGCTGTACGACGTTCTTTCGCGGGGCGGAAATATTCTGCTCAAAAGGGATATCACGCTGAACTGGTACTTTGATTCTGCCATTACCGTCAAGCCCGGCACGATCCTGGACGGAAACGGTCATAGCCTGATCTACAAAAGCACCAGAACCGAGCCCTTGTTTATTTATGCCGCAGGAACCGAAGAGGGAAGCAGCAAGGTCGGCGAGGAAACGAGCTATATCAGAAACGTTCGTTTCGGAACCGAGGAATATCCCATGACCCTTTCGGGAAGCGTTTCGCTGTTTTCCGATGAATCGGCAGATACCTGTCGGATCATCTATCAAAACGTGGATTTCTGCGTAAACGGAGAGTCGCTGACCGGTGCCGGAGTCGGTGCGATTTACGCGACCCTGCGTAACGTCGTGTCCTTTTTCGGATGTACGCTGAACACCACGCTCTCGTCCTCGGTGGAGGGCAATTTGGTTGGCGGCTGGATCGGTGGGATCTATGGCGGTGACCTTGTGATGACCGATTGCGCAACCTACGGAACGGTTACGGGCGGCGGACTTTGCACGGGTGGCTTTGTCGGGCAGGCCGCCGCCGGAAACTCCCGCTTCACCAACTGCCAAAACTTTGCAAGCGTGACCGGTGTCGGCATGACGGCGGGGTTCGTTGCCAACGTCGGAACCAGCGCGAATTCGATGTATTACACCAACTGTACGAACTACGGAACCGTTACCTCCACGGGTGTCGGATATGACGGAAGTGCGGGCGGTATTATGGCTCGCACAAGTAACCGTCAGGACCAAGGACAGCAGCGTTTGCGTGTGTTCTATAACTGTGTGAATTACGGTAGCATCACCGCAGGCAACCGCGCAGGCGGTATCGTGGGAACCTCTCATGACTATGATACCGACGGCAAGGATGCGAATTACGCTTATTCCACCTTTGACGAGTGTATCAACTACGGTACGGTAAGCGGAAAGGCTTATGCGGGAGGTATTATGGGCATTGCCTCTCCCGTGACTTACCGCGCCGAAATCACCGATTGCGCAAATCTCGGCAAGATCGTTTCCAAAAGCGGTTATGCCGGTAACTTTGCGGCGATGCTGTGCGGCGGCGTGATCACGGGCGGATATGCCGCGGGTGTGATTTCCACCAGACGGGGAACCGACGTTTTGGTTCCGTACGTTTCGGGAAATTACGTTTTGCAAGAGGGTAAATTTGAGGGAGAAGCGTGGGCAATCACGGCTCCCACCGTGTCGGGGGTTACCTATATCGGTAAGGAGGAAACGCTTGCCGAGGGAATTACCAAGGTTACCGAGGAAACGCTCCCGAAAACGCTGGCAGACATGGCGGCTCTTTGCGGCGTATCCTTCGTTGCGGCAGACGCTTCCAACAAGGATGCTTACGTCGTTGCGGCTGAGCCGATGCTCCGCGGTGTACAGCAGAGCGTAGCGGTTACCGACGCTTGCGTTGACCTGCGCTTGGCTGCGGCAATCAACGCATTGGATGCTTACGAAAGCTTTGGATTTACCGTGAAGCTCCACACGGGTGACGAAATTGTGGAATCGACTTACCGAGCCAACCGAGTTTATGAGTCCTTGAATGCCGTTTCGGACGGCGGAACCGCTGCGGTTCGCGCCGACGCATCGGCAAGCCAATATTTTTACACGGTGACGCTTGAGGAGCTGTCGGCAACCGATGCGGTTGTGATCGAAGTGACTCCCTATGCAAAAGGAATTGACGGCACCGAGTATCTCGGACAGACGCGCGTGATTTCCTATTGTGACGGTGTGTTGAAGACCGAGCCCTTGCTGTTGAACGACGCGTTGCTTTCCGAGTACGTCATCGTTTACGCAAGTTCCGACAAGCTTTGCGAGGAGCTTTTGGCAACACGCATGTCGAGCGAAATTGCGCAGCTGACGGGCATTTCGCTTCCCGTGATTTCCGATGCCGTTGCGACCGATCGGAGTACCAAGATCTTGATTGGAAAGACCGCGCAAACGACGGTTGCGACTTCGGGTCGCACCATTTGCACCCAGGACTCGTCGAGTGTCATCGTGATTACGGGTGACGATACCGCCGAGCTTTCTGAAGCAATTTCGTACTTTATCGATACGGTAGAGGAAAAGCTGCTTTGCAAGGACAACGTCTGGAAGATTGAAGATGCCATTGCGGTTCCCGTAGACGATGAAGTGACCATGATGGCATACAATATGGGTGCAAAGGATAACACCGATATCAAGCAGGCAGAGTGGGAGTTGATCGTGGATTATCTTCCCGATATCTGGACCTCACAGGAGCCTTGGGCAGGCTTTTTGGATGACTTCCTCAATGACTATGCGGTCAAGCCCGAGGTGAAGTTTGAAGACGATCCCGCGGACGACGACGTGATGAAATCCGACGTCAACAACAAGTGCTTTACGGGTGACGGTTACTACGGTGTTTACTGGGGACTTCCCAGATGGGTGCCGGGTGATCCCTGCACGGCAGGTAAGGCATCCTATTCCGTGATTTTGTATGCAAAGGATCGCTTCACAGTGGATGAAAGCCGTTCGGGCACCTTCTGGCTGTCCGCAGAGGTCGATAAATCGGGTACCAATTTCAAGGGCTCCGATTTCGCACGTTGCGCCACCTATGCGACCATGACCGATAAGAACACGGGCGATATCTTTACCGTGGTCAATGTCCACCTGGATTTCGTGGAAGAGGTGCAGATCGCACAGATCAGCATTCTGCTGTCCGAGCTGAAAAAGCGCGTGGGCACAGACATGCCGATCATTGTAATGGGTGACATGAACAGCCGTGCGCACAGTGCTCCGATCAAGCTGTACAAGGATAATGATGTAATGCCGATGGTAGCATTTGATGAAATTGCAGATCGGGCATACAGACGTTACTATAACATCGACTGGTTCTTTATCAATCATCCCGAAAAGATCGAGGTTTCGTACTACAACAACTGCTTTGAGCATACCTTCCTGAACAGGCTTTGGAACTCCGAATTGGTGGTTGGAATGCCCTCCGACCATCCCGCGATCTATACCGAATTTAAGTTCCGTTGATCGCGACGAATGAAAAATAAAAAAAGCAGACAAAGGCTGTGCCGTTCGGCGCAGCCTCTGTTTGCTTTTCAAATGCTTCGTTATTTTAATTTTACAATGCCGATTCCTTGATCGTTGATGCTGATCTCGGTGCCGTAATCCCGCGACATCTCTGCCAAACGCTCAATGATTCCGCGATCAGTGCAGGGTCTTGGGTTTCCGAGCCGATAGCGCGGTTCCCCAAAGCCCAATTCAATCGGGAACAGCTCCAAATGTGTCAGCTCTCCGTCCTCCATCTCAAAATAGGGAATGACCGATTCCATCATGCGAGGATCCGTCAACAGCCCTACGGTATAATCGCGCGAGCGTTTGCGGTAAATGTCGCACAAGGGATCATCCGAGGTTAAGCCGTATTTTTCGTACATGTCCTCGGGCGCGAAGGTAACGCTCTCGTTATGTAGCATGAAATCGCCGAGCGAATAGAAAATGGGACGATTTCGATAGATCTCCAAGGGACGCAACAGATGCGGTCCGTGACCCAGCACGGCATGCGCTCCCATATCGATTGCGCGGTGTGCAAATTCCTTCAAAAACTCGGCGGGATTTTCTTTGGCATTTCCCGTGACCTCATGTCCGTGGATGCTGACTAAAATATAGTCGGCTTGCGAACGGGCTTCATAGATCGCGCGCTCTAAGCGAGTCATGTCGCGTTCGTTGAGCTTTGAATGGTACTTGGTTTTGTCACCCAAGCGGAATTTTGCAAGATATCCCAGCTCCACCAAGGTGGTGTCTGGGTTTAGGGAAACGTAGCCCTCGGCACGCGAAATGGCTACCGAATCGTTGATGCCGCTGGTTTCGGCAATTTCCCGCAGTACGTCAAATTGCTCCTTTGTCACCTCAATATAATTGTTTGTCCGCAGCGCGTTTACACCGGGACGTCCGGGGATACGTCTGGATTGACGTCCCGCCATTGCTGCCGCACCTGCAATGGAGGAAGCCATCGAGATGAGCGCCACTCTGCCCGTGGGGGTTTCAAGATAAGCGGGAGCTGCCGCTTCGTCGAGATTCATACCCACGCCCGCGTGAACGAAATCGGTGTTCTTCAGCGCGTCCAACGTTGAGAGCAGTCCGCCATATCCCCAGTCAAAGGTATGGTTATTGGCAAAGGACATCATGTTAAAGCCGTATTCTGCGGCAATCTTCAGGGTTCGGATATCGGAATTGTGATAGGAACCGCCGTTGAATTGGTTGCCCCAAATGCCTTCGCGGTAGATGATCGATTCAAAGTTGAAAAAGCGCGCATCCCCTCGTTTGATGTACGCACTGATTGGTTCAAATCCCTCGTATTCGGTGGAGATCACACGTTGAATCAGCATATCGCCCGCAGCGGTGAATTTCATTTTCGGTAATTTCATAACGTTATGTACCTTCCTTTTTTGGAAAAATCAAAGATTCAGTGCGACAATGGCGAGTCTTTTCGCGTATTCTGCAAGAGAGGAGATGATACCGTATTCCTTCGGAGTGTGAATGAATCCGCCAAGATTTCCCAATCCTTCCACGGTTGGAACACCTGCAGAGGAAACGTTTGCGGCATCCGAACCGCCAAGGCTTGTACTCACTTGTGCTTCCTCAAATCCGTTTTCGCGCCAGATCTCGTTCATTCTGTGGAAGAGTTCCATGTTTCTGTCGCAGATCTCCATTGCGGGGCGGATACGCGGCAATACCATGGTGCAGGTGCAACCGGGAACGTGGATATCTTCGCAAATCTTGTTTGCGGCTTCGATAAATTCGTCCAGCTGGCTTTTCTTGGCGAAGCGGACGTTTGCAATAAACTTGCATTCGCCCGGAACAATATTGTGCTTGGTTCCGCCGTTGATGATCGAGCAACAGCAGGTCAGCCCCTCTCTGTCCTTGAATTTCTCCAGTTCAATGATCTTATAAGCCGCTTCCAGAATCGCGTTCGAGCCGTTTGTTGCACATCCTGCAGAGTGTGCTTCTACGCCTGTTACGGTGAATTGGAAGCTTACAATACCTTTCATCCCCATCGTCAGCTTTCCGCGGTGGGAGTTTTCCAGGTTGAAGAATCCAACGCTTCCTTGCGCTCTTTGGCAGATGTAATTGATGGTCGCGTCCGCACTCAATTTGCCGCTGCTTTCCTCGTCGCTTTGCAGATACATTACGACGGGACGCGCCTTATATCCGATTCTGTACAAAGCCTCCATTGCCAAAAATCCAACCACGATACCGCCCTTGCAGTCGGTTGTACCGGGACCGTAGATCTTATCGTTTTCCCAATCGACCTTGACAGGAGGATAGCCAAAGCTGCCCACCTCGTGAACCGTGTCCATGTGACCCGAAAAAGCAATGGGAGCCGCGTCTGCCTCGGGGTTCATCGTGATAATGACGACGTTTCCCGCGCGCTCCTGCGGGAACACCTCTACCTGCCAGCCGCGTGCGTTGGCATGGCGGATAAAATATTCGCCCACGGCATCAACGCCCTCCTTGCAGCTCCAGGGGCTTTCAATGTTACAGACGTCTTCCCAAATTTTTACGTATTCCTCGTTTAATTCGTCAATCGTTTTGATCAATTGTTCTTTCATAGCAGATTCTTAAGCCTTTCTTCGTTTTGTCCTGTTTTCTTTGATTTCGGTATGTTAATTGCCTTTTGAGATGCGGAATCCTTATTTTTGGTTGCGGATATAGTGTTTAGCAAGACCACCCTCGCTGGTTTCACGGTATTCACTCTTGAGATGAATGCCGGTTTCATACATAGTTTTCACAACGGTGTCAAAGGAGATCTTGCTCATTGCCGTTAAAAAGTTTGCAAGACTCAGGGCATTGATTGCGCGCATAGCGGCAACGGCATTTCGCTCAATGCAAGGAATTTGCACGAGCCCCCGGATCGGGTCACAGGTCAATCCCAAATGGTGCTCCATTGCCACCTCTGCTGCGTATTCGATCTGTTCGATGCCCATGCCAAACAACTCGCCGAGCGCAGCCGCAGCCATTGAGCAGGCACTTCCAATCTCGGCTTGACATCCGCATTCCGCGCCGCTGATTGAGGCATTTGTTTTGATGAGATTTCCGATTAACCCGCCCGTGGAAAGCGCACGCAGGATCTGCTCGTCCGAGAAGCCCTTGTGCTTTTGCATATATTTCAGCACCGCGGGAAGTACACCGCAAGCACCGCAGGTAGGGGCGGTTACGATTTCTCCTCCGCTTGCGTTTTGCTCGCTGACCGCAAAGGCATAGGCGCACACCAATCGGTTTTCTTTTGTTTGAGCCGACTCGTCGATGTGGCGTTGGTTGTAAAGATAGTGCGCCTTACGCATGACGTGCAAGTCACCTCCCAACTCTCCGCAGGTGGAAAGACCCTCGTGTATAGATCTCTTCATTGTTTCCCAAACGTCGGCAAGATAGCTCCAAATCTCTCGTCCCTCGATTTCTTCAACGAAATCACAGAGTCGCATATTGCGATCCACGCAGTAGCGTGAGATTTCTCGGAAGGTGGAGTAAGGATAAATGGAACGTGTTTCTCTTAGACTTTCCCCCTCAAACAGAATACTTCCGCCGCCGATGCTGTAGACTCGGGTTTGTCCAATCTGTTTGCCGTTTTGATACGCAAAAAAATCAGCGGTGTTGGGATGAAAGGAGGTTGGTGTTTGCTTATCGAAAACAATTTCGGTTTCAAGCGGAGAAAAAGCATCTCGTATGACCGAATCGGTCATATGCCCTTTCCCTGTGAGTGCCAGTGAGCCGTAAAGAATCACCCGAAATCGATCTGCAGAGGGGTAGCGTCCCCAGAAAATTTTTGCTGCTTTAAATGGCCCCATTGTGTGAGAACTGCTGGGACCTCTTCCTTTTTTGTAAATCTCGCGTATACTTTCCATTTTGGTTCCTTTGCTTGGTGATAAGCTGTGCTCGCTTCTTTCGCTGCTCCAAGCGGATGCTGACCCGGCATTGAGTTTAAACGGTTGCATTGGTTGCACGCCTTTCTGCACTCTTTTATTATACTATAATTTTTTTTTGGCTTCTTGCCAAAAGGCATGTAAACTGTGCCATTTTTTTACTTCCATGCAGATCGGAGAGGGGCAGAGTGAAGAAATCGTCATGTTGACCAAAAAAATGCAAAATTTCAATATTATATTGACAAATTCGCCGTTTTCCGATATAATGGTAACCGTGACGGGGCAATTAAAAGACTCCGTGAAGAACTTGTTTTTGGATCTGCCAAGAAAGGAAGGATCAAATGAAAAGAAGACTCATTTCTTTGTTATTGATCGTTGCCATGCTGACGGTGGGCTTTACCGTGCCCTCAACGGCATCTGAACTGGCGGCGGTTAACGGCGCGGTATACACCGTGGTAACAACCGAGGAGGAGCTTGTAGCGGCTTTGCAGGCGGGAGAAAACGTCATGCTTGCAAACGATATCGAGCTGACAACCACCAACTTTCCGCAAGGAAAGCCGATTGATATCGCTTCCGGGATCATCATCGACGGCAATGGCTACACCCTGACCTATCCGACCCGCAGAGGGGCTGCCTTGTTCAATTTTAAGGCAGGCACGGAGGTCCTCAAGGGGACTGTGAACGTCCGCAATATCAATTTCGGTACCAAGGATGCCCCCATCGAGATCTTCGGGGTGGACGGTCTGTTTCGGTATGCTACCGATCTTGCGAACGAATTGATTTTCGAGAACGTCAATTTCTACGTCAAAAAGAATTACGTAACCGGCAACAGCGGTGCGATCTTTGCAACGCTGGGCACCGTGGCGCATTTCCGCGGCTGTGTGCTGGACGTTGACATGACCAACGTGACCGGCGGCAGCTTGCACGGCGGCTGGTTCGGAGAGATTTCGGCAAACGGACGTGTGGAAATGGACGATTGTACCACGATGGGTACTATCGTTTCTCCCGGCGGTGCCGCAGGCTTTGTCGGACAGAATACCGCAGGCGCGCTGGAATTCTACAACTGCCGGAACCTTGCCAACGTAACCGCGACCTTGTATGCGGCGGGCTTCGTTGCAAACATGGGAATGGGCTGTGTTTCCACCTATGCGGCTGACTGCATCAACTACGGAAACATCACCTCCACGGACTCCGGCTACGACGGAATCGCGGGCGGTATCTTTGCACGCATTTCAAACCGCGCAACCATTTCGAATTTCCGATTGCACGTGGTCTACCGTTGCGCCAACTACGGCAAAATCACCGCCGCCAACGTGGCAGGCGGTATCATGGGACGGAACCACGACCACGATTACGACGGCAGAAGCGTTCTGACTCTTGGAAGCTGTGAAAACTTCGGTACCGTAAAGGGAACCTCGTATGCGGGCGGTATCGTCGGTATGGTAACTCCCACGGTATATGCGGCTGAGCTGATCGATTGCGTCAATCTCGGTATGATTGTTTCCGGCGGCTATGCAGGAAACTTTGCAGGACTTTTGTCGGGAGGTGCAAGCATCAACGACGCAGCCGTTCGCGAAACCGTCATTGACGGCGGCTATGCGGCAGGTGCCGTATTCGGTGCGTCCGACAAGACCGGAGCCATTGCAGGCACGTATTCCGGCTCTTACAGCATTGATATCGGTCCCTATGCAGGGAAAACCGTAGACGTAGTTGCCCCCGAATATTCGAACGTCACCTATTTCGGTACCCTGACCACCGTTCCCACGGGTGTTCAAAAGGCAGATACCGCAGAGTCTTTGTTGACCGCGCTGAGCGAGCGCCTTGGTACCGAGGTAATCGAGGCGGACGCCTCCGACAGAAGCGCGTACGTGGTTCTTGCCAATCCCGTATTGCGCGGTATTCAGCTTGGTCAGGTGAAGGACGGAAAGCTTTCGATCCGTCTTGCCGCAGGCGTGTACGCAAAGGACGCATACCAATCCTTTGGCTTTGATGTCACGGTGACCAATGCCGACGGCACTACGGCTACTAAGTTCTATCAGGCAACCGAAACGGTAACGACGGTCGAGGAAACCGTGGGCAGTGAGAAGAGAACCGTAAAAGCGGAGAACGTGGCTGCGAAGTATCTGTACACCGCAGTGGTGTCCGACGTGGACGCGATCGGACGCGCAACGGTTCAGGTAACTCCCGTTGCCATCGGCAAGGACGGCACGAAGACCTATACGGGCAGCACCAAGCTGTTGGCTGTGGTTGACGGCAAGGTGACCAACGAAACCATGTCGCTCAACGGTGTGCTGCTGGAAAACTTTGCAATCGTTTACAAGTCCACCAACACCATGGCAGAAAAAACACTGGCAACGCATCTTTCGCAGCGTATTGCCGAGCTGACCGGTATCTCACTTCCCGTGATGGTGGAAAAACGTCCGCACAACCGCACGTACACGATCAACGTAGGTACGGTTGCCGCAGCCGGAGAAGTTCCGGCGGGACGCAATATCTCCCCTCTGTCGGATGCGGTTTCGATCGTCATCAGCGGTGACACCACCGCCCGGCTCGGGGAAGCCGTGCAGCATTTTATCGATCTTTTGGAAGAAAAGGTTGTTGCAAGCAACAACGCGCTCTACGTCAGCGCGCCCATCGCGGCACCTGCCAAAACCGAGGTCAGCATCATGTCCTTCAATATGGGTGCCACCGATAAGGGGGACATCAAGGCGGGCGAGTGGGATCTTTTGGTGGAATATCTCCCCGATATCTTTACCGCACAAGAGCCTTGGGCAGGATTTTTGGATGATTTCTGCAACAACTATGCGGTTCGTCCCACCACGGAGTTCAAGGCAAGCACCTCCGACGACGACGTGATGGAAAGTGACGTGAACAACAAAGCGTTCACGGGTAACGATTACTACGGAATCTACTGGGGCATGCCTCGTTGGACTCCCGATGGACCCAATGCAAACCAGGGCAAGGCATCTTACTCGGTTATTTTCTACGCCAAGGATCGCTTCACCGTCAACGAAGAAAAATCGGGAACCTTTATGTTCTCCGATACTCCCGACGTGATCGGCTCCAAGCTTAGCAAATCCAGCATGCCTCGCTGTGCAACCTACCTTACCCTGACCGACGTGAATACGGGGAAGGAATTCGTGGTGGTAAACGTTCACCTGGACCACGTAAACGGACAGGTCGAGCAGGCTACCATCCTGGTGGATGAATTGATCAAGCGCGTTGGCAAGGATACTCCCATGCTGGTTACGGGCGACATGAACTCCAGACTTGATTCCGCCGCAATTCAGCACATGATGACCAATGAAACCATGCCGTTGCACTCCTTCGACTATCTCTCCACCGAAACCTATTGGAGCGACAACGCGAAGTTCCACGTCATCGACTGGATCTTTACCAATACCCCCGAGAAGCTGGACGTAAGCTACTACCGCTTCTGCAACGATTTCAATATGTTCTATAACAACTGGACGAGTGGCAAGCTACAGATGTATATGCCCTCCGACCACCCCGCGATCTATTGCGAATTCAGCTTCCGATGATCGCGCGAGCGTAAAATTTGCTCAAACAGAACAACAGAACGGGAATCTCCTGACGGACGGTTCCCGTTCTGTTTCGCGTTCTGGACACTCGCCTGACGGCGGTCATTCTTTACCCCTCAAGTTGTCTTCCGAGGAAGCCTGCCGCGGTGATAATCAGCTTTTGCTCGACCTCGCCCGTGGGGCTGTTACGTCCCTCGTCGTTGCCGCGCTCCCCCACCGATGCGACACAGCCGATGATATCGCCCTCGCTGATAATGGGCATCGCGCAACGGACGGTGTGGTTGGAATGCTCGGCAAGCACGTCGATGGGGGTGCCGCCTTCGCGAAGGACGTACAAGGAACGCGATTCGATCACCGCTTCCAATTCACTTGAGAGTGATTTATCGGTGTATTCCTTTTTGGAAATGCCCGCGCAGGCAATGACGGCATCGCGGTCGGTGATGACCACCGAAAGCGAACAGGTTTTATAGAGTGTTTCGGCATACTGTGCGGCAAATGAGGCAAGCTCGCCAATGGGGGAATACTTCTTAAAAATGACCTCGCCCTCGCGGTCGGTATAAATTTCCAACGGGTCGCCCTCGCGGATACGCATGGTTCTTCTGATTTCTTTGGGAATGACGACACGTCCGAGGTCGTCGATTCTTCGCACGATTCCGGTTGCTTTCATATATAAAAATCTCCTTGTTTTACAGATTTGTGCTGTTAGTATCTGCAAAACAAGGAGATTTATACTGATTGTATTCGTTTTATTGATAGTTTTTAATCTCGGTTCCTTTTTGCAAAATTGCTAAATACTCTCCAAAGACAAATGACTTATACCTCTTTTTATCCGGCGTTTTATCATAAAGAATTCCAAGACTACAAAACATGTCTACTATAGCGTTGGCGGTTGGCAATGACACTGAAAGCATTTCGGCCACCTCTTTTTTTGTTATTATAGGTCTTTCAAATAACATATTTAGCAACATTGTGCAATTGCTATTGCTCTTATCGTTTTGCAAAAGAATTTCTGAATATTTGTTTTGTAAACTGATAATCTTTTTTGCGGATTCAGTAGCCTCATCTGATACAGTGGCCACTCCCCTCAAGAAAAATTTTATCCAATTTTCCCAATCACCTTTCGTTCTCACCGCCATTAAACGATCATAATATTCAAGCCTGTTTTGTTTAAAATAATAACTGAGATACAATAAAGGTTGTGTCAATATTTCTTGTTGACATAGCCAAAAAGTAATTAACAACCGCCCTATACGACCATTGCCATCCAAAAACGGGTGGATTGATTCAAACTGTGCATGTATCAAAGCGATTTTTATTAAAGCTGGAATATCATCGTCCTCGTACATATAGTTTTCAAGATCGTACATGGCTTTTTCCATTTCTTCAACAGTTGGTGGAACAAAAGTTGCCATTTCCAAAGTACAACCTTGAGGCCCGATCCAGTTTTGTGTTTTTCTAAATTCTCCAGGACTTTTGTCAGAGCCACGAACACCATCTAAAAGGACTTTGTGTATGTTTCGTATCAATCTTAGACTAAGCGGCAATTCGCTAAGATGCTGCAATCCCCAGTTGATAGCATTAACATAATTTATTACCTCAATCACCTCGTTATACGAATGATCGTCAGACTCGTTTGACGGAGCATTTAATACATCCACGAGTGAGGCTTGTGTACCTTCTATCTGGGCACTTAAAACGGCCTCCTTTTTCACATACATTGCAACAAACAGTTCGGGATTGGGTAAAATTTGAGTTATTCCATCTAATCTTCCTAACTTTCGATCAGCCAATGAAAGCAATTTTTGCATTTCTGAGTCAATAATGATAGGTGGGTTGGGAGGGAGTTTTGAAGGAACAAACGCCGAATATCCCCTTGTAGTATTCATGATTACACCAGCTCTTGTAGATTCTAATCTCATCATATAAGCACTCCTATTCTATGTGTTTGATTGAAAAAATATGCTTTTAGGTTAAATGAAACACTAAAGAAAGCAAAAAAAATTAAGTTAAATCGCTAATTGGAATTCTAACTAAAATAATTATATCATTTTTTTCTTTAAAGTCAACCCTTTTGCATGTTATTTAAACAAATTTTATTAAAAACAATTTTCAAAATTCTGAAAAAGCATTGCTTATTTCAACAAGGTAACAGCGGAGCTTTCACTCCGCTGTTATTCTTTTCGCTATACTATGTATCGCCACGCAAAATCTGTCGCACGGTGTCAATGATGTAAGAAGCGGGTCGCCCTCGCGGATACGCATGGTTCTTCTGATTTCTTTGGGGATGACGACACGTCCGAGGTCGTCGATTCTTCGCACGATTCCGGTTGCTTTCATATATAAAAATCTCCTTGTTTTACAGATTTGTGCTGTTAGTATCTGCAAAATAAGGGCAATTATACTTGATTTATGGTTTTCTTTGTGATAAAATGTGGTAACATATAAAATGTGCAACGGAGGATGAAAATGAAAAAATATGATCTTATCGTAGTGGGCGGCGGCATTTCGGGTGTCGCGGCGGCGGTCAGCGCGGCAAGAGAGGGACTGTCGGTTCTTTTGCTTGAAAAATTCGGGTCCCTTGGCGGAGCCATGTCCAACAGTCTGGTCTTTCCCTTTATGAGCTACCGCGTGCGCGGAGAAAACGCAAGACTGACCTCCGATGGCATCTTCACCGAAATGCGCGAGCGCAAGGAAAAATACAACGACGCAAACTGGGAAACCTACAAGCTGGTCTTTGACGATATGGTCACCGAAGCGGGGGTCACGGTGCTGTTCCACGTGACTGCCTTTGAAGCCGTGACCGAGGAAAGAGCGATCAAGTCGTTGAAGGTGGCAACCAAGGCGGGCGTGATGGAATTTTTTGCGGATTTCTTTATTGACGCGTCGGGTGACGGCGAGCTGATTGCCATGGCGGGCTGTGATTATCAGCTCGGCAGAGAGAGCGACGGCTTCTGTCAGCCTATGACCACCTGCTTCCGAATGAGTGGTGTGGACGTTAAAAAATACCTTGAGGAAGAGCCCGTGCTTGATGAAAAATATAAGAAGCTTCGCGAGGAAGGGAAGATCACAAATCCCAGAGAGAATCTGCTCATCTTCCCGGGAATGGACGAGGGAATCCTGCATTTCAACACCACGAGAGTAATCAAGCACGACCCCACGGATCCCTTTGACGTGAGCCGTGCCGAGATGCTTGCCAGACGTCAGGTGATGGAGATGGTGGATTTTATGAAAGCAAACTCCACGGCGTTTGAGCACGCATCGCTTGTGAGCATTGCAAATCACATCGGGGTAAGAGAGAGCCGCAAGCTCAAAGGGGTTCATATCCTTACCGCCGACGAGCTGAAGGCGTGTACCGATTTTGAGGACACGATTGCCATTGGAAAATACGATATAGACATCCACAATCCCACGGGCACGGGAACCTACATCTATCGGTTCAAGACCGGGGAGTACTACAGAATCCCCTACCGTTCGCTGCTCCCCAAGGAGTACGACAATATGCTGGTTGCCGGCAGATGCCTTTCTGCCGATCACGAGGCGCATTCGTCGGTGAGAATCATGCCCATCTGCGCGTGTCTTGGTGAGGCGGCGGGGGTTGCCGTGGCTCTTGCGCACAAGACCGATACCAACGTACATACCGTTGACGTGCAGGCGGTGAGAGCCAAGCTTCTCGAAAAGGGAGCCGCGCTTTAAGGGGGGAATACGGTGAAACACGAAATGGAAATCTTCATTCCCGTTGCGCTCGACCTCGATTGGCCAAACGCAGACAGTGTGATCGAGTGCATCAAGGAGCAAAATGAGCGTTACGGATTTACACACTTTTGTCTTGCTTGCCCCGGTGGCGGATGGCGCAGCAAGGGCTACCCCGAGAGGACGGATTTTGACCGAATGGCAGACCTTTTTAATGAGGTGAAAAGGGGACTTGCCGATACCGAAATCGTTCTCGGCTGGTGGAATACCCTTACGGTCAAGTCGGGGCGAAACGAGCAATTTGACAGAATTGTGGAGAGTAATGGGGAGGCGCATCCCTTTGCGTCCTGCCCCCTTTCCAAGGGCTTCAAAAAACAGTTTTCCCGGGACGTGGCATATTTTGCCGCAAAGACGAAGCCCGCGTGCATCATCTTCGAGGACGATTATTCGGTGAGCGCGGCTGCGGGACCGCTTGGATGCTTTTGCGACGGTCATCTTGCCGAATTTGCCCGCCGTGAGGGAAGAGAATACACCCGTGGGGAGCTTTTGGACGGATTCGAAAAGAGAGATGCCGAGTCGCTTGCTCTTCAGGTGCGGTACAGAGCTTTGATGAAAGACACGATGGTCGCTCTTTCGGAGGCGGTCAGACGCGAGGTGGACAAGGAGAGCCCCGAAATTCCCATCGGTGTTATGCAAACCGGAGGCGCAGACCTTGACGGGGACAGCACCGAGGCAATCGCACGCGCGCTTGCGGGTGAGCGACACACCCCCTTTTCAAGACTTTACGGCGCGTATTACGGCGGCGGAGATCTCAAGGGCATCCCGAAAAAGGCATATCACTCCATCTATTCAAGAGAACATATTGGCGACAATTTCAAATTTTGGGTTGAGGCGGACAGCTTCCCCCACACGCGCTTTTTTGCCTCGGCAAAGCAGATGAAGGTGTTTATGGCAATCGGATTTTCGTCTGGCTTTCACGGTGCCACCTTCCAGACACAGCAGCTTCTTGACGATCCGAACGAGGAAACGGCTTACGGCAGAATGTTCAAAAAGGAGAGAGTGCGCTTCTCGGCTCTTGCAAAAAAGGCAGAGAGATGCGACCGCGTGGGTGTTTCTTTGCCGTACGATACCTTTTACAATACCGTTGACGGCGGCATGAAGAACAGCGAGCCGCATTTTTGCAGAGCCCTTGATCTTTTTGGCATTCCTTATACGACAAAGCGGGCGAACGTCGCCTTTCTTGACGAACGGCTTGCGAAATATCTGCCCGAAGACGCGATCATGGACTATCTTTCCGGGGGGCTTTTCCTGGACGGAGGTGCGGCGCGAGAGCTTTGTGCCCGCGGCTTTGGAAAATACATCGGTGTTTCGGTGGGGGAGAATATTGCAAAGGGCTACACGGGGTACGACCTCGGCGCAAGAGAGGTCATCAAGCCGCCCTTTGATGTGTTCAGTCGCGGCAAAAATATGCCCATTGCGCATATGTATGCGCCGAAAGGAAACGGCAAGCTGCTGGAGCTGACGCTCACCGACGAACGGACCGAGGTGATCAGCGAGGCATATACCTATGACAGAAACTTGATTACGGCGGCAATGACGAGATTTGAAAATGCCCTCGGCGGCAGAGTGGTTGTAATGGGAATGACGGTCAAGGGAAATCTTTCCCAATCGCTTTTCAATTACAGAAGAATGCGCCTCTATGAGGAGCTGATCAGATGGTGCGGTGCAGACCTACCCGTGGTAAGAGGCGAACCGAACGTGCATCTGATTCTCAACCGCGCGAAAACGGGCGAGGACTTTAGCCATCTTTTGACGGCAATCAATCTCGGTGACGACGCACTTGATTCGCTTTCGCTGTATCTGCCCGAGGATATGCGCGACAAGAAAATATTCCATCTCTTGGCGGACGGCAAGTGGCAAAAAACCGACTGCGAAATGACCGACGATGTTGCGAAAATCAATCTCCCGGCAGACATGGGCGAGCCGATTTACTTGTTGTTCAAATGATGAAAACAAAGAAAGAGCAGACACGCAAGGCGAAAAAACCTGTATGTCTGCTCTTTTTGTTGGGGGGCTACCGACGAGAATCAGCGCATCACCCTTGACGGATAACACGCTGACTTCGTTTCTATTCGGATTATTGCTCGTTCTTGTAGATTTCCTTGAAATACTTATAGGTATCAACCTTGAGCTCGCCGCAAGCCGCCTCGTCGCAAGCGATGATGCCGTCCTTGTGGAGCTGCAGTGCGCTGATGGTCCATGCGTGGTCAACACCGCCCTCTACGCAGTGACGAAGAGCGCGTGCCTTGTTGTGACCGCTGATGAGAAGAAGAACCTGCTTGGAATCGCAAACGGTGCCTACACCAACCGACAGAGCCGTCTTCGGAACCTTGTTTACGTCGTTGTCGAAGAAACGGGAGTTTACGATCAGCGTATCCTCGGTAAGAGCGCGAACGCCGGTTCTGGAATTGAGCGAGGTGAAGGGCTCGTTGAACGCGATGTGTCCGTCAACACCGCTGCCGCCCATGAAGAGGTCGATTCCGCCGTAGGAAGCGATCTTTTCCTCGTATGCCGCACACTCTGCCTCAAGATCCTCTGCCATACCGTTGAGAATGTTGATGTTCTCGGCGGGAATGTCGATGTGGTTGAAGAAGTTGTCGTGCATAAAGTACCAGTAGCTCTGGTCGTGATCCTTGGGAAGACCAACGTACTCGTCCATGTTAAAGGTAACGACGTTCTTGAAGCTAACCTCGCCCTTCTTGTTCATCTCGATGAGCTTCTTGTAAACACCGAGAGGAGAAGAGCCGGTGGGAAGACCGAGAATAAAGGGACGGTCCTCTTTGTGGTTGTTGATGGCGTTGGCGATATGCTGAGCTGCCCACGCGCTCATTGCATCGTAATTGTCTTTGATGATAAGTTTCATGATACTGCTCCTTATAGTTATAATTTTACGACCCTATTATAACACTTCTTCTCGCGTTTGTAAAGAAGTTTGATAAAAAATTACCAAAATTTTTTGAGCCGTTTTTCAACCGTGAAATTCTTCTTGCCCGACATCTTTTGACGGTAGTATTTGCAAAGGACGGGAAACCTATGCTTTTCACAAAAATTCACAAACTTTTCGTTGTATATTCCAAAAAACAATACGTTTTGTAGAAAATCTCGGGCAGAAACAGAAAAAAATAAAGGGACTGAGTCATTTGGATGCAGAAGACGTGATTTGCCACTCGCCGTACAAGGGTACCAAAAAGAGGCAAATCGCGGCTGAAAAGCCACATAAAACGAGGAAATCCGCCGACAAAAAATCGGCGGATTTCTATTTTAGTCTATGGGTTCTTCCTCGTCCTTTTTGGGTTCTGCAAGGACGGTAAGCTTCGTGACGCGTTCTTCTTCCATGTTCGCAACAATCACGAACAGGTTTTCGTACTGAAAGCTATCTCCCACGTGAGGATCGGCTTCCAGCATTTGAATTGCCCATCCGCCTATGGTGGAATATTCGCAGCTAAAGCTTTCGGGCTTTACAAATTCGATCTCCTCAAAGAAATCGTCAAGGTTCATGTCACCGATCACCTCATAGGTGTTTTCTCCGGTGGCAATACACTCTCGGATGATGATGTCGGTATCGTCCCAGATGTCACCGACCAGCTCCTCAAGGATGTCCTCCATCGTGATGATTCCCAGCGTTCCACCGTACTCGTCGATCACGATAGCCAAATGCATTTTTGCTTCTCTGAGTTTTGCGAGTGCTGCGGGAAGCTTCATCGTTTTATGCAGCTTACAGGGCTTTAAAAGGATGGAGCGTATATCGGGCTTTTCTCCGTCAAGTGCGGTTTTATAGTAGCGTGTCAGTGACAGCACGCCCACGATATTGTCGATGCTGTCCTCGTAGACGGGCAGGCGCGAAAACTGGGTCATGTCGGATAAAAGCGCTTCGATTTTATCCTCTTCGTCGTTGATGTCGATTGCCGTTACGTCGATTCGGGGGGTCATGATCTTTTCGATGGTGATATCGCTGAATTCAAGCGTAGACTGAAGCAGCTCGCTTTGTTCCTCGTTGATGACGCCCTCTTCCTCAACCGTATCGATGATTGAGGAAAGCTCCTCTTCGGTTACGGTCGGTTCGTCGTTTTTGTGGTCGTTGCCCCATATCTTCCGCAGCACGAACAAAATCACCATTACGATGAACACGAACGGAATCAGAACGGCGGTAAGGATTCTGGTGGGGATTGCGATCATGCGTGCTACGCTATCCGCGTTTTGCTTTGCCAGAATCTTGGGAATAATTTCTCCGAAGATCAGGATCACCACGGTTACCAGCACGGTTGCGACCGCCGATGCAATGGCGATGTTGTCGCGGAACAGATTCATTACGATCAGGGTTGTACAGGTGGATACCGCAATGTTTGCAAGGTTGTTTCCGATCAGAATGGCAGAGAGCGAGGTGGTAAAGTTTTCGCAGATCGAAACCGCGTTCTTTGCCGAGAAGCTGCCACCCTCCGCCAGTTTTCTCAAGCGCATACGGTTTGCGCTGTTAAAGGCGATTTCCGAAGCCGAGAAATATGCGGACAGACAGATCATCACGAGAATCACGACGTATGCCCACCACATTTGTGCAAAATGTTCTGCAAGCATTATACCGTCACCTCCTTGGGCGCATTGTCAGAGTCGAGCGCGGCAAGCGCTTCCTCGTCCAAAATGCGGATCAGAATCTCGGTCACGCGCCCGTCTACCACTGTTTTTGCGGTGAATTCCAGGTTTTCATACAGGAAGCTTTCGTCTTCCTTGGGAAGGTGTCCGAGTGTTTCCAAAACGAAAGAAAGCAACGGCTTCGACGCAATGCTTTTCGGCACGGGAGAAAGTCCCATTCGCTCGTATGCCGCCGATACCAGCATATGCGTGCTGACCACGTATTTATTTCCTCCGAGCGTTTGGAAGTTTTGGTCTACAACGTCCTCTTCGTCGAAGATTTCACCTACCAGCTCCTCAAGAATATCCTCGATCGTTACCAGTCCCACAACCTTTTTGTCGTTGTCAAGGACGATTGCGGTTTGACGCTTATGCTGACGCATATCGGTCAGAAGGTCGTCGATCTTGGCATCCTTATGGACGCGATACGGAGGATTCATCACACTGCGAAGCCTTACGTTGGGATTGCGTTTGTGCTCCAGCAAATAGGTTCTCGTGCGCAAAACACCCAAAACGCGTTCGGAATTTTCCGCCTTTACGGGCAGGCGGGAATGGTTTGTATTTCGAATTGCTTCAATGATTTCCTCGGGGGTTGCATTGACCCTGATGTAATCGATATCCTTTTCCATGGTCATGATTTCCCCTGCCGTGGTTTTGGCAAATTCAAGCGCAGACTTGAGCATATCGCTTTGCTCCTCGTCCACAACCCCCTCTTCCTCGGCAGTTTCGATGATCTCGGTTAATTCATCCTCGGTGATCGAAGGCTCTGCCTCTTTTTTGGAAAAAAGCTTGGAGGCAAAATCGGAGATCAAGCCAAAGAAAGCCGAGAAGGGCTTCAGGATCTTCATCAAAAATCGCAAGGAGCCTTGGAAATAGAGCGATACCGTTTCGCTTCGGTCGTTGGCAAAGCTTTTGGGGATCATCTCACTGAACAGGAAAATAATCGCCGTACTCATTGCCGAGCAGATCATGGAAAACGCAAAGGAATTCAGAAAGGAATCTGTTTTCCCGAATTTTTCCCGGAAAATTTCGGTAGCAAGGATGGTAAACACCGATGCCCCCGCTATTTTGGTGACGTTGTTGCCCAGAAGCAGCGTGGTCAATGCTCGGTCAAACTTGTTCAGAACGTACATAACGCCCTTGGCTCTTTTGTTGCCGTCGTCTGCAAGTGCCTTGATCTTGATTTTATTGACAGCAGAAAAAGAGCTTTCCGTTGCCGAAAAATACGCACCGCCCACGATACAAACAAAAAATACGATCCATAAGGGTATACTGTCACTACCCACGAAAAAATCAACTCCTTACCTTTTTCTTTCATCTTCGATCAGATTATACGTCAGTATACCACAGATCGATAGGCTTGTCAAGTTTTTATTGTAAAATGATCCGTACCTATTGATTTTAGAGAGAGAATAGTATATAATAATATATAATGGCGAGGTATATCCTCGAAAAAGAACGGAGGCTTCTATTATGAACCGAGTATCCAAGCATAACTACTATCTGGACATCGCGCAAACCGTTGCCGAGCGCTCTACCTGCTTGCGCAAAATGTTTGGCGCGATCATCGTCAAGAACGATTCGATCATCTCTACGGGCTATAACGGCGCGCCCAGAGGTCGCAAAAATTGCTCCGATCTGGGGGTTTGTATGCGCGATAAACTGAACATTCCCAGAGGAGAGCGTTACGAGCTTTGCCGTTCGCTGCACGCCGAGGCAAATGCCATCATTGCCGCCTCACGCGATCAGATGCTGGGCGCAACGCTTTACATGTCGTGTATCGACGCGAAAACCGGGGAGCTGGTTGTCGGCACGAACTCGTGCATGATGTGTAAGCGTCAGATCATCAATGCGGGCATTGCACAGGTGATCGTGCGCGACACGCCCACCGACTATCGCGTGGTGGACGTCAACGATTGGATTGAAGACGACGATTCGCTCTCGGGTGTGTTCGGCTATTGATCGGGGGCTTTGCTATGAAAAAGAAGCTGTTTCGGGCCTTGACCCTGCTGGTTGCGTTTCTTTTGCTGTTCAGCGGCTGCGCGAAGAAGAAAGCACCCGTGATGGAATACAACAAGATCAACGATACTTATACGCATCCCAAAACCAAGGTCGTCTACCACCCCGCGCCCGTTTGCTACGAGGCAACCAGCGTCGTCAAAACCCGCGTAATTGCGCGCCTTGCCAAAAACAATACCGAAAACGATCGGCTGTATGCGCTCCAAGGCACGGATACGTCCAAGTATCTGACCACGCCTTATTACGGGCTGTTCTATGCCGACGGCATCAAGCTTCCCGCGCTTTCCGAGATGAACGCTACGCGGGCACTGTTTGCCAAGACGCAGCTTCGTGACTATGCTTTCTCGGAAATTACCGACGGGGAGGTGCTGGCAAAGCTGGTACAAAGCTACTCGGGTGAGGGAATTGACGAGGACCGTTTGATCTTTGAGGACGGCACGGTTTGCACGCTTGATTATACCTTGAAATTCGTTTCGAAAGAGTACTCCATGCTCAACTATCTGGTGGGCTACCGAAGCTATTCCAAGGAAGTGACCGATTGGGTAGAGATCGAAAGTGCAAGTGAGATCCCCGATCTTTATCCCGGGTATGAGGTGACGGTGGTGGAGGAAAACGGATATCTGTATGCCGTGTACCAATTGGGAACCGATTTTTTGTGTGACCGCATAACCGGCAATTTCTATCCGATCGGAGATCTTTTGAAGGATTACCACGAGCAGCTTAGCTCCGAGGGCTGATCGGCTATGGCGGAGCTTATGACGAAGACCCGTATCCCCGGAGAAGCCCCGCAGACGGCGAACGTCTTGCGCGTATGCTTCGTTTGCACGGGGAATACCTGCCGTTCTCCCATGGCGGAGGCCGTTACCAATGCGTCGGCGAGTGACGAACCCGAGAAAGAGCGTGATTCCGTCGGAGGGCAGACGCACACGCGGCGCGTGACTGCAAAAAGCCGAGGCTTGTTTGCGTCCGACGGCGAGCCGATCTCCGCAAATGCGGTACGGGCATTGGAGCTGGCAGGGATTCGTCCCGGAGAGGGGACCGATTATCATTCCCATACGGCAAGAACGCTTCGTGCCGAGGAGCTGAACGAATTCGATTGGCTGATTGCCATGAGCGACCGCCATGCGATGGAGCTGTTGCTTCGTTTTCCCGAAGCGGCACCCAAAATCGTTTGTATGCCCGTGCCGATTGCCGATCCGTGGGGCGGTGATCTTTCGTGCTATCGGGAATGCCTTGCGGCAATTACCGAGGGTGTAAAACAACTTTTGTTTACAGAGGAATCGATATGAAAGAGAAGACCTATCGGGTCGTTCGACTGGAGGCATCGATGCTGTCTGCGGTTGCCCTGCTTGAGCAGGACATTTTTACCGAGCCGTGGAGCGAACGGTCACTTTCCTTGCTGGTGGGGGACGGCGCGTTTGGATACGCGTGCGTTTGCGAGCAAGAGGTCGTGGCGTACGGCGGGATGCTGCTGTCGGTTGACGAGGGGCAGATTACCAACATTGCGGTTCGCGCCGACGTTCGGCGAAACGGGTGCGGAAAGGCAATTTTAACGGCACTTGAGGAAGAGGCGCGAAAAAGGGGCTTGGTGCAGATCTCCCTGGAGGTGCGCGTATCCAATGCGGCGGCAATTGCCTTGTACGAGGCTTTTGGCTATCAAACGGCAGGCAGACGGCGCGGCTTTTACCGCCGTCCCGCAGAGGATGCCTTCGTGATGCTGAAAGCACTTTGAGATTTTTGAAAAGAGAAGACGAGTATGTTTATTTTAGGAATGGAAAGCTCCTGCGACGAAACCTCTGCCGCAGTGGTGGAAATGGAGAACGGAGTTCGCCAAATTCGCTCCAATATCGTTGCCTCGCAGATCGAAACGCATCGGCTGTACGGCGGTGTTGTTCCCGAGATTGCAAGCCGCGCGCATATTGAGGCGGTGTCGGGGATCGTATACGAGGCACTTGACACTGCGGGAATCGGTGTAAAAGACCTCGGTGCGGTTGCCGTAACGGCATTCCCCGGGTTGATCGGTGCCTTGCTGGTTGGTGTCAATTTCGCAAAATCGCTTGCCTACTCGCGCAAGCTCCCCTTGGTGGCGGTCAATCATATTCACGGGCACGTTGCGGCGGCATATCTGTCCAATCCCGATCTGGAGCCACCGTTCCTTGCTTTGGTGGTGTCGGGGGGACACACGTCGATCTATCGCGTGGAGAGCTACACCGATTTCATGGAGATCGGCGGCACGCGCGACGACGCGGCGGGCGAGGCGTTCGATAAGATCGGGCGCGTGATCGGTCTTCCGTACCCCGGCGGTGCGGCATTGGACAAGCTGGCTTACGAGGGGGATGCGCGCGCGATTGCCTTTCCGTCTCCTGCTTTGGGCAAGGAAACCCTGGATCTGTCTTTCAGCGGCATCAAAACCTCGGCACTCAATTACCTCAACGGGATGGCGCAAAAGGGGGAGGAGATCAACCGCGCGGACGTGGCGGCATCCTATACCTATCAGATCGTGCGCGCCATTACCCAGAAGGCGGAGGCGGCCCTTGTGCAGACCGGCATGAAGACGCTCGTGCTGGCGGGCGGTGTGGCGGCAAACACGCATTTGCGTGCGTCCTTGGAAAAGATGTGCGCGAGAAACCGCGTTGCGCTGGCAATGCCCGAGCGCGCGCTTTGCGGGGACAACGGTGCCATGATCGCGGCGGCGGGATATTTTGAATATCTTCGCGGCAATTTTGCAGACACCTCGCTCAATGCGTCAGCCAATGACGACGGGCTTTGATGCTTGTCAAGCCCTTTTGGCAAAAAAACGAAAATTCGTAGGAATCAACGAACTTTCCGAAATATTTGTGAATTTTCGGGGGAGGATATTTTCCACAAAAGTTTTACACAAGCTGTGGAAAAGTGTGCAAAAACGATTCTATTTGGTCGAATTTTGGTGAATTTAAGGGTTGAACCTCTGATTTTTGGCTGTTTTTTGTGGATAACTCTGTGGAGTTTGTTGAAAAACGGCAAGCGTGCGGAGCTGTGGAAAAGTTGAGCACCCGCAAGCGGCAGGTGACAGAACCGAAAAAATGTTTTCGTCAAATTCAACAAAAATGAAAGAAGCAGGTTTTTTGGAGGCGGCATTTCAGGGCGGTCTTCCAATACCTTGCAAAGGGAAAGGATGCTGTATTTTTATGCGCATAAATCAATATGCAAGCGGTGCAGACCGTGACTTGAACGGGGAGAGAACCAACGTGTCGCAGGCGGTGATCCGTCGTCTGCCGCGCTATTTTCGCTATCTGCGCGAGCTGATCCGTCAGGGAAAAATGCGAATCAGCTCAAGCGAGCTGTCCTCCATGATGCACGTGACCGCGTCGCAGATCCGTCAGGATCTCAACTGCTTTGGCGGCTTTGGACAGCAAGGGTACGGATATAACGTCAACTATCTCTACGCGCGTATTTGCGAGCTTTTGGGGGTTGGTGCGGGGATTCGCGCCATCATCATCGGTGCGGGAGATCTGGGACGCGCGTTGGTTCGTTCTCCAATGTTCGAAAAGCGCGGTGTGGACATCGTGGCGATGTTTGATGTCAACCCCTCGCTCATTGGACGCGAGGTTGGCGGTGTGAAGATTCGCAGCATGACCGAGCTGAAGAGCTTTTGCGAGGAGATTCCCGTGGATATGGCGGTTTTAACCCTGCCAAAGGAAAGCGTGGACGAGGTGGCGGAGCTTTTGGTGGAGAACGGAGTGCGCGGCCTTTGGAACTTTACGGCAAAGGAGCTGACGCTTTCGCCGGATGCGCGCGTGATCGTGGAGAACGTCCACCTGGGGGACTCGTTGATGATTTTGAATTATCAGCTTTGCAATCCCACCGATCGCGACGAAACAAAATAAACGAAGGAGAACGCACGGGTTGCGTTGACTGTTATGAAATTGAACTTTTCGCAAGAGGTACTGGTGCTGCCGGGGGCGGTGCTGTCGCATTCGGATGCTGCCCCCGAAGCCTTGCGCGTGTTGTTGTGGGTGGCTTCCGATCTTTCGCTGGCGGAAAAGCCGACGACCCTTTCAAAGCTTGCCGACTGTGACGCAAAGACCGTACGGGCGGCGCTTACATACTGGAGAGAGGCGGGGGTTTTGGTGAACGACGGGGACGGTGCGATTCCCGTGGCGGCACAGCCTCAACGCGAGCCGTCGAAAAAAACGCTTCTCAAGCGGGCGGACGAGCTGCCCACGTACACCTCGACCGAGCTTGCAGCCCTGTTGGAAAAACGCGAATCGGTACGGGTGCTGGTAGACGAGGCACAGCGGATTCTCGGGAAAATCTTCAATATGAGCGAAATCAACATTCTCGTCGGCATGCTGGACTATCTGGGGCTTGGCGAGGAATGTATTCTGCTTTTGTTGGCACACTGCAAGCGAATCGGCAAGGTCAATCTGCGTGCCATTGAAAAATATGCCTACCCTTTGGTGGAGCGCGGAATTACCGACGTTACGGCTCTTGAGGAAGAGATCCGCACGGTGGAAGCACTTTACAGTTTTGAGGGGCAGGTGCGGAAGCTGTTCGGTATGAAGAGCCGTGCTTTGACCTCAAGGGAGGAAAAAATGCTGCGCGCGTGGGTATCATTCGGATACGATATTGAGATCGTGCGACGCGCGTACGAGCTGACCGTGCAGGCAACGGGAGATGCATCCTTGCCCTATGCCAATTCGATTTTGGAAAGATGGAATGCCGAGAATCTGAAAACCGCCGAGGCAATCGATGCCAATATCGAAGAAGAGCAGGCCAAGCGCGCAAAGGGAAGCGGTGCGCAGAAAAACGCAAAGCAAACCGACGCGGGAACGCTTGGCAACAGCTTTGATACCGATGATTTCTTTGAAGCGGCATTGCAGCGCAGCTTCCGGGAGATCGGTGTGGGCTCCGACGAGCAGTCCAAGACTTAAAGGAGACGGGTATGGGTTACAATAAAGAGATTTACAAGCGGATTCGAAGCGAATACGAAACCAAAACCTTTGCGGCGCGCGCCGAGGCGGATGCCAGACGTGAGGAGCTGTATGCCGCCATCCCCTCTTTGCGAGAGATGGACGGGCGGCTGTCGCAGTTTGGTCTGCGGATCATGCAAGCGGCTCTGCAGGGCGGCGACACCGCGCGTGAGGTTTCGGCTTTGCGAGAGGAAAACGAGCGCATCTGCCGCGCACGCGGAGAGCTGCTGCGAAAAAACGGATTCCCCGCCGATTACAGCGAACCGAAATATGAATGTGTCAAATGCGAGGATACGGGCTTTGTCGGCATTCGGATGTGCGAATGTATGCGCCGCCGCTTGACCGAAGCGGGCATGGAGGCATCGGGGCTTTCCGCCTTGATGCGCAAGCAGTCCTTCGATAATTTTTCTTTGGATTACTACCGTGCAAATCCGCAGGAATATGAGATCATGTGTCGCAACTATCAAACGGTGCGCCGCTATGCAGAGAACTTCACCTTGGAAGAGGGGAAGCCGACATCGGGAAGTCTTTTGTTCCTCGGCGGCACGGGGCTTGGAAAAACGCATCTTTCCACCGCGGTTGCGCGTGCCGTGATTTCGCGCGGCTATGACGTATACTACAACAGTGCCGTGGGGATGATTTCGGATTTTGAATGCCGCCGCTTCGGAAACGGCTTGGCAGACGGAAACGGGGACGATACCGTTCGCTATACCGAATGCGATCTTCTGATCATCGACGATCTCGGCACCGAGGTGGTCAATCAGTTTACGCTGTCTTGTCTGTACCACGTGCTGAATACGCGCCTCAATCTGCAAAAGCCCACCCTGATCAGCACCAATCTGACCTCGGCGGAGCTTCGCAAGACCTACAGTGACCGTATCACCAGCCGATTGATCGGAGAATATCTGTTGATTCCGTTCTACGGAACCGACGTCCGCAAACAAAAAACGCAGCGTTGAGCAAAGAGGAGCTTCATGACCGAACGTGAATTGAAACAGAACAATATTTTGCCGCAGGAAGAGGTGGAGGCGCAAAAAGCCTACGTTCTGCAGCTGCGGCTTGAAAATGAACGCTACCTTGAGGCGCACGGAAAGAGGCGCAGGGTCTTCGTATTGACCTTTGGCTGTCAGCAGAACGAGGCGGACAGCGAAAAGCTCCTCGGTATGGCAGAATCGATGGGCTACGAGTCTTGCGAGGAGCCGGGGCTTGCCGATCTGATTTTGGTGAATACCTGTGCCATCCGCGAGCATGCCGAATTGAAGGCACTTTCCATCGTGGGGCAATATAAGCATCTCAAGGCAAAGAATCCGTCACTTCTGATCGGTGTTTGCGGTTGTATGGTAACGCAGGCGCACCGCGTGGACGAGCTGAAGCGTCGATATCCGTACGTCGATTTCACCTTTGGAACCTCGTCCCTGCACCGATTGCCGCAATTGATTGCGGAAAAGTCGGCAAAGGGAAAACGGCTGTTTTGTCCCGAGGAATCGGCATATCTGGTAGCCGAGGGGCTACCCATCACACGCAAGAGCACGTATCGCGCGTGGGTGTCGATCATGTACGGGTGCAACAATTTCTGCTCGTACTGCATCGTGCCGTACGTGCGCGGGCGCGAGCGAAGCCGCGAGATGGAATCGGTGGTTGCCGAGGTGCGTGACCTGGTTGCCGCGGGCTACCGCGACATTACCCTTTTGGGGCAGAACGTCAACTCTTACGGAAAGGACAGCGGATATCCGTACGACTTTGCCGATCTGCTTTCTGCCTTGGATCAACTGGAGGGAGATTTTTTGCTTCGCTTTATGACCAGCCACCCCAAGGATGCCGACCGTAAGCTGATCGACGTTATGGCGTCCTCGCGCCATATTGCGCATCAGTTCCATTTGCCGATGCAGTCGGGAAGCGACCGCATCCTGCGTGCGATGAACCGTCGTTACGACACGGCACGCTATCTGGACATTGTGTCCTATCTGCGAGAGAAGATGCCCGACGTTACGTTGACCTCGGATATTATTGTTGGATTCCCCGGCGAATCGGAGGAGGATTTTGAGGGTACGCTGTCCATGCTGGAGCGCGTGGGCTTCGATATGCTGTATTCCTTTATCTATTCGCCCAGAAAGGGAACTCCCGCCGCCGAGATGGAGCAGATTCCCACCGACATCAAGGGCGCGCGTTTTGAACGGCTTCTTGCTGTCCAGAATAAAATTGCCACCGAAAAGAATCAACCGCTGGTTGGAAGGACGCTTCGTGTGCTGTGCGACGGTGTCAGCAAAACCAACGAGGCGTTGTATTCGGGACGGAGCGAGGGAAATAAGATCGTCTTTTTTGAGGGATCGCCCGAGGACACGGGAGATTTCGTAACGGTGCGGATCGACCGTGCCGATGCCTTTGCCCTATACGGGCAGAAATGCTGAATTTTTGAAGAAACAAAGAAATGAGGAGATTACAATGGGAATTTTTGAGCTTGCCGCAGAACTGGGAAATCTTTTGAAGGAGGATGACCGACTCAAAGCGTTGGAGACTGCGCGGAATGCCTACGAAACCAATGCCGAGCTGCAGGGGCTGATGAGCGAATACGAGGTGCAGCAAACAACTCTGCAAAACGAGGTTGGCAAGGCTGACCGTGATATGCTGCTGGTCGAATCGGTGCAGGCGCGTATCAACGAGCTGTACAAGCTGATTATGGAGCATCCCGTTTTCGTTGCGCTCAACGAGGCGCAGCAGGCGGTGAATGATTTGATGACTGCGGTGAACAACACCATTACGACACAAATTACGGGAGAGGAGCCCTCGGGCTGTACGCACAACTGTGCAACCTGCGGAGGCTGTCACTGATTCCCAAAAACCAATCGTATCGATGAATCTGCTATGAAAGAGGAGTGCTTGCCATGACACCCATGATGGAGCAATATTTTCAGATCAAGGATCAGTATCGGGATCATCTTCTGTTTTATCGCCTGGGCGATTTTTACGAGATGTTCTTTGACGATGCCATCCTTGCCTCGCGTGAATTGGAGCTGACGCTGACCGGTAGAGATTGCGGAGAAGCCGAGCGTGCGCCGATGTGCGGCGTGCCGTTTCATTCGTCGGAGAGCTATATCGGGCGATTGATCGAAAAGGGCTATAAGGTTGCCATTTGTGAGCAGACCGAGGACCCCGCGCAGGCAAAGGGCTTGGTCAAGCGTGAGGTGGTGCGTGTGGTCACTCCCGGAACGGTGATCGAATCGGGTCTTTTGCCGGAGCAAAAAAACAACTATCTGTGTGCTCTGTACATGGGAGAGTTTGAGTTTGGCGTTTGCTTTGCCGATATTTCCACGGCGGAAATTTACGCTACGGTTTTGGACGGCAGCAACATGGAGGCAAGACTGAAGAGCGAGCTGGAAACCTATTCGCCGCGCGAGGTCGTATGCAATCTCAAATGTGCGAACATGGGTGAGATCGGTTCGTTTATCACGTCGCACGAGGGCTTTTTGTTGACCGACGGGCAGAATCCGCGCTTCGATTACGTCGTTGCAAGGGCAATGCTCTCTGAGCAGTTCGGAGAAGCGGTGCGCGAGGACGTGCTGGACAACAAGCCGTTGGTGCTTGCCGTGGGGGCTGCGCTTTCCTATATCATCGATACGAAAAAAAGTGAAATTTCCTATCTCAAGGAGCTGACCGTTTATTCGGACGGACAGTATCTTGAGATGGACATCAATACGCGCCGCAATCTGGAATTGACGCAGTCGATGCGAAACAAGGATAAACGGGGCTCGCTTCTTTGGGTGCTGGACAAAACCCGCACGTCGGCGGGTGCCAGAATGCTGCGCAAATGGGTGGAGCATCCGCTTTTGAACGTTTCGGCAATTGCACGACGTCAGGGTGCCGTGCGGGAATTGTTTGATGCGTATATGCTCCGCGAGCAGCTGTCCGAGATCTTGTCGGGCGTTCTGGATCTTGAGCGTTTGGTTACCCGTATCGTTTACGGAAGCGCAAACGGCAAGGACCTGCGTGCGGTTTGCAACACGGCGGCGGTTTTGCCCGAGGTGCGTGAACTTTTGTCCTCTTGTAAGAGTGAGGAGCTTCGCCGCCTCTGCGTGGAGCTTGATCCCCTGGGGGACGTCTACAATACGGTCAAAGCCGCGATTCGCGAGGAACCTCCGGTTTCAATCCGTGACGGAGAGATCATTGAAGACGGGTATGACAAGGACGTCGATTATTTGCGCTCGGTGATGAAGGACGGCAAGGGATGGCTGGAAAAGCTTGCCGAGGCAGAACGCGAAAAAACGGGGATCAAGACGCTGAAGATCCACTACAATAAGGTGTTCGGCTATTATATCGAGGTGACCAAGTCGTTGATCGGCATGGTTCCCGACCGTTACATCCGCAAGCAGACGCTTTCCAACTGCGAACGCTACTTTACCGAGGAACTCAAGGATCTGGAAAACACCATTCTCGGTGCGTCGGACAAGATTTGCGCCTTGGAATATGAGATCTTCCAACAGATCCGCAATTTCGTGGCGGAGCAGAGCGAAAGAATTCGGAAAACCGCCGCGCTTCTGGCACAGCTGGACGCGTATCTGTCGCTCGCTACCGTGGCAAGCAAGGGCAATTACGTTTGCCCCGAGGTCGATCAAAGTGACGTGATCGAAATCAAGGACGGAAGACACCCCGTGGTGGAGAAGTTTGTCAAGGACAGTTATTTCGTTCCGAACGACGCGATGCTGAACGTCACCGACAATCGGCTGATGCTGATCACGGGACCCAACATGGCAGGTAAGTCCACCTATATGCGGCAGGTTGCCCTGATCACGGTGATGGCGCAGATCGGCTCGTTCGTCCCCGCACGCGAGGCGCGCGTGGGCGTGGTGGACAAGGTCTTCACCCGTGTGGGCGCGTCGGACGATCTTGCCTCCGGGCAATCGACCTTTATGCTGGAAATGAATGAGGTTTCCTATATTCTCAAAAACGCGACCCGACGCAGCCTGATTATTTACGACGAGGTGGGCAGAGGAACCTCAACCTTTGACGGCATGAGCATCGCGCGCGCCATCGTGGAGTATACCGCGAGCCGCAAGATCGGTGCGAAAACGCTGTTTGCAACGCATTACCACGAATTGACCTCCATGGAGGAGGAATTTGAGGGAATCGTCAACTATAACATTGCCGCAAAGAAGCGCGGGGACAGCATTACCTTTTTGCGCAAGATCGTGCGCGGCTCGACCGACGACAGCTACGGCATCGAGGTTGCAAAGCTTGCAGGACTTCCCAATGAAGTCATCAAGCGCGCAAGAGAGGTACTGGCATCGGTTGAAGCCACCTCGCGCGCCATTTCCGACAGCACGGAGGGCGGCATCGGAACCAAAAAGAAACAGAGCGAGCGCGACGATTCGACGATCTCCTTGGACGATTGCATCAACGAGCAGGTGATTGCCGAATTGAAGGCGGCAGACCTGAATACGCTCTCGCCCTTTGAATGTATGTCCTTTTTGTTCGATTTGAAAAAACGCTTGGAGTAAGCCGCACAGCGGTGCGGGAAAGGAGGAGCCATGGGGAAAATCAATATATTGCCCTTTGCGGTAGCCAATCTGATCGCGGCGGGCGAGGTGGTTGACCGTCCCGCATCGGTCATCAAGGAGCTGATGGAAAATTCCATCGACGCGGGTGCTGATCGCATCACGGTTGAAATTCAGAACGGCGGGGTTTCGCTGATGCGCGTAACCGATAACGGTTGCGGTATGGAGCCCGATGAATTGCCCGTGGCACTGCACCGCCATGCAACCAGTAAGATCAAATGCGCAGAGGATCTGGACGGAATTTTGACGTTGGGCTTCCGCGGAGAGGCACTGGCGGCAATCGCGTCGGTGTCCGATATCCGCATTCTTTCCAAAACCGCGGATGCCGCGTTCGGTGCGGTGCTGGAGGCGCATGCGGGAGAGGTCGTGGACGTGCGGGAGCAGGGATGCTCAAACGGTACGTCGGTGATCGTGGAAAATCTGTTTGCAAACGTGCCGGCACGTCGGAAATTTTTGAAAAAGGACGTCACCGAATCGATGGCGGTTGCGGCAAACGTGGAAAAGGTCGCGCTGTCGCATCCCAATATTGCCTTTCGATTGATCGTGGACGGCAACGTCCGCCTGGAAACGGCAGGCGACGGCAATCTGAAAAACACGGTCCATGCGGTGTTCGGCAAGGAATTTGCCTCGCGCCTGATTGAGGTGGAAAGTGAAACCGATAACATCCGCGTGCACGGCTTTATCGGCAGAAGCGATAATTTCAAGGCAAACCGCAACCATCAGAATTTCTTTATCAACGGACGCTACGTCAAGAGCAAGACCGCAATGGCGGCATTGGAGCAGGCATATACCTCGTATATGCCCCCCGAAAAGTTCCCAACCTGCGTGCTGTTTATCACCATCAATCCCTCTCGCGTGGACGTCAACGTGCATCCCGCGAAGCTGGAGGTGAAATTTTCCAACGAAAAGCCTGTGTTTGAGGCGATCTATTACACGGTTCGCACGGCACTGGAAAATAACGTGACCCGTCCCGCCATGCAGCTTGACGTGGGCGGACGAAAAAAGACGGGCTTTGGAGGCGGACGCGTATCGGATGCAACCGTCCCCGTGCGCGAGGGACGGCTGGAATCGCTTGACAAGCGGCAGCTTTGCTACGACCTGGACGGACGGAGTCAACCGCAGCCGCAAACGCGCATGACCGCAGAGGAATACCGAAATTTATATACGTCGCAGCATAAGCCGAGCGCGGCTCCCAAGGTATCTACGGAAGCACCGCGGTATACGGTGGGGACACGGGGAAATCTCCCCACGGTGACCGAAACCGTACCGCCCGTGCCGCCGGTATCACCAGAGCCGCCGATTCCACCCGAGCCGCCGGTACCACCAGAGCCGCCGATTCCACCCGAGCCGCCGGTACCGCCCGAACCTCCGGTTCCGCCCGTGCCGTCTGTCGCAGAGGAGAATCGAAGAGAGCCGCCGAAAAAGGAATCTCGGGCAGAGGAATCCCATGCGGAGGAAACGCCGATAAAGACGGTTCCGTACTACCGCATCGTGGGCGAGGTGTTCCATTCCTACGTGATCGTGGAAACCGAGGATAAGATGCTTCTCATCGACAAGCATGCCGCGCACGAGCGCATTTTGTTTGAAGAGCTGAAAGCGGGACTGCAAAAGGCGGAGGTCGTATCGCAGATGCTGATGCTTCCCGTTGATGTGATGATGACGAGTGGAGAGGTGGAAGCCCTCAAGGAGTATGCCGACGAGCTGGAAAGGATCGGTTTTTCGTTGCGCTTTGCGCGGAATACCGTTTCTGCCGATGCCATTCCCGAAACCGTTGATCCCGCGGCGGTTCCCTCTATGCTGGAATCGATGGCGGCAAGGATTCTCAATGCAACGGGCAGCGTGAAGCTGACACGCGACATCCTCTTTGAAAAGGCACTCTATCAAGCCGCATGCAAGGCGGCAATCAAGGCGGGAAGAGCCTATGCCGACGCACATATCAAATGGATCGTGGATAAGCTGATGGAAATTCCCGATATTACGTTCTGTCCGCACGGAAGACCCGTGGCATTGGAGCTTTCCCACCATACACTGGATAAGCAGTTTGACAGAACGGGATTTTGAGGTCGTGATTCTCACCCCGAATCCGGCAGTATAGAACGTTCGACACGAGAGATAAAAACTCTCACACAAGAAAAAATTCTGTAAAAGTTTTTGAAGAGGGGTATGGGGAGAAACTTTTTTCAAAAAGTTTCTCCCCACAAAAACAAAAAAAAGGAGCAAGCTGTATTCTTGCTGCCGAGAAAGGACTTTGTATCATGGCAAAGCAATTTGAACTATTGAAGCAAGAGGGAAGAGCGCGCAGAGGTGTTTTGCACACGGTGCACGGGGACATTCAAACCCCTGTGTTTATGAACGTCGGCACGTGCGCGGCGATCAAGGGCGGTGTCAACACGATGGAGCTGCGCGAGATCGACTGCCAGGTCGAGCTTTCCAACACCTACCATTTGCATCTGCGTCCGGGTGACGGACTCATTTACGAAATGGGAGGACTGCACAAGTTTATGAACTGGGACCGTCCGATCCTCACCGACAGCGGCGGATTTCAGGTGTTTTCTCTGTCCCAGCTTCGTAAGATCACCGAGGAGGGGGTGCGGTTTGCGTCGCACATCGACGGAAAGCGGATTTTCATGGGTCCCGAGGAAAGCATGCAGATTCAGTCGCACCTGGCGTCTACCATTGCGATGGCGTTTGACGAATGCGTGGAAAATCCCGCGCCGCACAAATATTGCAAGGACAGCATGGAGCGCACCTACCGTTGGCTCTTGCGTTGCCGTGCCGAGATGGATCGCTTGAATGCGCTTCCCGACACCATCAACCGTCAGCAAATGCTGTTCGGCATCAATCAGGGCGGTACGTACGAGGATCTGCGCATTGCGCATATGCAGATGATCCGCGAGGTTCCTTGCGAGGGCTATGCCATCGGCGGTCTTGCCGTGGGAGAGCCGACCGAGGAAATGTACCGTATCATCGACGCGGTTGAGCCGCAGATGCCTACCGACAAGCCGCGATACCTGATGGGGGTTGGAACTCCCTGCAATATTTTGGAGGCAGTACATCTTGGTGTGGACTTCTTCGACTGTGTGATGCCCAGCCGTAACGCACGGCACGGAAATCTCTTTACGTGGCACGGAAAAATGAATCTGATGAACGAAAAGTATGCCAAAGATCCCCGTCCGTTCGACGAAACCTGTAACTGCCCCGCTTGCCGCAATTACAGCCGTTCTTACGTGCGCCATCTGCTCAAGGCAAAGGAGGCGGTTGGGATGCACCTTGCCGTGACGCATAATTTGTATTTTTACAACAACCTCACGCGCAAGATCCGTGAGGCACTGGACGGTGGCTATTTCGAGTCCTTCTACCAAAAGTACAGAAATATACTTGGAGAGCGAGTGGCAGACTAAGCCGCTTGCGATATGCTGAAAATACACATGGAAAAAGCAAAAATACACATTGTTTTTTGCTTTTTTCGATGATATAATGAAGACGACTAAAAAAGTAAAACTCTTAAGGAGGATATTGATATGATTCCAAGAAGTGAACATCCGAATCCGCAACGTATGCGTGCCGCGTGGGAAAACCTCAACGGTGAGTGGGAATTTGAGTTGGACAGCGGTGTCAGCGGTATTTCGCGCCGTCTGTTTGAAAAAGAGCATCTGGATGGCAAGATCACCGTGCCGTTCTGCCCCGAAAGTAAGCTTTCCGGCATCGGGAACACCGATTTTCTCAACTGCGTTTGGTATCGCCGCGATTTGGTGATTCCGGACGCTTGGCGGGGCGGCAGAGTACTGCTGCATTTCGGTGCGGTTGATCATATTGCACATGTTTATCTCAACGGTGTCGAGGTTGGCACTCACACGGGCGGTTACGTATCGTTTTCGTTCGATATCACCCCGTTCTTGCAGGACGGTGTGAACAGCCTTGCCGTTTGTGCGATCGATGAAGACCGAAATCCCATGTACGGTCACGGTAAGCAATCGCGCAGATATGAGTCGTACGGCTGCTACTATACCCGTGTCACCGGTATTTGGCAGACCGTTTGGATGGAGTACGTTCCGAATGCGTACGTCGCTTCGTTCCGTCTGACCCCCGATATTCATAACAGCACGCTGCAGATCTCGGCTGACCTGATCGGCGGCGGTGAATTGCGTGCCGAGGCATTCTACGAGGGACGTCCCGTGGGCGCGACTGCGATCAAAGCCCCCCGCGGCGGCAAGGTGTCGGGACAGCTTGCTTTGGACGAATTGCACCTGTGGGAGCTTGGAGAGGGAAGACTGTACGATCTGAAATTGACTTATGGTGAGGACGAAGTAACGTCTTACTTTGGTATGCGTGAAACGAGAATGGACGGCTATCGCTTCCTGCTCAACGGCAAATCGGTGTTCCAGCGGCTTGTTTTGGATCAGGGCTTCTATCCCGACGGCGTTTACACCGCACCCTCCGACGAGGCATTGCAAAACGATATTCAGATTTCGATGGATGCGGGCTTTAACGGTGCGCGTCTGCATCAAAAGGTGTTTGAGCCTCGCTTCCTGTACCACTGCGACCGCATGGGCTACATGGTTTGGGGCGAATACGGAAACTGGGGCATTGACTACGCGCTGCCCGATGCGATCGCACCGTTGCTTTACGAGTGGCAGGAGATTTTGGAGCGCGACTATAACCACCCGTCTATCATTGGTTGGTGTCCTCTCAACGAAACCAGCATGAGTGGCGGTAAGCGTCAGAACGACGAGCTGTTGCGCTTGGTCTACCGTCAGACCAAGGCACTTGACCTTTCGCGTCCCTGCATCGATACCAGCGGATGGTATCACGTGGAAACCGATATCTTCGATTTGCACGACTATATTCAGGATCCCGAAAAGTTTGCCGAGGTATACAACTACGACAATCCCGCCGACGCGATCAAGCATTTCCATGCCACGCACAAGACCTTTGGAAAGCTGGCGTATACCTATCGCGGAGAGCCCGTGTTCGTCAGCGAATACGGCGGCATCAAATGGGACGTCAACTCGGGTCTTTCCAATGCCTGGGGCTACGGCAACGCACCGCAAACGGTTGAGGAATTCCACGAGCGTTACAAGGGACTTACCGACGTGCTTTTGGACACGCCCTACCTGTTCGGCTTCTGCTACACCCAGCTTTACGACGTAGAGCAGGAAACCAACGGCTTGTACACTTACGACCGTGTTCCCAAATTCGATATGGAGCGCATCAAGGCAGTCAACATCCGCCGCGCGAAGATCGAAGAGTGATTTTTCAATCGCAGATCGTGATCAAATAACAGAGGTGAGCCGCTAAACACGGCTCACCTCTTGGTTTACAAGGAGATTTGCAGATTATTTCTTATAAAACAATACGGCACGTTTTTTGAAGTAAATGGCGTTGATGACTGCTCCGAGAATAGAACCCAAGACGATGACGAAGGCAGAAGTGCCTACCGATACTCTCGAATCGGAAACAATAACGGATGCAGCTATAAGGTAAATAAAGGAAACCAATCCGCTTATCAGATAATACCGAATCAACAGCTTGGGTGCTTTTCCCTTATAGTTTGCCAATGCACTTCTGACAACGAGTGCAAAAATAGCAAACACAATCAGTGCAACACCGTAAAGAGAGTCAAGCATTTGTAACTTGGGAAAGACTTTATATACCGTTCCTGAATTCTTGTATACATTTCCCGAAAAATAGAGAATCGCAGAAATGACATTTAACAATGCACTGGCAAACAACGCAAAATAAATGAGAAATTTATACCATTTCATGCCGAAATCAGAGACGTTTACCTTCTTTTTTTTACCCATAAGTTTTTCCTCTTTCTGTCTTTCTAAATTGTTTTTGGTAAAATAATGATACCATACCGAAGTCTATTATAGCATGGGTTTTGGAAGATGTCAACCCTATTCAAAAAAATAGCCGGGTTGAAATATATCCATTTGCGCGATGGAAAGGGGAGGCAATCCCCCCTTTATTTTTTGATGTCCAAAAGCGTGATCTCTGCGATAAAAAGTTGAAAAAGCAATTCTGCGCTTTTTCGATTGCCAAAAAAACTATTGACAGCCCCCCGAAAAAGTGCTATAATTTTGGTAAGAACTTGATTTGGAGGAAAAAATCATGTCAAAAACTGTACAGGATATCCTTGCTCTTATCCAAGAAAAAGGAATTAAAATGGTCGACTTCAAAATGGTCGATATTAACGGTCAGTACCGTCACGTAACCATCCCCGCGGAGAATTTTTCCGAGGATACGATGAAAAGCGGCATCGGCTTTGATGCGTCCAACTACGGCTACGCGGTTGTTGAAAAGAGTGATATGGTGTTCATTCCCGACCCCGATACGGCGGTTGTGGATCCCTTCTGCACCATTCCCACGCTTTCGATGACGGGTAACGCGATGATCATTGCAAGCCCCGAAAACCGTCCTCTGCCGCAGTATCCCCGTAATATCGTGCTTGCCGCTGAGCAGTACATGAAGGATCTGGGCATTGCCGACACCATGCTGATTCTGCCCGAATTCGAGTTCTATCTCTTCGACAACGTTGGCTGGGAGGTCAGCGGAAAGAACATCGGCTTCTCGGTAGACGCAAAGCAATCCTATTGGAACAGTGCGACCGAGGGCATGGGTGTTGTCGTTCCGAAACAGAAGAACTATCATATTGCCAAGCCGTTTGATATTTCTTACGAGTGCCGCAGTGAGATGGTTATGCTGATGAAGGAAGCCGGCATCGAAATCAACTACCATCATCCCGAGGTTGCTGCATCGGGACAGTTTGAGATCGAGCCGCAGCTTGGCAAAATGTCCGAGATGGCAGACGCAACCATGATGATTAAATATATCATCCACAACACCGCACTTAAGTACGGCAAGAGCGCAACCTTTATGCCCAAGCCGGTTTACGGCGAGGCGGGAAGCGGCATGCACGTGCATATGCTGCTGCTCAAGGACGGCGAGCCCGTGTTCTCGGATGACAACGGCTACGCGCACCTGAGCGAAACCGCACACTATTTCATGGGCGGTCTTCTCAAGCACATCGATTCGCTTTGTGCGATTACCAACCCCAGCACCAACTCCTTCAAGCGTTTAGTGCCCGGCTTTGAGGCTCCCGTAACCGTTGGCTACGCAACCTCTAACCGCAGTGCGGTCATTCGTATTCCCGCATACGCAAAGACCCCCAACAAGCGTCGCTTTGAGCTTCGTAACCCCGACGCAACCTGCAACCCCTATTTCTGCTATGCAGCCATTCTGATGGCAGGACTTGACGGCGTGAAGAATAAGATCGACCCGCATGCAAACGGTTGGGGTCCCTACGACGTGAACTTGTATCATTTGAGCGACGAGGAGAAGGCAAAGCTTTCGCACCTGCCCGCATCGCTGGATAAGGCACTGGATGCGCTGGAAGCGGATCACGATTATCTGACCGCAGGCGGAGTTTTCCCCAAGGAGCTGATTCAGAACTTTATCAAGGCAAAGAGAGAGGAATGCAAGGAGCTTTCCAAGATCCCGCATCCCGCAGAATTTGACAGATACTATAATCTGTAAGCCGTCCCGCAAAACGGGATCGGAGCAAAAGGAACCGAGCCGCATTCGCGGCTCGGTTCCTTTGCAGCATGTAGACCAAATTGACGACTTTTGACAATTTGGTGAAAGTTTTGGTCGAGCTTTTTCAAAAGCTCGCGCGGTGGAGGGTGCGTAGCCCTCCTCGCCGTCCGCAGACGGCGAAATCATCCTTGGCATTTCTCTTTTGGTAGCTTTTCTCTTTGTGCCTTTAGTGTCAAAGAGAAAAGCGGCTAAGGCTTTTATTTGATTTGACGGTTTTATGCATTTTGTCTACACTTTCAAGGAGCCGAGCCGCATTCGCGGCTCGGTTCCTTTGCAGCATGTAGACCAAATTGACGACTTTTGACAATTTGGTGAAAGTTTTGGTCGAGCTTTTTCAAAAGCTCGCGCGGTGGAGGGTGCGTAGCCCTCCTCGCCGTCCGCAGACGGCGAAATCATCCTCGGCATTTCTCTTTTGGTAGCTTTTCTCTTTGTGCCTTTAGTGTCAAAGAGAAAAGCGGCTAAGGCTTTTATTTGATTTGACGGCTTTTATGCATTTTGTCTACACTTTCAAGGAGCCGAGCCGCGAATGCGGCTCGGCTCCTTGACGTTTGGTACGGATTATTTAATAATAATATTGTTCAGCTTCAATTCACGGCAAAGATTGGCAACGCTTTTCTTTTTGTCGTCGGAGTACGAAACCGTTTGCTTCAATTCCCGAAACGCGCCCTTGCGGTTGCCGAATAGAATACGGAACCAACGGCGCACCGTGCAAACGGGGTAGAGAATCGGCCATTTTTTCAATACGGGATAAATGGTTTTCAGCCGCTTGTAGGGCATAAAGACCCGATAGACAAGATATTTCGTGCGTCCGTCCGCGTTTTCGCTGGCAACGGCAATCTGGTTTTCAAGCGAGCCGTAAACCCCTGCATAGAAAATATAATTCTCCATGTCTTTGGTGATGGGTGTATGCTCGTGTCCCCCCATCCAAACGTCTGCCAAACGATCGGTGGCAACCTCAAAGCTTTTCAATTCGGCTGCTTCCAGCAACGCATCCAATTTTTCACGGTTAAAGTCGATGCGTTCGCGCAAAAGATGCCAATCGATAAAGGGACGGATGCCGCAGCCGCCCGCCACAAAATGGTAGGCATTGTGCGCGATCAGATGGAACAGCAGAAATTCGTTGGTTTGCAGCCGGCAAACGCTGTCCGGATTCGGTTGATAGGTGTACTCCCAAACGCGCGACAGGACGCGGTCCATAGAGGGAACCGATTCCTCCAACGTAAAGTGCAGCTCCAAATGCACGTTTCCCGGCAGAATCAACGAGATGTCATGAAAATTGCGGTAGGTTTCCTTGACGCTTCCCATTTTTTTCTCGATGATTTGTGCGGCGCGCTCGGAATCCTCCGGGTGTACCAAAATATCGATGTCACAGCTGGTTCGCATCCACGGCTCGGCGTAATAGGGACGGATGACCGAGCCCTTTAAGGGGACGTACGCGATCTTTTCGTCTTCCAGAATGGCACAGACGCGATCGTAGATATGCTGAATTTGTTGGTAGCGGTAGATTGCCAAAAAGCTTTGCTTTTGAAAGGCTTGCGCAACCTCACCGGAGGCGGGCATCAACCGATTCTTTTCCAGTGCCGAACCGACGATATGTGCTACGTCGTGACTCTTGGAAAAGGTGTACAAGGACTTCAGCACGTCCTCCGTAAGCCCCTCGGAGAAGTCTTCGCCGATTGGGTTTCCGAATATTTCGTACCGAATCAATTTCATACAGCGCGCAATGATGGCATCCATCGGCGTAAGATCTCCTTTCCTTTGCATTTTTGAGGATTCTTTAACGGGTTAGTCGGCTTCCAAAATATCTGCGATTCGCTTGCAGGCGAAGCCGTCACCGTAGGGGTTGCTGGCATGGGACATGGCATCGTATGCGTCCTTGTTTTCCAACAGATTTTTGAAGTTTTGGTAGATAACCTCTTCGTCGGTTCCAACCAGCTTCAAGGTACCTGCCTTGATTCCCTCGGGTCTTTCGGTGGTATCACGCATGACCAAAACCGGCTTGCCGAGCGAGGGGGCTTCCTCTTGGATTCCTCCCGAATCGGTGAGGATCATATAGCTTTGTGCGAGGAAGTTGTGGAAGTCTAATACCTCCAAAGGCTCAATGATGCGGATACGGTCAAATCCGCCCAGCTCCTCCTCTGCCGCCTGACGGACAACGGGGTTCATGTGAATGGGGTAGATTGCCTTAACGTCGGGGTTTTCCTCCATCACGCGGCGGATTGCACGGAACATATTGTGCATGGGCTCGCCGAGATTTTCGCGGCGGTGCGCCGTAATCATGATCAGGCGGCTGTCCTTTGCCCAATCCAACTGGGGGTGTTTGTAGTCGGCTCGCACGGTGGTTTTCAGTGCATCGATTGCCGTGTTACCCGTTACGTAAATATCGGCGGCATTTTTACCCTCCTTTAAGAGGTTCGCCTTGGACATCTCGGTGGGAGCAAAGTGATATTTTGCAACGATACCGACAGCCTGACGGTTGAATTCCTCGGGATACGGGCTGTAGATGTTGTAGGTGCGAAGACCTGCCTCAACGTGACCGACGGGAATTTGCAGATAGAAGCAAGCCAGCGCGGTAACGAAGGTGGTGGAGGTGTCACCGTGTACCAAGACGACGTCGGGCTTGACCTGCTCCAAAACCTCTTTGATACGCTCCAAAATGTTGACGGTTACGTCGAACAGCGTCTGCTTGGGTTTCATGATCGAGAGGTCGTAGTCGGGGACCACGCGGAAAACCTCCAAAACCTGGTCCAGCATCTGGCGGTGCTGACCTGTGACGCAAACGACGGTTTCCAGATTTTTTCTGGATTTCAGTTCGTTTACCAGAGGACACATTTTGATGGCTTCCGGACGTGTTCCGAAGACCAGCATGACCTTTTTCATACGTGCAATTCTCCTTTAGTTAGCGTTATGACGTTGCATGTAACTAAATTTATTATATCACACGTTTCTTCAAAAATCAATAGCTAACCGAGGGTTTTATTATACTTTAACCGTCCGTTTTTTTGTCCTTTTACGCTTTCAACGAAATTTTGGGGTCGAGTAAGACACTGCGTCTTGCCCAACCCCAAATTTTATTTCTTTTTCTCAAACTGAATCATGCTGTTTACAACGCTGTAGATTCGATCTCTTTCAAAGGGGGATAACGATGCGATTTCCTTTGTCAGCTCGGAGGATTTTACGTGATAGCCGGTTGTAAGTACGTCGACAAGCAATAAATCCGCCGATACCTCCAAGGTGTTGGCTATGGTAATAAAGGTTTCAAGCTTGGGAACCTTTTCTCCTCGTTCAATCATTCCCGTATACGTTACGCTGAGTCCGATTTTCTCGGCAAAATCCTCTTGCCGCCAACCTTTTGCTTCTCTGTATTTCCTGATTTGCTTTCCGATGGACGATGTGTTCATAATATACCTCTAACTTTAGTTGTTGTCCTTAACTAATAGTATAGATTTAGTCTTGCGAAGAATACAGAATATATTTGGATGAAAGCATAACTAATGGTTGATGTTTTGTTTTAAAATACCAACATTTTGTGCGATGCTTTCCATTCAGCCGAGGGGGAAAGAGGGACCCTCGGGTCTGTCGGCGGAGCCTTGCTCCTTTTGTGCGGAGCTTTGGGCGGACGACGCTTGTGTTGCACCGATTCCGCCCACGCTTGCCACGGCGGGAGAGGTACGCGGTGTATAGGAGGACACCGTACGCTGCATCATCGCGCGGTTTGCCGCATCCTCTTCGGCGTTCCCCAGACCGAAGCTGATGGCAATGGCGGTGTTGACGTGATCCATGGTCGTGTCGTCCAAATGCCCCATTTTTTCCTTGAGCCGCCGTTTGTCCAGCGTGCGAATCTGCTCTAAAAGAATCACCGAATCCTTGGCAAGGCCAACCTCTTTTGCGTAAATATCGATATGTGTCGGTAACCGAGCCTTGCTCATACGCGACGTGATTGCCGCCGCAATGACGGTGGGGCTGTATCGGTTTCCGATATCGTTTTGTATGATCAAAACAGGCCGCAGTCCTCCTTGTTCGGAGCCGATCACCGGACTGAGATCTGCATAGTAAATATCTCCGCGTTTTACGGTCATGCTTATCATCCTTTCTCATGTAAGGCTCTTTTCGTGCTTTGAGAGAGCCGATTCCGCTTCTTACTGCTCCTATTCTTTCCTCCGCGAGGAGGAATTTAATCATGCGATAGGAAGTTTGTGGGCAGGAATTTTTTTCCGAGGCGGTCGTTTATTGACAGTATATGCCAAAGAAAGGAATGCGCGCACGAGTGCTGTCGAAAAAAGGAGGCTTGCGTGCAGAGTCATGGGAATGAATTGCAACCCCGGGGTTGCATGAATTGAGCAGAAATGCTCGTGAATTGGCTGTGCCATGAATTGCGCCTGCACATTTTTGTGAAAGAGGGGTAGCCTACCGAGTGTTACTTCCTCACCAGAGTTTTCAGGGTTGAAACGGACCGTCGAGGACGCCGGTCCCTACAGAGATTGCCTTCAAAGAGTGTTGCTTCCTCGCCAGAGCGTTTTCCCTTGGGCAAAATGCTATCGGCAGTATATCGAAGTCCGACACAAAAACAAAAACTCTCACGCACAAAAATGCTGTGAAAGTTTTTGAAGAGGGGGTGTGGGGGAGGAACTTTTTGAAAAAAGTTCCTCCCCCACAAACACGCCCCCAAAATCCTCAAAGCTCGAATTTTTTGGATTGCTCGAGGCGGATTTCGGTTGGTGTTTTGCCGGTATTTTTTCGGACGATTTTTCGGAAATAGGCGACCGATTGGAAGCCTACGCGGTCACTGATTTCTTCCACAGAGAGGTCGGTGGAGCCGAGCAGGGTGATGGCTTTGTTGACCAGCACGCGATTTTTTTCTTCAATGGGAGTGGTTTGGGCATAGGAACGGAAAAAGGCATACAGTCCCGATTCACTCATGCCGCAGTGGCGCGCCAGCTCGGGAACTTTAAGGTCCTTGTGGTTGTAGATATAATGCTGTGCTTTGGAAAACAGCTCGCGGCGCGGGTCGGTGTCGAGCCGTTGCATGGTGGGGAAGACCTCACCGAGAAAAGCGTACAGAAAGCCGACCGACGATACCCGTTCTTCGTGAGATACCCCGATTTGATCGAGGTAGGTCAGCGCGAGCTTTGACGGTGAGAGCTTTTGCATTGCGTACTGCCTTCCCGATTTGCAGGGAAAGAAATCAAAGCCGTAGGATTCCCACTCCACCGTTCCGTCTTCACCGTTTTCGGGGGTCCAATAGGAATGATAGCGCAAGCCTTGCGGCAGATAGAAGACGTCCCCCGGAGCAAGCAACAAGGGCTCTTTGCCGTCGGGTACCAGCTTCCCGCAGCCGCGGCGCATCCGCCCGATGAAGTGACGGTCAATGCCGCGGGAATTGTCGGTGTGCTTGCTCTTCTTGTGTGATAGGACGGCAAAGTGAAAGGAATTGTAGAAACGTAGATTGTCCATTTTTAAAACGGCTCCTTTTTTGCTCTTTTTTTAGAGAATCGTGTCTGTTGATTCACAGTATAGCATATTGCGTTTCTTTTGTCAAGCGGGTATAATAAGATTGAATCCCGATCAAGGAGGACTGATCGATGAAAAACAAGAATATTATTTTTACTGCGCCCTGCGTAGCAGAGCTTTTGGAAAAGGAGATGCCGACCCCGGGGGCGGGCGAGGTGTTGGTTCGCAGCGTTCGCGACACCATCAGCTCGGGAACCGAGCGCGCCAATCTGATCGGCGACCCCAACGTACACGGGCGCTCTGCACCCGTTGTGGATTTTCCGCGTCAGGTGGGCTACAGCATCTCGGGTGTCGTTGAGGCGGTTGGCGAGGGTGTGACCTCGGTTTCCGTCGGTGACGCAGTTGCCTGCTCTTGGACCAAGCACGCACAGTACAACGTGCTGACCGAAAGCCGCGTGTATCCTTTGGGGGAGGTCGGCTTTGACGCAGGTGCTTTGGTGCACATCGCAACCTTTCCGTTGGCGGCAATTCGCAAATGCCGCTTGGAACTGGGTGAGCCCGCTATCGTGATGGGGCTTGGTGTGCTGGGCTTGATTGCCGTGCAGCTTTTGCACGCGGCGGGCGCGGTGCCGATCATTGCGGTCGATCCCATCGAAAGCCGCCGAAAAAAAGCCTTGGAGCTGGGCGCGGATTATGCCTTGAATCCCTTTGACGAAGACTTTGTAAAGACCGCAAAAATGCTGACCGGCGGCGGTGCTAAGGTTGCCATTGAGGTCACGGGAAAGGGTCAGGGGCTTGACATGGTGCTGGACTGCATGAAAAAATTCGGCAGAATCGCGCTGCTCGGCTGTACCCGCGATTCGGATTTCACCATCGACTACTACCGCAAGGTGCACTGTCCCGGTATCACGATGATCGGTGCGCATACCATGGCGCGTCCCAAGGTTGAATCGGCAGAGGGCTGGTGGTCGGAAAAGGACGACGCGACCGCGATCTTAGAGCTGATTCGCCATAACCGCTTGGATCTTGCTTGCCTTGTGAACGAGGTACATTCGCCGAACGATGCCCCCGCAGTGTTCTCGCGTCTTGCCAACGACAAGGACTTTCCCATCGTACAATTCGATTGGGAAAGAGCATAAAGGAGCAAGGAGATGAAACCGATCAGAATTGCACAGATCGGTATGTGTCGGTATATCCACGGACCGCAGGTTTTTGAAGCACTTGTTAATCACCCCGAATGCTTTGACGTGGCGGGATACGCATTGGTGGAGAATGAACGAAGCACCTGTGCGCACCGTATGAAATGCTTTGAGGGGCACAACGAGCTGTCCTTAGAGGCGATTCTCAACGACCCCTCCATCGAGGCGGTTACGGTTGAAACCGACGAGATCCATCTGACAAAATATGCAAAAATGGCGGTGGATGCCGGCAAGCACGTGTTCATGGACAAGCCGGGCAGCCCTTCGTTTCCTGCCTTTGAGCGTTTGATCGAAAGCGTGAAGAAAAGCGGAAAGGTTTTTCAAACGGGCTATATGTACCGCTACAATTCGCTCGTTTCCCGTGCTGTTGAAGACGTGAAAAACGGTGCGTTCGGAACGGTTTACTGTACCGAAGCTCACATGAGCCGTTATGAATCGTCTGAAAAGCGTAGGTGGCTGGCGGATTTCAAGGGTGGTATGATGTTTTATCTCGGCTGCCACCTGATCGATCTTGTTCTGCAGATTCAGGGCATTCCCGAGCGTGTGATCCCATGTCATACGTCTACCGGAATCGATGGCGTTGAGAGCGAGGATATGACGCTTGCAATTTTGCAGTATCCGCACGGGGTTTCCATAATCCGTGTGGCTGCCGTAGAGGTTGGCGGTTTTGCCCGCCGTCAGTTGGTGATCTGCGGATCCAAGCGCACGCTGGAAATCAAGCCGCTTGAGGTGATTGCTCCTGTGCGCAATACGGTGAGCACCTTTCAAACAGAGCGATCTTTCAACGAGCAAGGGCAAGACAAGCGGGAGGTGTTTACCGACTGCGAAGCATTTGAACGCTACGGGGTAATGCTGCAAGCTTTTGCAAAATACGTGCGAGGCGAAGCGGAGAATCCCTACACCCCCGACTATGAGCTGGAGCTGTTTCGCCTGATTTTACGGTGTTGCGGTGCCGACCCCGAAAACGAAGAGGAGAAATGAATGATGAAACCGATCAGAATTGCACATATCGGTCTGAACCGATACAGCCATTCGCACGAGGTGTTCTACACCATGACGCAGCATCCCGAGCTGTACGAGATCGTTGGATATGCGGTGGTGGAGGATGAACGAGAAACCTGTGCCGATAAATTGAAGCATTTCGAGGGATACCCCGAATTGACCTTGAAGGAGATTTTGAACGATCCCACCATCGAGGCGGTAACCGTGGAAACCGACGAGATCCACTTGACCAAATATGCACAGATGGCGGTCGATGCAGGCAAGCATATCCACATGGAAAAGCCGGGAAGTCAGAATCTTGCCGATTTTGAGCGTTTGATCGAGAGCGCAAAGGCGGGAGGGAAGACTTTCCACATCGGCTATATGTACCGCTATAATCCGCTGATCTCCCGTGCTATTGAACGCGCAAAAAACGGGGAATTCGGAACAATATACAGTGTAGAAGCACATATGAGCCGCTTAGATAAAAAAACGACCCGCGAATGGTTTGAAAGCTTCAAGGGCGGTATGATGTTCTACCTTGGCTGCCATTTGGTCGATCTCGTTTTACAGATTCAGGGCATGCCGACGAACGTGATTCCGCTTAACACCGCAACCGGGCTGGACGGAGTTGATACCGAGGATTTGGGCTTTGCGGTCTTGCAATATCCGCACGGTGTTTCGGTGATTCGTATGGGCGGCACCGAGGTTGGCGGCTTTGCAAGACGGCAGCTGGTGATCTGCGGTTCCAAGCGTACCCTGGAGATCAAGCCGCTGGAAAGGGGCACCGAAGAGAAATATATGCTGACCGCCGCGCAAACCGAGCGTTATTTGGACGGGGACGGACATACGCAAAAGGCGGTGACCGACGTAGGACCCTTCCAACGCTACGAGGCAATGATGTATGCGTTCGCGCAGATGGTGCGCGGGGAAAAGACCAACCCGTATACACTTGATTACGAGTTGCAGCTTTACAAGCTGATCCTTGCGTGCTGTGGGATGTAACACGGGAGCTTTTATATGTATCAAAACAAAAAAGTACTTTTGATCGCGGGCGGCGGAACGCTGGGAACGTATACCGCCAAGGAGCTGTTGCGGCTCGGCGCGTGGGTCGATGTGATCTGCCCCGAGGAAAAAACGTCGGATCATCCGCGCTTGCGATTTATTCGGGATTACGTCAGCGACACGCTGTTGGAATCGCTGTTTGCAAAAACGCATTACCACGGTATTGTGAATTTCTTGCATTATCCCGACGAAAACGAATACAAACGCGTGCATCCGCTTTTGATGAAAAACACCGATCATTTGATCTTTTTGTCCTCCTATCGCGTGTATGCCAACGAGCAGCATCCCGTGCGGGAAGATGCCCCGCGTCTGCATGAGGCGTATCCCACAGAGGAGCTTTTGAAGGAGGACACGTACGGCATCAAAAAGGCGCTGTGCGAGGACTATCTGTTCGGTGAGCGAAAAGGTGAGCGATGGACGATCGTTCGTCCCGTGATCTCGTTTTCGAGCAGACGTCTGGACATTGTGCTGAATTCCAGAACACAGGTTCTGGAGCATGCCGAGTCGGGAAAGCCTTTGCTGCTGCCAAGCTCGGTCAAGTCGTTTGGCGCAGGCTTCGATTGGGCAGGCAACTCGGGCAAGCTGATCGCCAACCTCTTGTTTCGGGAAAATGCCATCGGCGAAGCCTTTACGGTGTATTCGGGCCACGGGATGACGTGGGGCGATGTTGCCGATGCGTATATTGACGAAACGGGCGTGCGCGTGGAATGGGTGAGCGATTCTGAGTATTTGGAGTCCCTGCCTACCTCAAGCAATCCTGTAGGACGGCGGGTGATGTGGGAATATGATAGAAAATTCAACCGTGATATCGATGGCACAAAGATCCTATCGGTCACGGGACTGACGAAAAATGATTTTGCCACGGTGCGCGAGGGCATTCGGGCAGAGCTTGACAGATTGAATTGGAAAAAGGAGAATTAAAGATGAAAGCAATTTTGGTTGATAAGAGCGATAGAAGTCTGCACTGGAGTGATGTGCCGGATCCCGTGATGAAATCCGACGAAGTACTGGTCAAGATCGAGGCGGCGGCACTCAACCGCGCCGATCTGATGCAACGTGAGGGCGATTATCCGCCCCCTCCCGGCTGTCCCGATTGGATGGGCTTGGAGATTGCGGGAACCGTTGCTCTGGTCGGTGACGAGGCAAAGGCAAATTCCCCGTGGAAGGTGGGGGACAAGGTCTGTGCGCTTCTGGGCGGCGGCGGATATGCCGAGTACGTCACGGTTCGCTACGATATGCTGATGCCGATTCCCGAAAACTGCTCGGTGATCGAAGCGGCGGCAATCCCCGAGGCATTTGCAACGGCATATCTCAACCTCTTTATCGAGGGCAAAATTCAAAAGGGGAACACGCTTTTGATGCATGCGGGTGCCAGCGGACTCGCAAGCGTTGTGATCCCGATGGCAAAGGCATTCGACGTGCGCGTGATTACCACGGTGATTTCCGATGAAAAAGCCGAGTCGATTGCGCACCTTGGAGCAGATTTGGTGGTCAACACCAACAAGCAGAATATTGCCGACGTGCTGAAGCGCGAGCTGGAGGCGGGACGTCCCGTGGACGTTGCCATCGACTGCTTGGGCGGTGAAATGATGGGAAGCTGTCTTCCGTACCTTGCGCACGGTGCGCGCTGGATCATGATTGCGGCACTGGCGGGTACGAAGACCGAGATCGATCTGAAAAATATTTACGTGCGCAACGTGCGGATCGTGGGAAGTACGCTTCGTTCGCGCACGCCCGCAGTCAAGGCAGAGATTCTTGCCAGCCTTGTGCGTGACGTATGGCCGTTTGTTGCGCAGGGTAAGGTAAAGCCCACGATTTACAAGGTTTTGCCCATCACCGAGGCAGAGGCGGCACACGATATTCTGTACCGCGGCGAAAACGTCGGAAAGGTCGTTTTGACACTCCCGTAACGTAATTACTTGTCAATCGGATCGCGTTCTGTTTTTTTGTGCAATGTCCTAAAGCACAGAAACGGGACGCGATTTTTGGTTAATGTGACGAAAAACAAACGAACCCAACTAAAAATGTTGTAAAGCTATTGAAAAAAAGAAACGATGGAGGTATAATAATAATATGATTGTTTATCTTTACTGAAAGGATAGAATTCAAGATGAAAAAAATCATTGCATTTTTGCTTGTAGCAGCACTTTTGTGTGTTTCGGTACCGTTTTCGGCATCGGCGGCAGATGCACCGACCGTAACGGTGGGAAGTGCCTCGGGTGTTGCGGGGGATACAGTTTCGGTTCCCGTGGTCATTTCGGGAAATCCCGGCATCGTTTCGATGTATCTTTCCTTGGAGTATGATACCACGCGCTTGTCGTTGGTGTCGGTTACCGAGGGCGCGCTGCTTTCCGATCCGTTGCACAGCGAGTCGGTTACCGACGTTCCTTATCACATGAGTTGGGACGACGGCGCGGCTCTTGAGAACGTCACCGCAAACGGCACGCTGGTAACGCTTAACTTCAAGATTCTTGACGCGGCCCCCCTGGGAGATGCGGCAATCACGCTTTCCAAGGACGCAGGCGGCATCTTCAACGCGGGACTTGCACCGGTTGCCTTTGATTTCGTTGCGGGCAAGGTTACCGTTGAGGAGCCGGTTCCCGTTTCCAAAATCGTGGCGGCTGACGTGATGATCGGCACCGACATCACCGTCAACTATTTCGCAACGCTTGACCCCGCGCACGCCGGCGCGCAGATGCGGTTTACGCTTGGCGATCTTCGTCCCGTTGTGGTAGACGGAACGCCTGCTGCCAACGGAGAGTACGTTTACGCATTCCGCGGTGTGGCTCCGCAGACCTTGGGTGACAACATCAAGGCGGAGCTGATTCTGGGGGACGAGGTGCTGGCGGTGAGAGATACCTACAGCGTGAAGACCTACTGCACGCGGATGCTTTCCAAAACCGCGGCACAGCTTGGATTGAGTGACGAAAAATACGCGGCACTCAGAACGCTGATTATCGATCTGCTGGAGTACGGTGCGGCGGCGCAGGTTTACCGCGATCACAACGTGGATGCGCTGGTGAACGAGGGAATCACGGGGGCATCGACCTTTGAGCCCTTGACCAAGACCGATAAATACGTGACCGCTTCGGGTCACGCAGACGTGAAGCTGACCACGCTCGGTGTGTACTTCGACTACGTAAACGCGCTGTACGTTGACTTCCTGGCACCCGGCATGACCGAATCGACCTGCTACATCAAGGTGACCAATAAGACCGCCGGCGGTAGCAAGATCTATTATCTGTCCGACTGTACCTTGCGCAGCAGTAATCAGTACAACCTGATTATGGATCCCATCTTTGCAACCGATTTTGATGACGTCTATTCGATCGAGCTTTACGCACCGAACGAAAGCGGAACGGTGGTTGCACAGCAGTACGTGGAGTACAGCATTGCTTCCTACGTATACAGTATGCAAAACAAGACCACGGACGGGGTCAATCTGACCGCCATGGCAAAGCTTGCAAGAGCAACCTATAACTACGGTATCGCGGCATCCGAGTACGCTGCTGCGTAAATCAAACATCAAACATCAAACTCTAAAGGAGAAGATTCCCATGAAAACCTGTGAAATGAAAAAAGAATATATCGCACCCGTTGTAACCCTGATGGCTGTTTGCCGAGATGACGTGCTGACCTCCAGCGGCGGCTTCTGGGGTGACGGTGACCCGATTCTGTTGGATTGATACGTATGCTGAAAAAATTCATATTGCCGATTGCTTTGTTGTGTTGCTTCGGTTGTTTGGCTACCGCTTGTGCGTCGGGCAAGGATTCCGTGCCGTCCGGTACGGAATCCTCCGATTCGACAAGCAGCGGAGAAACCGAGTCCGTGGCAACAACCGACTCCGAGGCTATCACCGATCCGATCGTGGAGGAAGGCGAGCTGCCGCCCTCCGTTACGCTTGCACCGATCTACAGTGACGAGCTGCCCGAAACGTCGGGAGCACCTACGATTTCCGAAGAGCCTATGACCTCCGAAGAGCCCGCGACCTCCGAAGAGCCTGCAACCTCCGAAGAGCCTATGACCTCCGAAGAGCCTGCAACCTCCGAAGAGCCTGCAACCTCCGAAGAGCCTGCAACCTCCGAAGAGCCCGCGACCTCCGAAGAGCCTGCAACCTCCGAAGAGCCTATGACCTCCGAAGAGCCTGCGACCTCCGAAGAGCCCGCGACCTCCGAAGAGCCTGCGACCTCCGAAGAACCTGCAACCTCCAAAGAACCCGCGACCTCAACCGAATCCAAGCCTTCTACCACAGCGATTGAGCTGCCGCGCGATGAATTTGAATAAACCCAAAGGACCGCCCCGAATCCGATCGGATTCGGGGCGGTGTTTTCTTCCTTATTATAAATGCGTGATCAAGAGGGGATTAGACGATCAAAGTAACCTTTCCGTCTGCATCGGGGATAGCGGTGTAGATTTTGACACCGCTTTCTTCGGTGCCATCTCCCTCTATAATCGAACCCTCGTACTCCTTGAAGATTACCGAACCGTCGGAGGTCGTGGAATCACCAAAGGACATCGAGCCGTCGGAAGACGTGATCCCGTCGATAGAGGTCGAGCCGTCGGCAGAGGTCGAGCCCTCGGGGGAAGAAGTAGAGTCGTCAAAATCGGATCCCATGTCGTCGCTCTCGGATTCCTCGTCGTCAAATATGATGTCATCACGGTACACACAATAGATGACGTCACCGTTTTGCAGTACGGTTTCGGGGGTCAGATCTTTGCCGTTTACGGTTGCGGTGTAATACTCAAAGAATTCTTCGCACGCCATTTCACCCTCGGTCATGATGATGCAGAAATCCTCAAAGGTGATGCTTTCTTTTGCGATTATTGCGTAGCCGAACAGCATCTCGGGGGTGGAAACCTCGTATCGAACCTTAATTTCGCCCTCTCCGGGGGTCATGGGTTCTTCAGAGGGGGTCAGGGTGATGCAACGAATCGTGCAGCCGTCCGTGAGAATGGTTTTTGCGTTTGCTTCCTCGCCGTCCACCAGCCATTTCTCGGTTTTGAGCGTTTCGGCAAACTTGGTTCCGTCACCGTACAGATAGTCTTCTACGAAAAGGGAAAGCGGAATTGTTTCATCGGTGATATCGGTGGGATAGGAGAAGCCGAGCAAGGAGTCGCCGTCTTCAACGACTACGAAAAACTCCAAGCCGTATACTATTTCTTCATCGCTGTTATACACGAACGTTAAAGTGTCATCGTTGACAACTCTGGTTCTTGCGTCTGCAACCTCGCCGTTGACATACCACGTGCCGTAGGTCAGGGTTTCTTCAAAGCTTTCGCCGTCGCCCATGTAGTTTTCGAAGAGCTCTTTAAGGGAATAGACATCCAGGGGCACTTCTAAGGGATATTTATCGAGGATCATACCATCCATTTCGATCACTACGATAACTTTCATGGTTTCGGTAGAATCTCCGGGCTTTTCTTCGATATCTTCTTCGATATCTTCGTCGCGATATACGAACTCGATATTGTCACCGTCATATATCATTGTTTTTGCATCCGCAAGGGCACCGTTGACGTACCAAGTACCGTAGGTAAGGGTATCATCAAAGGTTTCGTCGTAAAGCAGGTAGTTGTTTGCCAGCTCTGCGAGCGTGTAAAAGTCTTGTGCGGGAACGTCGAGGGGATTCTTGTCTACCGAGCCGTCGGGGTAATAGATTGTCAGCGTGAAATACATCGGTTCCTCGGGATCGATCTCCTCGTCGCTCTTGCCTTCGCCGTAAACGAATTTCAAAACGTCACCCTCGCCAACAATGGTTCCGGCTTTTGCGGGCTCGTCGTTGACATACCAGGTACCGTACGTAAGGGTATTGTCAAAGGTTTCGCCGTAGCTGAGGTACTTGTTGTAGAGATCGCGGAGCGTGTACTTATCAAAGGGAACCTTGAAGATTTCTTTTCCGCCAGTTCCATCGGGGAAGAATGTCAAAACAACGATCTCCATCATTTCCCCGTCGGGATCATCCGTGGGATCATCCGTGGGATCATCCGTAGGATCATCCGTAGGATCGTCCTCGGGGTCATCCTCTGCGGTAAGGGGAATTGCGTGAATGAAGCAATCGAAGGTGATCGGGGTATCGGCATCTGCAAGCTCACCGTTTACGTAGAACGCATACATTGAGAATACGGTTTCAAGCGGAACCTCCATTTCATTGGAAAGGAAGAGTCCCAAGGTTTTGTATTCCGCGGGAACGTAGCCGTATGCCTGCATGAAGTAGTTATCGGGCAGCTCGAAATACGTGGTGATCGGGAAGTCGGATTCGCTCGGATCGGGCTCGATTGCACCGGTGTTGACCGTGATTACCAAGTGATCACCGGGTGTTACAACCGATTCTTCGGTTACAGTCTTGCCGTTCAGCTTCCAAACAGACCGCTCGGAGTTCCAAACGTCCTCAAAGGAGCTGTCCATTAAAGTTCCCTCTACGTAAGCACTGAAGAACGCTTTCAGGGAATATCTGAGCTTTTCGGCCTTTATAACCGTACTTGTAACGGTGGCGTTGTATTTACCGTAGTTTATAACGACTTGTACCAGAATTTCTTCGTCGGAATAAGCGGGGAGTGCGATGCCGTATTTATCGATTTCGGGGAATACGTACTCGGGCAATACGGGCTCAACCGTGTCGGGGGTATCCCAGGACGCATCGGGAGCAGTGGTTTCTTCCCAAGGTTCTTTGGTCCAAATGGGCTCTTCGGTATCAATGGGCTCACTCCACGTGGTGTCCGTGCCGCCCCAATCGTCGCTGGTCCACCAAGGATCTTCGGTAACAACGGGCTCTTCGGTAGCAATGGGCTCTTTGGTAGCAATGGGCTCACTCCACGTGGTGTCCGTGCCGCCCCAATCGTCGCTGGTCCACCAAGGATCTTCGGTAACAACGGGCTCACCGTTTGCATCATCGGGCAGGGACTCGGTCGCTTCGGTGCGAGGAGGCTCTTTGGTTTCGATGGGCTCTTCCCACGACACGTCACCACCCCAAGGATCCTTTTCGGTTTCGGGCTCGTCCTTGGTTGCGGGCGGGAAGACCGTGATGATGATATCGTTGCTCGTCCAACCGGGCATTCCGTCGGAGTAAGAGGGCTCTCCGCTTGCAAAGGAATCTTCCTCGGAAACGGGAGGCTCTTTGGTGTCTTCGGGATCTTCTTCAGCACCCGGGTAGCTATGGAAAGCAAGTGCGACCCAAGCATCTCTCGGCAGAGTCCTCTCGGCATAAGACGCGTCTACAACGGCACCGTTAATGGTAATCGTTGCATAGTTCAACGCTTCTTCAAAGGTCAGGGGCAGTACGGTCCGCACGTACTTGGTGAAAAATTCCGCAACGGTAATGTCGTTGTTCAGGGTGAACTCGATAAACTCATTTTCGCCCTCAAAGGTTGCACTCAGTTTGACGGTCGATACAACCTCGCCGGACGGATCGGTGTAGTCCGGATCGTCGGAGGAATCGAATCCGTTACTGGTGCTCGCGGGAGCGTCGGCGGAGTCTTCGGGAGTTTCCTCGGATGCAGCGGGCTTGCCGTCGGAACCGATAGGCTCTTCGCCGTCGGACTCCTCGGGTGTTACGGCGGAGTCTATGGGCTCACCGTCGGAAACGATGGGCTCGCCGGAGCTTGCGGGGGTGTCGTCGGAGCCGACGGGCTCTTCGGAGCTTGCGGGTGCATCGGAGGATGCGGGTGCTTTGCTTTCGGCGTCTGCGAGCGTGCTTGCTATGGCGTCACCCAGGGCTTCACAGGAACACAGCGTGAAAGCGAGCACCAATGCGATGCAAAGTAAAATGACTTTTTTCATGCTATTCATGGTAGTTTCTCCTTTCATTCATGCATGATACAGCTTGCCTCGTTCTCTGCGGGTAGGCTGTTCTAAGTCCATTATAGCACTTTTTTGTAAAAATGCAATACCTTTTTATAAAAAAGGAAAAGAAGTTGCCCCCATAATTTCGGAAAAGGTATTGACTTTTTTTGGTTAACATGCTATAATGTTTCTGTATCACCGGACTTTTGTGTCCTTTTTTCGCACGGGCAGAGCTTTGAAAATCTGCTTGATGCTGCGAAAAAAATATTTATCAAGGGAGAAAATCATGAAACGTTCCTTTTCTTTCCGAATTGTAATGACCATGCTTTCGGTCGTATTGCTTCTCGTGCTGATTCAGGCGGTGGGCATTTCTGCTTCCGCTGCCGACGCTTGCGAACATATCTACAACGATTACACGATCAAGTCCACCTGCACCGAGCGAGGATACGACGTGCATATGTGCAAAAAGTGCGGACACAGCTACGTCGATAACGTGGTGCTTCCGATCGGACACGTTTACGAGGATCGCGTGGTTGACCCCACCTGCACCGAAAAGGGCTATACCGAGCATACCTGCAAAAATTGCGGTGATCTGTATACCGATTCTTACGTGGACGCAAAGGGTCACAGCTACGTTGATGAATGCACCGAGGTAAGCTGTACCGAGAACGGCGGAATCAAGCATACCTGCGAGGTTTGCGAGTATTCCTACGTTTCGGATTTTGTTGCCGCACACGGACATACGTATATCCCCACCGTGGTTGCTCCCTCTTGTACCGAAAAGGGGTACACCGAATACGCTTGCGCGGATTGCCATGACAGCTACGTCGTGAATGAAAAGAAGGCACTGGGGCATGAATACGACAACAAGCGCGATGCCGTTTGCAATCGCTGTGAGTTTGAAAGAGAAGTGAAGGCAAGCTCGGATCAGACCTTGGAGGATGCACTGGCTAAGAAAAGCTCCAAGGGGCTTGGAACGGTGGCAATCGTGCTCATTATCGTCGTAGCAACGCTTTTGGTTGTTGGCGGCGGCGGATTCCTGTTCTGGTTCTTCCGGATCAAGAGAAGAAAGCAGATTTAACCAAACGCTTCGGCGGACGGTTTTCGAACATACTCGGCGGTGTGAAGATGCCGCCGAGTGCTTTTTTTCCAAAATTTGCGGAGTCAGACTCCCAAAAGAGCCTTTTGCAACGTGCCAAAACGCGAATATCCTTATAAAATATGGCAAATAATAGAGCAAAGCAGAGAAGTATTTGTGCAAAAGGTAGAAAATTCGCAAGGAGAATCTTGCGTCTTGACAAAATCGGGGGAAAATGCTATAATAAACTGTAATTGCGTGCCATAGCCCGAACTATGCTTTGGGTAGGGTGAGCGCAAGAACACACGGGACAGAATCACACGGCCGCATTTCGGTCGGGTGTCTGTATATAAACATTAAATTTCGGAAGAAGGAGGAAAAGAAGAATGCCAACCTTTAACCAGCTCGTCAGACAGGGTCGCGGTGCTAAGGTCTACAAGTCCAAGGCTCCCGTTCTGCAGAAGGGTTTTAACTCCCTGAAGAACAGCACCACCGATCAGTCTGCACCGCAGAAGAGAGGCGTTTGCACCAAGGTATCTACTACCAGCCCGAAGAAGCCGAACTCCGCAATGAGAAAAATTGCAAGAGTAAGACTGACCAACGGACTTGAGGCAACCGTCTACATTCCCGGTATCGGCCACAACCTGCAGGAGCACTCCGTCGTTCTTATCAGAGGCGGACGTGTAAGAGACCTGCCCGGTGTACGTTACCACATCATTCGCGGTTCTTTGGACGCACAGGGCGTTGCAAACCGTAACCAGGGCCGTTCCAAGTACGGCGCAAAGAGAGCAAAGAAGAAGTAATTTTGCTCGCGCGGGAGAAATCCCGAACACGAAAAAGCAAATAGCCCGTCAGACGTGTATTTCGTAAATTTAATGTTTATGTTCACCCGACGTGCGCTAACAGAAGTATGCTTTTGAGTACCAATGATTTCATAATTTTGATGAAGGAGGGAAGTACAGTGCCGAGAAGAGGTCGTATTACCAAAAGAGATGTATTGCCGGATCCGTTGTATGGCTCTAAGCTGGTAACCAAGCTGATCAACAACGTAATGTACGACGGCAAGAAGGGCGTTGCACAGACCATCGTTTACGATGCATTCAAGCTCGTAGAGGAGAAGCAGGGTCAGAACGCTTTGGAAGTATTCCAGGAAGCACTTGAGAACATCATGCCTGTTCTGGAGGTTAAGGCTCGCCGTGTGGGCGGTTCCACTTACCAGGTTCCGATGGAAGTTCGTGCAGAGCGTCGCCAGACGCTGGGTCTTCGTTGGTTGATTCTGTTTGCAAGAAAGCGTGGAGAAAAGACCATGGCTGAAAGACTTGCAGGAGAGATCATCGACGCAAAGAACAGCACGGGCGGAGCTTTCAAGAAAAAAGAAGAAACGCACCGTATGGCAGAAGCAAACAAGGCGTTTGCTCACTACAGATATTGATCTGTTGCCAGCGTTTATCTAAGGAGAAAAACCAATGGCAAGAGAATATTCACTTGAGAATACCAGAAATATCGGTATCATGGCGCATATCGACGCGGGTAAAACCACCACAACCGAGCGTATCCTGTTCTACACGGGTAAAACGCACAAGCTTGGTGAAACCCACGACGGTGGCGCAACCATGGACTGGATGGCTCAGGAGCAGGAGAGAGGTATTACCATTACTTCTGCAGCTACCACTTGTTTCTGGAAAGGAAAGCGTATCAACATCATTGATACCCCCGGCCACGTTGACTTTACCGTTGAGGTAGAGCGTTCCCTGCGTGTTCTTGACGGTGCAGTTACCGTTATGTGCGCAAAGGGCGGCGTTGAGCCTCAGTCTGAAACCGTATGGCGTCAGGCTGACAAATACAAGGTTCCGAGAATGATCTACGTAAACAAAATGGACATTACCGGTGCCGATTTCTATCACGTAATTGATATGATCCATCAAAGACTGCGCGCGAATGCAGTTCCGATCCAGCTCCCCATCGGTAAGGACATGACTTTCCGCGGTATCATCGACCTGATGACCATGGAGGCTGACGTTTACTACGATGAGCTTGGTAAGGACATGCGTGTTGAGGAGATTCCCGAAGACATGAAGGAACAGGCTCAGATGTATCGCGAGCAGATGGTAGAGGCAATTGCCGCTACCGACGACGATTTGATGATGAAGTTCCTTGAGGGCGAGGAGATCACGGTTGACGAATTGAAGGTTGCTCTTCGTAAGGCTACCATCGCCAACGAGATCGTTCCCGTCGTTTGCGGTACCTCTTACCGTAACAAGGGCGTACAGAAGCTTCTGGACGCAATCATCGACTTTATGCCTGCTCCTACCGACATTCCTCCGATCTCGGGCGTGAACCCCAAGACCGAGGAGGATGAGGTTCGTCATTCTTCGGACGAAGAGCCTTTTGCAGCTCTTGCGTTCAAGATTATGACCGACCCGTTCGTTGGAAAGCTTTGCTATTTCCGCGTATATTCCGGTTCGGTTGCTGCAGGTTCTGTGGTTTACAACTCCACCAAGGGCAAAACCGAGCGTTTGGGTCGTATTCTGCAGATGCACTCCAACGAAAGACACGATATCGATTGCTGCTATGCAGGTGATATCGCGGCTGCAATCGGCGTGAAGAATACCACCACCGGTGATACCTTCTGCGACGAAAAGCATCCCGTTATCCTCGAATCGATGGAGTTCCCGGAACCCGTTATCAGCGTTGCGATCGAGCCGAAGACTCGCGCAGGTCAGGAAAAGATGGGCTTGGCTCTGGCAAAATTGGCAGAGGAAGACCCCACGTTCCGTACCTACACCGACGAGGAAACCGGTCAGACCATTATCGCAGGTATGGGTGAGCTTCACCTCGATATCATCGTAGACAGACTTCTGCGTGAGTTCAAGGTAGAGGCAAACATCGGCAGACCTCAGGTTGCATACAAGGAAACCATCCGTAAGAAGGTTGACCACGAGTGCAAGTACAAGAAGCAGTCCGGTGGTTCCGGTCAGTACGGTCACGTTAAGATCACCGTTGAGCCCAACGAGCCCGGCAAGGGCTACGAGTTCATCAATGCCGTTACCGGCGGTGCGA
>SVST01000010.1 GCA_015064155.1 Oscillospiraceae bacterium | reverse complement strand
GCCCGAGTCTTCCGTAGAGGAGCCCGAGTCTTCCGTTGAGGAGCCCGAGTCCTCCGTTGAGGAGCCCGAGTCTTCCGTAGAGGAGCCCGAGTCTTCCGTTGAGGAGCCCGAGTCTTCCGTTGAGGATCCCGAGATCCCCGATGACGGTCCCGTTGAAGTTGAAACCGACGGCGACGAGTTCGGTGCTTGGTATCCTGTAGGTTGATTTTACATCAACAACTGATTACAAGTTAATCACTTCCGTTGCGCGTTGAGCGCAGCGAGGGGGGCAAGCTTTTGGCTTGCCCCCCGTTTTTGTTGTTGTTGTTCATGCCGTTTTGGGAACGGTGACCTTTTTGGAGGGGGATTACACCCACACATTTTCGTGGGAATGTTACTACCTCGCCAGAGCGTTTTGGCCACGGCAAAATGCTAACGGCAGTACCGAGCGTTCAACACAAAAAATAAAAACTCTCACGCACAAAAAATGCTGTGAAAGTTTTGAAGAGGGGGTATGGGGGAGAAACTTTTTCAAAAGTTTCTCCCCCAAAGATAGGTAGATTTTATTTTGGCAACACAACGGTAAAGGTGCTTCCGAGATTGGGGGAGGATTCTACGGTGATCTCGCCGCCTGCGAGTGTGACTGCGCGGTGTGCCATGGTAAGTCCGATGCCGTTGCCAACCCGATGATGGGAAAGGTCACCTTGATAAAACTTTTCGAAGATACGCTCTTTGATTTCGTCCGACATCCCAATGCCGGTGTCGATGACTGCCACGGTTACAAAATCGGGCGCGTCGGTCAAGCGAACCGTAACCGTTCCGCATTCGGGGGTAAATTTGATGGCATTTCCAATCAGATTATTCCACACGTGAAACAGAAGCTCCTGATTGCCGTAGTATTTGATTTCTTCCAATTCGGGAATGATTTCAATATTTTTTGCGTTCCAGGTCGGCTCGTGCAACAGAATGCTCTGGCGGAGCTGCTCGTCCAGATAAAAGAGCTCCTTGTCGGTAACGATCTGCTGATTTTCCAGCTTGGAAAGTTCCAAGATGTTGATCGAAAGCTTTGAAAGACGGTCTGCCTCCTCGGCAATGATGTGCGCGTATTCGCGCTGACGATCGGGGTCAAGTCCACCAATCTCCATTTCCTTGGCAAAGCCGCGGATGGAAACGATCGGTGTTTTGAATTCGTGCGAAAAGTTGTTGATAAAATCGTTGCGGAACAGCTCGGTGCTGTCCAGCTCACGTACCATTTCGTTAAAGCTTTCGATCAGCTGCCCCATTTCGGTGCGCGCACGGTCGATCTGCTCTACCTGAATCTTGAAATTTCCCTTTTTGACCTCGTTGGTTGCGTCGATCAGCCGCTTGAGGGGGCGCAGATAGTATTTACCGAACACACCGGAGAGTAGCGTGCCGAAAATCGAGCAGACCACCAAAAGCAACAGACAAAACGACGTGGGATTGAAGATCACCGAGGCGATCCAAGGGGTAGAGGGGGCGAGCAGAACCAGGGCAATCGCCAACAGAACGGTTAAGAGTCCCGATGTGATTGTAACCGCAAACACGAACAGCGTCAGCCGCCAACGGAGGGTATGCCGAAAGCGGATCATGCTTTTCTCTGCTCCGACACGTTTTTTTTGTTGTGTGTCGGACTTTTTTTGCAAGCGGCCTCTCATTTGACGATCACTGCCTTGTAGCCCAATCCGCGAACGGTCAGGATTTCAAAATCCGACCCCGAACGGAATCGCTCGCGCAAGCGGCTGATGTGGACGTCAACGGTGCGCTCGTCGCTTTCGCTGTCCATATCCCAAATTTCGTCCATGAGCTGACGGCGGGTGAAAATCTTGTTGGGATACGACAAGAGCTTGAAGAGCAGAAGAAACTCCTTTTGCGGCATTTCCATCATTTTTTCGGGGGTTTTGACGGCAAAGGAATCGTACAGCAGCGTGGTTTTTCCAACCGTCAGCTTACGTTCTCCCGCAATTTGAGAACGGCGGAGCAGTGCCGCGATTCGCAAAATCATTTCTTCCTCGTCCACGGGCTTGACCATGTAATCGTCCGCCCCGACGATAAAGCCTCGTTTTTTATCGTTCTGGGTTTCTCTTGCCGTGACCATCAAAATCGGAATGGTACAGCCGCCGCTGCGCAGGGTATTGGTGAATTCGTAGCCGTCCATGCGCGGCATCATCACGTCAAGCAGGATCAAATCGACGTGCTTGCGATCCAAAATTTCCAGCGCCTCGTAGCCGTCGGAGGCAGATAGCGGCTCGTAGCCGTAGCGTTGGAGTACGGTTTCCATCAGGCGGCGCACGTTTTTGTCGTCCTCTACAACCAAAATCTGAAACATATCGTTTATGTCCTTTCTTTGATATCGTTATTATGATACACCCAAATTATGAACCCAGTATCAACAAAAGGGCGGTTGCGCTTCGACAAGCTGTTTTTTTATTTTTTTGGGGCTTCATTTGTCCTTTTTTTGCCGATTGACCGAAAAATTTACAATTTGTATTTGACAAAACGCGAGTTTAGTTGTATAATATAAAGGGGGATTGTGCGAACTTTCCCCGATGAAGCGTAAGCGTTTTTTGTTTTTAAATATAAATCTATTTCCCGATCGCAACGGAAAGAAAGGATCTTTTCATGAGTTATTTGAACGATGCTTTAAAGCAGTTTGGCGTTGATGCGAAAACGGTTGCCGGCGGCAGCGGACATATCAACGAAACCTACGTTCTTGATACAAAGCCGCGTACTATCCTGCAGCGTGTGAATCCTACGGTTTTTAAAAATCCCGATTACGTCATGCAGAATATTGAGGCGGTTACCGCGTATCTGCGCGAAAGAATCGTCGAGGAGGGCGGGGACCCGCTGCGCGAAACGCTGAATGTGGTTCCGACGGTAAACGGCGAGCCCTACTACCGCGCGCCCGACGGAAGCATATATCGGATGTATTACTTCATTGAGGGGGCAAAAACCTACGACAGAGCCGACACGCCCGCGCTTTTTGCCGCATCGGCGCACGGATTTGGAAAGTTTCAGCGGATGCTTGCCGATTTCCCCGCAGACACCTTGCACGAGGTGATCGAAAAGTTCCACGATACGGGTGACCGCTTGCGTCAGTTCCGCGAAGCGTTGGAGAAGAATGCCTCGGGCAGAGCCGACTCGGTGCGTCCCGAAATTGAGTTCGTGCTTTCCCGTGCCGATTACGTTACCCGCGTGACCGATGCCCTTGCCGACGGATCGATCCCGGTTCGCGTGACGCACAACGATACCAAGCTCAATAACGTGATGCTGGATGAAACCACCAACGAAGCAATTTGCGTGATCGACCTGGATACCGTGATGCCGGGCTCCATGCTGTACGACTTTGGTGATGCGTTGCGCTTTGGCGCGTCTACCGGCAGCGAGGATGAAACCGATCTTTCCAAGATCGAGTTTGATCTGACCTATTTTGAAGCCTTTACCAAAGCCTTTTTGGAGGAGGTTGGTCACAGCATTACGCCCAAGGAGCGAGAGCTTCTGCCGTTCTCTGCCATTTTGATGACCTTGGAATGCGGAATGCGCTTTCTTGCCGACCACCTCAACGGTGACGTTTACTTCAGAATCCACCGCGAGAACCACAATCTGGATCGCGCTCGTACCCAGTTCAAGCTGGTTGCCGACATGGAAAAGAAGATGGATCAAATGACGGCGATCGTTGCAAAATATTAACGAAAATTACCCCCGCAGGTCGAAGCTTGTCGCCTGCGGGGTTTTTGACAAATGTTAATAATGTAAAAGAATTATGAATTTGTAAAAAACTATTGACTTTGATTTTTTTACAAGGTATAATGAAGTAAACAGTTCGGTCACCGAACAAAAAAATAAGAAAAAGGAGATTTCAAAATGGAAAAAGTTTTGGACGTTATCAGAGACATTTGGGCGATCAGCTTGGTAAAGTTTATCGTTTACCTGCTCGTAGCCTTCATTGCGGCTGCAATCGCCAAGTTCCTGGTTGTCAAGCTTCTCAAGCTGATCAAGCTGGATAAAAAGCTGGACAAGTGGGGCGTAAACGAGGGACAGGTGGGAACCTCGATGTCTTTCGTAGGAAAGCTGGTATACCTGATCGTATTCCTGCTGTTCCTGCCTTCTGCTCTTGCCGCGCTCGGCATTACCAGCGCGTACGAGCCGATCAATCATTTCGTGTCCACCTTCACGAAGTATCTGCCTAAGATCATCGCAGCGGGCATTCTGGCTTACGTTGGATTCTACGTAGCAATTATCCTCGGTCAGGTCGTTTCGGTTCTTCTGAAGAAGACCAAGCTGGATAACCTTGTGAAAAAGAACGAGAACGACGAGCCCACCGTGCTTCTTTCCGACATTCTCGTAAAGATTCTGATGGCTGTGATCATTCTGATCACCCTGGTTCAGGCGTTCATCGTTTTGGGTATCAACGCGATTTCCGCACCTGCTCTTCAGATCGTAGAGGCGATCTTCGGCGCAATCCCGTCCATTATCCTGGCAGTGGTTGTGATTTCTTGCGGATTGCTGATCACCAACATCGTTTGCAACCTGCTGTTCAATGTACTCATCGGTATCGGATTTGACGCAACCGTCAATAAACTGCTGCCTCAGATGAAGATGTCCGCAACCAAGATCCTGGTAAACATCGTTAGAACGCTGATCGTTCTCTTCGTTGTTGCGCAGGGTGTTGAGGTTTTGGGCTTGACGATTCTCACCATGATCGTTACCGAGGTGGTTGCTTACCTGCCTCTCGTGATCAAGGCGGCTGTTATCGCGGCTGTTGCGTTCATCGGTGCAGGCTTGCTGGACGGTTATCTTTCCAAGAAGGCTGCCGGCGCAAACGCACTCGGCAAGATCGCAAAGGTTGCAATCTTCACCGTTGCAGGCTTCATGATCCTGAGCCAGCTTGAGCTCGCGGCTTACATTGTAAACACCGCGTTCGTAGTCACCTTGGCTGCAATTGCAATCGCATTCGCACTTGCATTCGGTCTTGGCGGTAAGGACTTCGCAAAGAAGACCCTCGACAAGATGGACGAGAAGATCGAGCAGAGCAAATCTGACGACGAAAATAAATGATTAAGTTTTTGTGGGGAAAACTTCTTTCAAGAAGTTTTCCCCACACCCCTTTCAAGAACTCTCACAGCATTTTTTGCGTGAGAGTTCTTTGCTTTTTTGTTGGACGCTTGGCACTGCCATATTGAATCCCGCCGTTGGCGGAGCTTTGTTCGACTTGGGACCACCGGCATCAAAAAAAGAAAATACGCAAAAGCGTACCCTGAATTTAAATGGGAATCGGGGTCGCAGAAACACGGCATGCCGTGTTTCGGATAGCCGCCCTGCGTGGAAGCACGGCGGCAATCCCCAAGGATGCGGCGATGCCGCATCATATCCCGCCGTTGGCGGGGCTTTGTTCGACTTGGGACCGGCGGCATCAAAAAGAGAAGGCAAGCAAAAGCTTGCCTTCTCTTTTTGGTGCCGGTGATCGGGGTCGAACCGATACGGTATCGCTACCACTGGATTTTGAGTCCAGCACGTCTGCCAATTCCATCACACCGGCGTATAACAGTGGTATTATAGCACATCCAAAACGAAAAATCAAGAGGTTTTGCAAAGTTTTTTCGAAATTTTTTCATAATTTTTCGGGTTCTCGCTCGCTCGGATCGTGTCCATTCCTCTTTTTTGTTGATTTTTATGGTTTTTTTGGGTCACAAAATCACAATTTTTGAAAGAAAAAAACGGCTTTGACGATCTATACAAAAAGGAGGATGCTTCAATCGCTTCCATTTTTGCAAAAAAATAAGTTTTTTTATGAAAAATGGTAAAAAGGGCTTGACAAACGACAAAAAAGGTGATAAAATAGTAAACTGCATTATAATCGCTCGTACTGTGGGCTATGCCGTTTGACTACGCAATTTGTACAGCAGCAAATTGCACAAAAAGGTCTTTTGCGAACGCAAAAAAAAGGCGGCACATCGGCTTTTTCGGAGCGTACCAAATTTTTGAATGGAGTGATTGATTTAATGGTCCATGTAAAAGATCAGAAGCTTGGTCAAAACACAAGAAAAAGTTTCTCCAGATCCCGTTTCGACTATCCTCTTCCCAATCTCGTTGAGATTCAAACGAAATCCTACGAGTGGTTCAAAGAGGAAGGCTTGATGGAGGTTCTGAGAGACGCCTCCCCGATCACCGACTACTCGGGCAACTTGGTGATTGAGTTCATCTCCTATACGTTGGATGACCAGCACCCCAAGTACCCCGTGGAGGAGTGTAAGGAAAGAGATGTCAACTATGCGGCGCCCTTGAAGGTCAACGTGCGTTTGACCAACAAGCAGACGGGCGAGGTAAAGCAGGCGGACATCTTTATGGGCGACTTCCCGCTGATGACCGAAACAGGAACCTTTGTGATCAACGGCGCAGAGCGCGTCATCGTTTCCCAGATCATTCGTTCTCCCGGCATGTACTATGCCTCCGAGATCGACAAAACCGGTAAGAAGACCTACGCTACCACGGTCATCCCGTACCGCGGCGCATGGTTGGAGTACGAGGTTGACGCTACCGGTGCAATGTACGTTCGCATCGATAAGAACCGTAAGCTTCCCCTGACGATGCTGATTCGCGCGTTGGGTGTTGAGAGCCGTGACGACATTTACGCGATGTTTGGTGACGACGAGCATCTCACGCTGACCTTTGAAAAGGACGAATCCGAGCAGCTGGCAGAGGCAAACTTCTCGACCGTTGGTGTAGAAGCCCTCAAGGAAATCTACAAAAAGCTCCGTCCCGGCGAGCCTCCCATTGAGGAAGCCGCACGTACCCTGATCAATAACTATTTCTTCGACCCGAAGCGATATGACATCGCTCCCGTCGGACGTTATAAATACGACAAAAAAATGGCAATCGCTGCTCGTATCGCCAACCACCGCGCGGCAGAGGATATTATCAGTCCTCTCACCGGTGAATTGCTGTGCGAGGCGGGCACCGTCATTACCCCCGAGCTGGCACTGGATATCGAGCATGCTTGCGTCAACGAAGTCAAATTGACGCTGGACAACGGCTTTGTTCTCAAGGTAATGGGTAACAATACCGTTGAGCCCGAGTACGTTCTCGGCTTTAGCCTGAAGGATTGCGGCGTTCGCGAAAAAGCGCGTATTCCCGTCCTTTTGGAGATCATGCAGGCATGCGAGGGTGATGTAGATGCGATCCGTGCGATGGCAAAGGAGAGAATTGCTGAGCTCTGCCCGAAGCACATCACGGTGGATGATATCTTCGCATCGATCAACTATCTTTTGAATCTGACCCACGACGTTGGCTCCTTGGACGACATCGACCACTTGGGCAACCGTCGTATCCGTTCGGTTGGTGAGCAGCTCCAGAACCAGCTCCGTATCGGCTTTACCCGTATGGATAAGATCATCAAGGAGCGCATGACCACGCAGGATAACGAGAAGCTGACCGTGCAGGCATTGATCAATATCCGTCCCGTTACCACTGCGATCCGCGAGTTCTTCGGCTCCAGCCAGCTCTCGCAGTTCATGGATCAGAACAACCCGTTGGCAGAGCTGACGCATAAGCGCCGCTTGTCGGCACTCGGTCCCGGAGGCTTGTCGCGTGACCGCGCTTCCTTCGACGTCCGTGACGTTCACTATACGCAGTACGGTCGTATGTGCCCGATCGAAACGCCTGAAGGTCCTAACATCGGTCTGATTTCCTACCTGACCACCTACGCGCGTATTTCCGAGTACGGATTCATCGAGGCTCCCTATCGCAAGGTGAAGCACGTAACCGACGAGAACGGCAACGTCAAGCATATCGTAACCGATGAGGTTGAGTATATGACCGCCGATATGGAAGACCGCTATATCGTCGCACAGGCGAACGAGCCCTTGAACGAGGACGGTTCGTTTGTGAATCAAAAGGTTACAGCTCGCGATAAGTCCGAAATCGTAGAAGCCGATGCGGCGGATATTCTGTATATGGACGTAGCTCCTAAGATGCTGGTTTCGGTTGCAACCGCAATGATTCCTTTCTTGGAAAACGACGACAACACCCGTGCGCTGATGGGATCGAACATGCAGAAGCAGGCGGTTCCGTTGATGGTAACCGATTCCCCAATCGTCGGTACCGGTATGGAGTACAAGGCGGCAATCGATTCGGGTGTCGTGGTATTGGCAAACCGTGCGGGCGTGGTAGAGCGCGTGCAGGCTGACCGCATCGTAATTGCTTGCGAGGGCGGCGTAAAAGACGTTTATAATTTGATTAAGTTCAAGCGTACCAACCAGGGTACCTGCTTCAACCAGCGTCCGATTGTGAAAAAGGGCGACGTGGTAGAGGCGGGACAGGTGATCGCCGACGGACCCGCAACCTCCAAGGGTGAGGTTTCCTTGGGTAAGAACGCGCTGATCGGCTTCATGACCTGGGAAGGCTACAACTACGAGGACGCAGTTCTTCTGAACGAGCGTCTGGTACGCGATGATATGTATACCTCCTTGCACATCGAGGAATATCCTCATGAGGCAAGAGATACCAAGCTGGGGCCGGAGGAAATCACCCGCGAGATTCCCAACGTCGGTGAGGATGCGCTTCGTAATCTGAACGCAGAGGGTATCGTGAAGATCGGTACCGAGGTGCGCTCGGGAGATATTCTCGTTGGTAAGATCACGCCTAAGGGCGAAACCGAGCTGACCGCAGAGGAACGCTTGCTCCGTGCGATCTTCGGTGAGAAATCCCGTGAGGTTCGTGATACGTCCTTGCGCTTGGCACACGGCGAAGCCGGTATCGTTGTGGACGTTCGCGTCTTCTCCCAGGAGGCAGGCGACGAGCTTCCCGCAGGTGTGAACAAGGTTGTTAAGGTTTATATTGCACAGAAGCGCAAGATCTCCGTGGGAGATAAGATGGCGGGTCGTCACGGTAACAAGGGTGTCGTTTCGCGCATTCTGCCCCCCGAGGATATGCCGTTCTTGCCCGACGGTACTCCCTTGGATATCGTATTGAATCCTTTGGGCGTTCCTTCGCGTATGAACATCGGTCAGGTGCTTGAGGTTCACCTCGGTATCGCCGCAAGAAAGCTTGGCTGGAAGATCATGACCCCCGTATTCGACGGTGCAAACGAGAAGGATATCTTGGAGTGCTTGAAGGCAGCGGGCTTGCAAAGAGATCTGTTCCCCTTGGAAAATCCCGAAAGCAAGGAGCTTTACGAGGAGATCACCACCGAGGACGGAGAAAAGGAATTGCGTGTCCTGAGTGCCGACGAGCGTGCGGACGAGGCGTTTATGAACACCCTCCGCGCAGAAAAGCGCTTGAAGGTGATGGACGGTAAGACCGTGCTGTATGACGGTCGTACCGGTGAGCCTTTCGATAACCCCGTTACGGTTGGTATCATGTATTACCTCAAGCTTCACCATTTGGTTGACGATAAGATCCATGCCCGTTCCAACGGTCCGTACTCCTTGGTAACGCAGCAGCCCTTGGGCGGTAAGGCTCAGTTCGGCGGTCAGCGTTTCGGAGAGATGGAGGTTTGGGCACTGGAGGCGTACGGCGCGGCTTACACGTTGCAGGAAATTCTGACCGTGAAGTCCGACGACATCAACGGACGCCGCCGTGCATACGAGGCAATCATCAAGGGTCAAAATATTCCTACCCCGGGTATTCCCGAGTCCTTCAAGGTTCTTGTTAAGGAATTGCAGTCGCTGGCACTGGACGTTCGCGTACAGGATCGCGACGGCAACGATATTGAGCTTTCCGAGCTCTGCCGCGACGAGGATACTCCCAGCATGAGCCGTGCAGACGCAGCAGCAATCGATGAGATTCTGGGTCGTCACGGAGATGCGGACGAGTTGAGAAAGTCCTTCCTGTTCGAGGATGAGAACGGAAACGAGATCGAGGATGAAGAAGAGGAGATCTACGACCCCAACGAGGGCGATTACTCCGATTTTTCCGATGAAGAATAACGCATAAAGAAAGGATTCATGGTTACTACTGTGGAGCATAATGAATTTTATTCGATAAGGATCGGTCTGGCGTCTCCCGAGAAGATCCGTGAGTGGTCTTACGGTGAAGTCAGCAAGCCCGAAACAATCAACTACAGAACGCTCAAGGCAGAGATCGGCGGACTTTTCTGTGAGCGTATCTTTGGCCCGACCAAGGACGGAGCTTGTATGTGCGGAAAGTACAAAAACTCGCACAGCAAGGAGTTGATCCGTTGCGAAAAATGCGGCGTTGACGTTACCACCAAAAAGGTGCGCCGTGAAAGAATGGGACACATCGAGCTGGCGGCTCCCGTTTCCCACATTTGGTATTTCAAAGCCGTTCCCTCGCGTATGGCGTTGGTTTTGGATATGTCCCCCAAGGCACTGGAGCAGGTACTGTACTTTGCCGAAAACGTGGTGCTGGATCCGGGTCACACCCCCTTGGAAAAGGGTATGGTGCTGTCCGAAAAGCAGTATGCCGAGTACCGTTATGCGTACGGAAACGAATTCCGCGCAGGCATGGGTGCAGAGGCAATCAAGGAGCTTTTGGCATCGATCGACGTTGACGAGCTTTCTCAATCGCTCAAGGATGAGCTTGCAAATGCGTCGGGACAGAAGAAGACCCGCTTGATTAAGCGTTTGGAGGTCATCGAGGCATTCCGTAAGTCGGGCAACCGCCTGGAGTGGATGATTTTGGACGTTATCCCCGTGATTCCGCCCGATATCCGTCCCATGGTACAGCTGGACGGCGGACGCTTTGCAACCTCGGATATCAACGAGCTGTACCGTCGTATCATCAGCCGTAACAACCGTTTGCAGACGCTTTTGAACATTCACACGCCCGAAATCGTGGTGCGTAACGAGAAGAGAATGCTGCAGGAGGCTGTAGACGCTCTGATCGATAACGGTAAGAGAGGAAAGCCCGTAACGGGTGCCTCCAACCGTCCCCTGAAATCTCTGTCCGAGATGCTCAGAGGTAAGCAGGGACGCTTCCGTCAGAACCTTTTGGGTAAGCGTGTTGACTATTCCGGACGTTCGGTTATCGTCGTAGGACCGAGCCTGAAGATTTATCAGTGCGGTCTGCCCAAGGAAATGGCAATCGAGCTGTTTAAGCCCTTCGTAATCAAGAGATTGGTTGAGATGGGTAAGGCGACCAACGTCAAGGACGCGCAGAAGAAGATCGACCGTGCGTACGATCCTGCGAATGCTTGCGTTTGGGACGCACTTGAAAACGTTATCAAGGAGCATCCCGTATTGCTCAACCGTGCACCGACCTTGCACCGTTTGTCGATTCAGGCATTCGAGCCGGTATTGGTTGAGGGTCGTGCAATCAAGCTCCATCCGTTGGTATGTACCGCGTTTAACGCAGACTTCGACGGTGACCAGATGCCCGTACACGTTCCGCTGTCCGCGGAGGCACAGGCAGAGGCACGATTCCTGATGCTTTCGGCAAACAACCTGCTCAAGCCGATGGATGGTAAGGCAGTTGCCGTTCCCTCGCAGGATATGATCCTCGGATCCTATTACCTGACGATGGAGAAGGACGGCGAGCCGGGTGAGGGGAACTGCTACCGCGATTTCAACGAGGCAATGTGCGCATATCGCAACGGTGTTCTCGGATTGCATGCCAAGATTCGCGTTCGTGTGTTCAAGGAGATCGACGGGGTAGAGAGATCTGCCGTGATCGAAACCACCTTGGGACGCTTGATTTATAACCAGCCTCTGCCGCAGAACCTCGGCTTTGTGGACAGAAGCAAGCCCGAAAACCTCTTTAAGCTTGAGGTTGAATTCGTCATCAAGAAGAAGCAGCTCGGTCAGATCATCGACCGATGCATCCGCAACAACGGTCCCGCCGTTTGTGCGAGAATGCTGGATGACATCAAGGCAATGGGCTACCAGTATTCCACCAGAGCTTCTTTCTCAATCTCGGTATACGATATGACCATTCCCGAGGAAAAGCCCGTGTTCATCGAGGCGGCACAGAAGCAAGTGGACGTTCTCAACGAGTATTACCGCGAGGGTCTGTTCTCGGCAGAGGAACGCTACAATGCCGTGATCAAGCTGTGGGATAAGACCACGAACGACGTAACGGCAGCCTTGCAGAACAGCTTCAGCCAGTTCAACCCGATCAAGATCATGGCAGATTCGGGTGCCCGTGGTTCGGTAGCGCAGATGCGTCAGCTGGCAGGTATGCGCGGACTGATGTTCGCAACCAACGGACGTACCATCGAAATCCCGATTAAGTCCAACTTCCGCGAGGGTCTGAACATCCTGGAGTACTTCATGGGTGCAAAGGGTTCGCGTAAGTCACTGTCGGATACCGCACTTCGTACCGCAGACTCGGGTTACTTGACCCGTCGTTTGGTTGACGTTTCTCAGGAAGTGATCGTTCGTGAGGTCAAGTGTGACACCAAGAAGGGTGCTTGGGTGAACGACGTCATCGACGAAAAGGATAAGAACGTTCTGGAGCCCCTGGCAGACCGTATCATCGGTCGCTTTACCATGGGACCGATCGTACACCCCGAAACCGGTGAGGTGATCCTTGAGGATGACCAAATGATCACCGAAGAGGTTGCAGAGGCAATCGAAAAGGCAGGTATTCGCAGCGTTCATATCCGTACCGTGATCCAGTGTCACGCAAAGCAGGGTATCTGTGCGCATTGCTACGGTGCAGACCTTGCAAACGGCAAGCTGGTGCAGGTTGGTGAGGCTGTCGGTATCATCGCGGCACAGTCGATCGGTGAGCCCGGTACCCAGTTGACCATGAGAACCTTCCACACCGGTGGTGTCGCAGGCTCGGATATTACGCAGGGTCTTCCCCGTGTCGAAGAGCTGTTTGAGGCGCGTCAGCCCAAGAAGGCGGCCATCATGGCAGAGGTACGCGGAAGCGCACACATCGGCATGGCAGAGAACTCCAACATTCACGTGGTTACCATTCATCCCGATGCAGAGCAGCCCGAGGGCGTTGTTCCCGAAACCAAGGAATATCAGATTCCTTACGGCACGAAGCTTGCCATCATCGAGGGACAGCATCTTGAGGTCGGCGAGGCGTTGACCGAGGGTAATAAGGCTCCCGCAGATATCATGAGAATTCTGGGATTGGATGCCGTATATGAGTATCTGATTAAGGAAATTCAAAAGGTTTACCGTTCGCAGTCGTGTAACGTAAACGATAAGCACGTTGAGATCATTGCGCGTCAGATGACCCGCAAGATGCGCGTGGAGGAAAGCGGAAACACCGAATTGTTGGTTGGCTCGGTTATTGATATGCTTGAATTTGAGGATGCCAACAATGCCATCGACGCGCGTATTGCCGCAGGCGAAGAGGGCTTGGAGCACGCAAAGGCAAGCACCGTGCTGTTGGGTATTACCAAGGCATCCTTGCAGACCGAATCCTTCCTGTCTGCCGCATCCTTCCAGGAAACCACCAAGGTTCTTACCGAGGCTGCGATCCGCGGAAAGGTTGACCGTCTGCTCGGCTTGAAGGAGAACGTCATTATCGGTAAGCTGATTCCTGCCGGAACCGGTATGGATTGCTACCGCGGTGTCGGAGTTCGTGAAAACGAGCTTGCAGACAGTGCAGCGGATGACGATCAAAGCACCGAGGCCGTTTGATTCAAAGCTTTTGTAAAATAAAGAGAGCCCCGCCCTGCGCATTCTGCGCAGGGCGGGGTTTGATTTTATGTCTTACCATTCATCTCGAGGCAGCTCGATGCCGGGCTTTTCGGTAACGGTGCCGTCACCTCCGCCTCCGCTGATCGTCAAAATATCTTCCTCGCCAAATCGAAGAAGCTCCAGCTCGGGAGATTCGTAAATCAATGTACTTTTCATAATAAACTCCTTAGGGGCAATTTGCAGAACTACAAAAAATCTGCATGGTATTATTATAGCGTATCACTTTGATTTTGTAAAGCCTTTTTTACAAAAAAATCGAAAAAACGACGACTTTTTTGTGTTTTGCTGACAAAAAAATCAAATATGACCAAGAAAAGCCACGGCTTTTCCAAGACAACGCACCTCTTCCAGTTCTTTCCCTACGTATACAATGGGAGAGTAAGCGGGATTTTCCGGGGTTAGAACCAGCTTTTGCTCTTCGGGGAAAAAGTACCAACGCTTGAGCGTTGCCTCGTTATCGATGATGACCGCGGCAATCTGTCCGTTTTCCACGGTGGGTTGGGAACGGATAAAAACCGTGTCGCCGTCGCGGATTCTTGCCCCGATCATGCTGTCCCCCTTGGCGGTCAAGCAAAAATCAGCGTGGATCGAATCCTCCGCTTCTACGTAGACGTCCTGCTCCCCGTTGGCAAAAATCGGAGCACCGCAGGCGATTTCTCCCAGCATCGGAAACCGCTTTCGATGGATCGGAGCCGTTTGTGAGGGGAGGGAAGCCTCCTCTCTGCCGTACAAAACGTCCATCTCGACCGAAAACAGATCTGCGATGGCGCGCATCGTTTCGTGGCTTGGCAGACGCTCTCCCTGCTCGTACATACTGACCGTGCTTTTGGAAATGCCCAGCCTTGCGGCAAGCACTTCCTGGGTGACTCCCTTTTGCTTGCGCAAGCGACGCAAAATTGCTCCGAATTTCATGTTCCTCGCCTCTCTTTCCATCGGTATTATAACACGATTCGTGTATCTTGTCAATGATAAGCGTGAAAATATTGTAAAAAATACACAAAATGTAATTTTTTTGAGTGCGGTACTTGACAATCGTCTTGGATTGGTGTATAATACTGTAAAAGTACACAGATAGTGTACTTTTTGGGAGAACGTTGTTTTGCAAGCATCGGGTGGGTGCTGCAAAACCATCAACGGCTCCATGGGTGGAGGTGCTGAATCAACAAAAGGAGAAACTATGATAATTAAAATTGAAGTAAAGAACCGAACCGCAACCTATCGGTCAACGGGGTCAGATCCCGTTTGCGGCAGCAATACCGATCAGGTGCAGTTCTTGTTTGACGAGGAGTGGGCAGACGTTCCAGTCAAAACGGCGCGTTTTATTTGGGGAGATCAATACTACGACGAGGAATTTGTAGGGGATACTTGTCCCGCGCCCATGTTTTTCGACGTCACGCGCGTATACGTCGGTGTGTATGCGGGGGAGCCCGTGATTGGCGAGCCTTCTCTGTCCACGACCAAGGCGGAGGTGCCGTACGGGCTTTCGGTACGCTGCGGCTATACCACGCCGCGTCCCGAGTCGGGGGAAAGCTTTACGAACGAAGCAAAGGGATATGCACTGGAAGCCAAGGAGGCGGCAGAGGATGCCCGTGCGGTCGTGAGCCGTGCCCACGAGGTGGTTGAGGCGGCAATCGGCTTGAAGGAGGTTGGTCGATTTTCCTTGACGCTGCACGAGGTGGAGTGTATGGACGCGGAAAGCGGCGCGTATTATGCGACGTGGCAGGTGGGGAATAAGCTGATCGACCTAAAGAACGGCTCGATTCTCTTAAAGGCAATGGGAGCTTTGGAGAATCCTCCCGAGGACATGACCTTTGCCGATCAGATCATTGAGCTGATGCGATGCCCGATCACCAAGGTGCAGCTTATCCATCCCGATTTGGACGGTGTGCTGCTGACGACAACCGTTTTTGACAAGCTTGCCGACGGTGAGGCGTGGAAACCGATGTCTGTTCCCGAAACCGACAGTGACTGGCACTTGTTTGACGATGCGTGGTTTTCGGGCGGTGTGCGGCTGGTATCCACCGATAATCCGTATGCGCCGGGGGTTGGATACGGTCCGAGTGCGGTTTTTCTGCAATTCCCGCTTGAATTTCGTGATGCGATGACCGATGCGGTGCTGATTCCGGAAACCGACTACAATTCCATTCAGCTGACCTTTATCGGGTACTGTTAAGAAAGGAGAAAAAACATGATTATCGTCATTGATGAAAACAAACGAATCGTATCCTCTCTCTCGGGCGCGTTATCCGAGAAGATCGTGCCGAATGAAAAGAACGTTTTCCGTGTGGAGTCCTTGCCAACGCTTGGTGCGCGCGAGGAGCTGCTGTTTGATCCGCAAACGAAATCGTTTGAGATCCGAGAGCGAGCCGTGCAGGATCTGCAGACGCTTGAGAATTGGCGAGTGTCCAAATTGCGCCGCAGAAAAGCCGAGCAAACCGTTCGCGAGGTGCTTGCCTGGTTTGACGAGAACGATTGGAAGGTCAACAAGCGCGCGCTTGGCGAATGGAGCGAGGATGATCCCAGATGGATCGCATATCTTTCCGAACGATTGGAAAAACGGGCGGCTTACGACGAGGCAAACGAAGTACTCTGCCGACCGTAAGCGTAAGCGGACTCGGTAAATTGCCCAGTTGATGACGTCACGGGCGGCTTTCGGATTCTTTCGGAGGACTCAAAACCGTCGTTTTGAGTCCTCCGCGCTTTTCTTTTTGAGAAAAGTTTTGAAAAAAGCAAAAAAAATAGCTAAAAACTGTTGCAATGTTGGCGAAAAAGTAGTATAATCATACTATACGTTTGACCCCCTTTTGTAAAAAGGGCTCTATGCACTCGATTAAAGGAAGGTAGAAAAATGAAACCAACCCGTTTCCAAATGATTTTTTGCGGATTGTTAGCACTAATCATGATGCTGTCCGTGCTGCCGTTTAGTGCCGTTGCACTTTCAAACGGAAGTGCAGGTGACGGTCTTGTCGTGGATTGGGAGGATCTGTTCGGACCGACTCCGAGCGAAGGATTGACCTATTCGAAGAATTCCGACGGAACCTATAGCGTTTCGGGAATGGGAAGCTGCACCGACACGCGTGTCGTCGTGGCTTCGCTTTACAACGGTATAGAGGTAACCGGTGTGAAGTCGGGCGCGTTCCAGAACAAAACCGCGATCACCGAGGTGGTATTGCCGACTACCGTGACCACGATCGGCTCTGCCGCGTTCGCCGGCTGTACGTCCTTGTCTTCGATTTCGTTGCCCGAGGCGTTAACTACGATCGAGGCACGCGCGTTCGACGGTTGTGTTGCGCTGACCTCTTTGTTTATCCCCGCAAAGGTGGTTTCGATTAACGAGTATTCCTATATCAACTGCTCCGGCTTGACAAGTATTGCGGTTGATCCCGATAACAACGTGTACTACGCAGAAGGAAATTGCCTGATCGGCAAGGCGAGCGAAACGGTGGTTTTGGGCTGCAAGACCTCTGTGATCCCGACGCAGGCACGGGCAATTGGCGCGTCTGCCTTCCGCGGGCTGACCGGCTTGACGACGTTGACGATTCCCGAAAACGTCAGTGTCATCGGTGAGGAAGCCTTCCGGAATTGCACGGGCTTGATTTCGATTACGATTCCCGCAAGCGTTGTGACCATCGAACTCAGCGCATTTGCCTCCTGTACGGCATTGACCGACGTTTATTACGGAGAGAACGAAACGCTTTGGAATGCGATTGTTATCGGTGACGAGAACACCCCTTTGACCAATGCAACGATCCACTATCATAATCATGAGGCGGACGAATGGTCGTATGCCGATGCAACCAATCACAGCGGTGTCTGCGCGTGCGGAAAAACGATTTACGAGGAGCATACGAGCGAGAAGTGGTCGCCCTACGACGCGGCAACCCATAGCGGCGTTTGTACGTGCGGTACGACGATTTACAGAGCGCATAACTGGGATGCGGGCTTGACGCATCTGGAAAAGACGACCTATACCTGCTTGGATTGCGGTGAGATTTCGGTGGTCGATCTGGAAATTCCCGAGGTTCCCGTGATCGTAGCCGACAGCAGATACGCACCGATCGGCGGCACCGTAAAGGTGGCTGTGCGTCTTTACAACAACCCCGGTGTGGCGGCGGTTCGCTTGAATCTTTCGTACGATACCTCGATTCTGACCCTGATTGACGTGCAGGACGGCGGACTTTTGACGGTTGCCGATCTTGAAGCGCTTACCTGGAGCTGCACCTCCGACGTGGCAACCGACGGCACGCTGGTGGTATTGACCTTCCGCGTGTGCGATACCGTTGCCGAGGCGGCAACACAGATCGAAATTACCTATGAGGCGGACGGGATTACCAACGCACTTCTTAACCCCGTTTCCTTTGAGGTGATGGGCGGCACCTTGACGTTTGTGGAGTACCTCAAGGGTGACGTGAACATGGATGCCGATATCGATGACAACGACACGCTGTATCTGCGCCGCCATCTCGTTGGCTGGGCAGAGTATGCCGAGATCTGCAACGATGCAGCGGACCTTGACGGTGACGGCACGCTGACGGCTGCCGACGTTGCAATCCTCAAGCGTCATCTGGCAGGTGTTGCAGGCTACGAGTGGGATTGATGAAGCTACCGTATTCGATTGTACGCTCTGCAAGAAGGACTTTGGCATTGCAGGTGAAAAACGGCAGTCTGGTCGTTCGTGCGCCCTATGCGGTAACAGATGCCGAGATTGATCGTTTCGTTGCCTTGCATTGCGATTGGGTACAAAAACAGTTGAATCACGCTTTGCAAAGGCGGCAGGCATTGGATGCTTTGCCGCCTTTGTCGCGCTTGGAGCTGACCGCGTTGGCAAAGGACGCGCGCCGTGTGATTCCCGAGCGTGTGGCATATTACGCGCAGCTGCTTGGCGTTACGTACGGCAGAATCACGATACGCGCGCAAAAAACACGCTGGGGAAGCTGTACGGCAAAGGGGAATCTGAACTTCAACTGTCTTTTGATGCTGGCTCCCCGTGAGGTGTTGGACAGCGTGGTGGTGCACGAGCTTTGCCACCGTAAGGTGATGAATCATTCGGCTGCCTTTTATCGCGAGGTGCTTTCGGTGTTCCCCGATTACCACCGTCATCACGGATGGCTTCGTCAGCATGGAGATGCGTTGCTTGACCGTATGCTCCGTGCGGACGATTGCGACGCGGGACACGGGACGGAAGAATAAGATTTTGGCAAAGGGCTTTTGACAAAAAGCTCTTGCAGTGCACGCAAAAACGTGATATAATAAGGGCAGTGGAGCCGTGTCCTCCAAGAAAGAACATAAGGTACATCACGGCAATTCAATGATGCTTGCGGTGAAAGGATAATCAGATGAGTCGAAAAGAGATTTTGGAACGTGTGTTCCAAGGAATAAAGGTGTTTGTGTGTCTTGCGTTGACGCTGACTTTTTTTGCGGTGGCAATTCTGGAAATCGTACCGACGGGGGAAGCCTCGTTCGTGGTGCGAAAAAAATTTGTGGCATCTTCTTCGAGAATCTATGCTGACGGATCCCTGTATCAAACCGAGATTCGCGGTACGCTGGAAAATACCCAAACGCAACCGATGCGCGTGGAGGGCTTTTACGTGATCGTCAGCGACGGAAAAACCAAAAAGAAGATTTCGATCGATCCCGTCGTGCTGTCCGCAAAGGAGCAGTACGAGTTCGTGGTTCCGTTCCGCGATGCGTGCGATTTTGACCGTGTGAGCGAGGTTCACGTGCTGGAGGACGGTACCGACGTGCGGCTTTCGAACCGATCTGTGGGCGATTTTCCCATCACGGGGATCGCGCTCGTTTGCATCCTTTTGACGATCGGATCGGCACTTTTGCTGACACGGTCGATTCGAACCTGCTATTATCTTTACCAAGAACGCCACGCAAAGCAATAAAACGCTAAAAAGTTTGTAAATCCTGTAAAAACGGGGCTTGCGGGTCTTGACAATTTTACACTTTTTGTGTATAATAAAATAAGTATGATATAGCTTTTTCCAAAGCGATGCATACATAGAAATTTAACGATGTTATAAGGAGGTGTGTTATGAAAGAGATTATCATCCCGATTGTCGTCGGCGCAGTTGCGTTGACAGTCGGAATTGTGGTCGGCGTACTCCTTCGCAAAAAAATCGGTGAGGCAAAGATCGGCTCTGCCGAACAGGAAGCAAAACGGATTTTGGACGAGGGTGTTAAAAACGCCGAGGCAAAAAAGAAAGAGGCTATCATCGAGGTCAAGGAAGAAACCCTGCGCCTGCGAAATGAAACCGAGCGCGAGCTGAAGGAACGCCGTGCCGAGATTTCCCGTCAGGAACGCAGAATCAACCAAAAGGAAGAAAACCTTGACAAGAAGACCGAAACGCTGGAGCGTAAAAACGAACAGCTGGACGAAAAGCTGAAGGCAAACGATGCCGTTCGAGAGCAGATCAATCAGGTTCTCTCTCTCCATTTGAAAAAGCTGGAGGAAATCTCCAACTATACGGTGGAAGAGGCGAAGAAAGAGCTCTTGGAGCAGGTGGAATCCGAAACGCGTCATGAAATGGCGCAGAAGATCATCGAGCTGGAGGCACAGTTTAAGGAAGAAGCCGACACGAAAGCGCGTAATTTGCTGTCGCTGGCAATCCAAAGATGCGCGGCGGATCACGTGACCGAGTCTACCGTTTCGGTGGTCGCACTGCCGAACGAGGAAATGAAGGGTCGTATCATCGGTCGTGAGGGCAGAAACATTCAAAAGCTGGAAACGCTGACGGGTGTGGAGCTGATCATCGACGATACTCCCGAGGCAATCACGGTTTCGGGATTTGATCCCGTGCGACGCGAGATTGCAAGATTGGCACTGGAAAAGCTGATTTCCGACGGTCGAATCCACCCCGCCCGTATTGAGGAAATGGTGGAGAAGTCGCGCCGCGAGGTTGAATTGGCGGTGAAACAGGCAGGTGAGCGCGCAACGTTTGACGTACACGTTCACGGAATCCATTCGGATCTTGTAAAGTTGCTTGGCAGATTGCGTTACCGTAGCAGCTACGGTCAGAACGTACTCCAGCATTCCATCGAGGTGGCATGGCTGGCAGGCATGATGGCAGATGAGCTTGGCGTTGACGGTACCGTTGCAAGACGCGCCGGTCTGCTTCACGACATCGGTAAGGCATTCCCGCAGGACGTCGAGGGCTCGCACGTTGAGCTTGGCGTTGGCGCGGCAAAGAAGTACAAGGAGAGCGCAGAGGTCGTGCATGCGATCGAGGCGCACCACAACGACGTAGAACCCAAAACCATCATTGCGGTATTGGTGCAGGCGGCAGACGCGATTTCCGCGGCAAGACCGGGTGCCAGACGCGAGGATATGGAAAACTACATCAAGCGCTTGCAGAAGCTGGAGGAAATTGCGGTCGGATTCCAGGGAGTGGATAAGGCGTACGCAATTCAGGCAGGACGCGAGATCCGCGTAATGGTCAAGCCCGAGGTTGTAAACGACGAGGGCATGAAGCTGATTGCACGCGAGATGGCAAAGAAGATCGAAGAAGAAGTCAAGTATCCGGGTCAGATCAAGCTGAATTTGATTCGGGAAACCCGCGCAGTAGACTTCGCGAAGTAACAGAACTTTTTCCAAGACACGGAATTTATCATAGATCTTGTTATGATGAAATCCCGTCGGTATGCCGACGAAACGATATGATGGGGGAGCCTTTCAACCAAGGCTTCCCCCGTTCCGTTTTTTGTGGGCGGTGCGGTTTTCTGACGCGTTTTGGGGATCTTGTTCCATGAAAACAAAAAGAGCAGAAAAAATCAAGAAAAAGAGAATTTTTTTCAAAAAAGACTTGACAAAAGAGAGGAGTTGTGATATAATAGGCAAGCGTTGGTAGTTTTGGCGGGATAGCTCAGTTGGCTAGAGCAACCGGTTCATACCCGGTAGGTCATGGGTTCAAGTCCAATTCCCGCTACCAGGCCCGTTGGTCAAGCGGTTAAGACACCGCCCTTTCACGGCGGTAACAGCAGTTCGATTCTGCTACGGGTCACCAACAACAAAAAGAGGATCGCATCGCGATCCTCTTTTTGTTGTTGCGATCCCTTTATGAATCGAGCTGTGCAAATTCCAAGGGAATTTGCCGGAGCGCGCGGCAAAAAAAGGGAAAAGGATTGGGAGAAAGAACCGCGCGCTGCAGTTCAGATTCTGCTACGGGTTACCAGTAACAAAAAGGGGCCTTAATGCAACAACTCTTTAAATAAAATTAATTTCAAAATATGTATGTAACAATTAAGCTGATTGAATCTTGCTGTAAAAAAATTACGCATATTAAAATATTTTTCGTAAAAGTATTGCATTTTGTGCCGCTGTTGTGATATAATATAGTTGGTTATGGAGGTGACGAAATGTTAAAAAACTTTGAAATTAGCAATTTTAAGTCCTTTAAAGAAAAAACTTTCTTCGATTTTTCAAAAACGAATTATCAAATATTAGCCGATACAAATGTTTACGGAGATATTTTAAAAGGAATGCTTTTCGTTGGTGCGAATGCATCAGGAAAATCCAACTCTATTGCACCACTTAAGTTTTTGTTAGATTGCTTATTTGGCAAGAATGATGCGAATTTTGACATTCATATATGTCTTTTTTCCGGCAATCCAAAAATAGACTTAAAATACAATTTTGTCATTGATGGAACAGAGATAGAATATAAGATAGGTTACCAAAGAATTGACAACATTATATTTGAAAAATTGATAGTTGATGGTGAAGAGTATTTAAATCGTGAAGGTGCGGTCGCAACGGTTTCTATAACGGAAAAAACTGTTCATACCGATGTTCCTAAAGGTCTTTTGTTTTTAAGAGATATTTATTTTAGCACCAAATTCAGAGGGAATCAGATTCTTCAGAAATGGTTTAATTTTATGAGCAATTCGGTATATGTGGATATCTTCAATACCACAATTATACCGTATGGGGATATCGACTTATCTTTGAAATTATTTGTTGAAGAGCAAGGAGCTGAAAAATTCAATAGGTTCTTTGACGAATATAATTTTGGTCACCACATTGAGTATGACAAAACGTCTCGAGGAAATTATATAACTGTTGAAGCTCCCGAAAAAATAATTTATTTCAAAAGAAGAGGAATTGACGAACCTATTCCTTTTTCTTTAGAATCTCTTGGAAATAGAAACTTGCTTCATTTACTACCGGCATTCTTTCACTGCATTAATAATGGAGGGATGCTTCTGTTAGATGAATTTTCCAGTGGTTTTCATAACGAGCTTGAAGAATTATTAATACGTTATTTTATGAAAAAATCAAGCAATGCGCAATTGATATTTGTATCTCATTCCACGAATCTATTGAGCAACAGTTTACTACGACCCGATCAGATCTACGCTGTAGATTTTGATAAAAATGGAAGTCACATAAAACGTTTTTCCAGTGAACAACCAAGGATAGCTCAAAATCTTGAAAAGATGTACCTGGGCGGGGTATTTAACGGGGTGCCCAAATATGGAAATCAAAATTAATAAAGAAAAATCCGTAGGAAAAGTTTTATATATCGTTGAAGGAAGCAAAACTGAGCCTTATCTGCTTTGGCGCATTTTTGCTAAGGTTTTCGATTATCAAGTTGAAACCATACTAAGAAATCACCCGTATCAAAAATTCAACTCAAAAGTAAATCCAACCTCACAAATATTTGTAATAAATACTGAAACGAGTAACATAAAAACGATTGCTAAAGATAATGATTTTTTGAATAATCTTTTTGAACTGTTGATAGAGAACTATGATTTTGATATCGACAATACGGCTATTTATTATCTGTTTGATAGGGATTGTCAATCAAATACTGACCAAATATTTATCTCAAACATGATAAACACATTGAAAAATTCAAGAGATAATGATGGATATGAACGACAAGGAATGCTTTTATTAAGTTATCCCTCAATTGAAAGTTTTACGCTAAGCAATTTTGAAACCAATTCTTTTTGTCAACGTTTTGACTTGGGTGATACTTTAAAATCCTATCTGGAAAGCAAGAAGATCAATCACGCTAGAATCAACATAACAACATTAACGATGGCAATTCAAGAAATGATGGATGCATTAGCATTGATTGGCGTGGAAGCTTTTGATATTGACAACTTCCTTAATACCAACAAAGCAATTTTTGAATATGAAGAAGATGTATATTCAAAAGAATCTGTTTATCAGGCATTAAGCCTTTTGTGTGTGTCATTAATAGATTTAGGTTTAATAGAAGTTACATAAAAGTTCAATTCCCCTTATCATTACCTCCCCGGCAACACAAAAAAGAGGATCGCGGCGCGATCCTCTGTTTTGTGTTGCTCGCTCCCTTTCTCACCTCGTGCAAAATTTTTTGAAAAAATCCGCAGAAAAGGACAAAAAATCTTGTAATTTGACAAAATGTATGGTATACTGTAGTTAACAAGAAGAAGAGGGGCCTTTTTATGGAAAACACTACGTTGATGCAAGCATACGAGGAGAAGATTAAACGAGTCTTGATTACCGAAGAGGAAATCAGTGCCGCGATCGCTCGGGCAGGGAAAGAGATCGATGCGATTTACGACGGCAGACCGATTTTGTTGGTTGGTATTCTTAAGGGCTCTTTTGTGTTTATGGCGGACGTTTGCCGCGCCGTGACGGTTCCGTGCGAGGTCGGTTTTATGTGCGCGAAAAGCTATTACGAGGGAACCGTTTCCTCGGGCGTTGTAAAAATCACCATGGATTTGCAGCAGGATATCTCCAATTATCACGTTGTGATTCTTGAGGATATCGTGGATACGGGAAGAACGCTTTCCGATATCGTCAAAATGCTTCGGCTTCGCAATCCGCTGTCCTTGCGTGTGATTGCGTTGTTGGACAAGCCCTCCCGCCGATTGGTCGATTTCCGGGCGGATACTTCACTCTTTACCATACCCGATCATTTTGTGATCGGTTACGGTCTGGACTGCGCTGAGCAGTACAGAAATCTACCCTATATTGCAGAATATGCGGAAAAGGAGAAGTAAGTCATGTTTGAAAAATGGTTTAAGCTCAAACAACACAACACCACCGTAAAGAATGAAATCATCGCCGGTATTACAACGTTTATGGCGATGGCGTATATTCTGGCGGTGAACCCCGACATTTTGTCGGCAGCGGGAATGGATAAAACCGCCGTTTTGCTGGCAACCTGTCTTGCGTCCTTTATCGGAACGGTTTGTATGGCATTGTTTGCAAATCTGCCCTTTGCACTGTCCGCAGGCATGGGTCTGAATGCGTTCTTTGCATTTACGGTGGCTCCCAAATACGGATGGTAGCTCGCTTTGTTTGCCGTCTTTATTGAAGGCTTGATCTTCATCGCGCTTTCCCTGACCAACGTCAGAGAAGCCATCTTCAATGCGATTCCGTTGCAGCTGAAAACCGCTGTTTCGGTAGGTATCGGCTTGTTCATCGCGTTCATCGGCTTGCAGGGTGCAAAGCTGAGCGTTTTCGAATCGGCTACTTTGGTTACTGTTGTTGACTTTACCGACAATTTCAAACAGGTTGGTATCGGTGCCTTGCTTGCTATTCTCGGTGTTTTGATCACGTCGTGGATGTACGTAAAGCACATCAAGGGCTCTATTTTGTTCGGTATTTTGATTACTTGGGGCTTGGGTATGTTTTGCCAAGCAATCGGACTTTATGAGCCGAATGCCGCAATGGGCTGCTACTCGCTCTATCCTTCTTTTGAAATGACCGATTTCTCCAAGCTGGGCGAAACTGCGGGTCAGTGCTTTAACATCGACTTTAAAGGTGTGAGCATCTTCAATTTCATTGTGATCGTGTTCTCGTTCCTGTTTGTGGATATTTTCGATACGCTGGGAACCTTGATCGGTGTTAGCTCCAAGGCGAATATGCTGGACGAGCAGGGTCGCTTGCCTAAGATCAAGCCCGCTTTGATGGCGGACGCGGTTGCGACCTCGGCAGGTGCGGTTCTCGGAACCTCTACTACAACGACCTTTGTAGAGTCTGCGGCAGGTGTTGCAGCAGGCGGTAAGACCGGATTGACCGCACTTACCACGGCAGTCCTCTTCCTCGTTTCGATGTTCTTTGCTCCCGTGTTCACGGCAATCCCTGCGTTTGCAACAGCCCCTGCTTTGATCGTGGTTGGATTTTTGATGTTCAGCAACATCGTCAACCTGAAGCTGTCTGAAGATAACTACGCGACCGCGATTCCCGCGTACCTTTGCATTTTGGCAATGCCCTTGTTCTACAGCATTGCAGAGGGTATTTCCATCGGTGTCATTTCTTACGTTGTATTGAACATCGCGTGCAAGAAGTGGAAGGACATTTCTCCCATTATGTACGTGCTTGCAGTACTGTTCGTTTTGAAGTACATCTTCCTGTAAGAGAGTAGACGAGCTTTCAAGTCAGCTTGAAAATATCAAAATCCCCGCCGCGCAACCATGCGCGGCGGGGAACTTTTATCATTGCGGTTTTACACGCAAAATTGTTTTGGTGGTTTTTATGATTTCCGAAATTGCGTGTAACTCTGCGGGGGTGCAGTCGGTGAGCAGGTCGTTGATTAGGGCAACGGATACCGACTCGCTTTTTTTGAGATTACGGTAAAGCAGATCGTCTGCGGTGACACCAAGTGCATTGGCAATATGAATCAGTGTGGGCAGACTAACCTTGGTTGCCGCACGTTCAATATGAGAGATGTTCGACGGTTCTATTCCGGATTCTTCCGCCAGCTTTTCTTGCGTCCATCCTTTTTTCTTTCTGAATTCCCGAATTTGTTTTCCAATCACAGTATAATCGATCAAAATAATCACCTCTATGAAAAATTTACATATTATTATTGTATATCCTAAAAGGATATGTTATAATAATGCGTGTGTCCGAAAAGGATATATACATTATATTTTGAGGTGTTTATTATGAAAGTATCTATGATTGGACACAGAGATTGCTCCGAAAACATAAGAAGTGTGCTGAAAAAAGTGCTGACCGATTGTATTTTACAAGACCGGGCGACGGTTTTCTATGTTGGACATCAAGGTGCGTTTGATCGAATCGCATACGGTGTTTTAAAATCCTTAAAGGTTGAATTTCCGCATATTTCTTTTTTTGTGGTTTTAGCTTATATGCCGACAAAAGCTGAATTTCCGGAGGATTTGACACTTTTCCCGGAGATTGTTGCCCGATCACATCCAAAATATGCGATATTAAAAAGAAATCAATGGATGATTGAACAAAGCGATTTGGTGGTATCTTATGTTTTAACTTCCTTTGGTGGGGCGGCAAGGTATAAGCAAATGGCGCAAAAAAAGGAAAAGCGAATTGTTGAACTGAGTACCTTATCAGACAAAATATAGCCCCGCCGCGCAACCATGCGCGGCGGGGAACTTTTATATATTTCTTATAGCGTAACAATCTTTTCGCACAGCTCGCGGTAGGAGATTCCCACCGCCGCAGCCGCTTGGGGCAATAGGCTCGTAGGGGTCATGCCGGGGAGCGAATTGGCTTCCAGGCACCACAGCCGATTCTTCGCATCCAGCATAAAATCAAAGCGGGCATATCCCGAAAGACGCAGAGCGTCGAATGCACGCAACGAAAGCGCGGCGGCGTTTTCTTCGACCTCTCGGGGGATTTCGGCAGGGCAGATCTCGCGCGTGGTTCCTTGGTATTTGTTTTTGTAATCGTAAAATCCGTCGTCGGGTGGCAAAATTTCGACCGACGGGAGCGCTTTACCGCCCAGCACGCCAACCGTTAATTCGCGCCCCGTGATCTTTTTTTCCACCAATACGAAGCGTCCCCACTTCGCCGCCTCGTCCAATGCATCGTAAAGTGCCTGCTCGTTTTCCACGATCGATACTCCCACGCTGGAGCCGCAGTCGCAGGGCTTCACCACGGCGGGAAGACCGATCTTCCCAAGAATCTCGGCGCGGTTGCCGTTTTGAACGTCGAAGTAGATCCACGGGGGGGTGTTGACCCCTGCATGGCACATCAAACGCTTGGAAAGGTCTTTGTCCATGGCAACGGCACTGCCGAGGTAGCCCGAGCCCGTATAGCGAATGCCGTGGGTGTCGAGGGTTGCCTGGAGCTGACCGTTTTCGCCCATCGATCCGTGCAATGCAAGAAAGGTCTTGTCTGCCATCATGCAAAGACGCAGGACGTTTGCGCCGATCAAAGCGTTGCCGTTTTGGCAACGGGCGCGAAGCTCGTCAAGGTTTGGCACCTGCTCGCAAACCTTGTGAATCGGGTATAGGGAGGTTTGAAACAACGAATCAGGATCGGTTGAGAGATCGGGCAATCCCTCATATACGTCGAGCAATAATACACGGTGACCGTTTTCAATCAGCGCGTTGGCGATTAAGCTTCCCGAGGTTAATGAAACCTCCCGTTCGGGCGAAAGCCCGCCCGCAAGAACTACGATTTTCAAAATGAACGCCTCATTTCCGATGATAATCCCAGATTGACGCGAAAGCGCGCCTTTTATATAGATATGTCAAGCTTTTTTGCGGTGTGACACGGGTTGTCAGCTTCTTTTCAGCACGACTACGCGAGTGTTGCCGCCCAGGTCGCAAAGCACGCGGCCATCGATGAAGCCGTGCGACGCGCCAAGCTCCAATACGGCAGCCGCCTGGTCGTAGCCGATTTCAAACAGCAAAAATCCGTTTGGGGTCAAAAGAGTGGTATGCAGCTCCAAAATGCGACGGTAAAAGAGAAGACCGTCGTCACCGCCGTCGAGTGCCGCCCGTGGCTCGGCTTGCACCTCGGGAGCAAGCGATTTCAAGGTTTCGGTCGTGATGTACGGAGGATTGGCAACGATGGCATCGAACAAGCCCTCGCACGATGGAGGCAGTTTTTCCAGAACGTCTGCCAAGAGGGGCGTGAAGCGGTTGCCGACACCGTTTTTCTCGGCGTTTTGGGTGGCAATGCGCAACGTGTTTTCAAATTTATCAACCGCCACGGCAGTCGTGTCGGGACGCTCCGCCAGCGTCGATACCGCGATACAGCCGCTTCCCGTGCAAAGGTCTAAAAAGCGCGCGCCCTCGGGCAGACGGCGAATGGCCTCCTCTACCAAAATTTCGGTATCCGAGCGCGGAATCAGGCAATCGGGAGTGACAAGGTAGGTTTGATGAAAAAAGCCCCAGCTTCCCAAGAGATATTGAAGCGGGTAGCGGCTTTCTCTGGCTTTTACGGCGGCATCCAGCTCGGCACTTTCGTAGCGTTGCTCGGGCTCCATGCGCACAAGCGTTGCGTCCACCGCACAGAAATGCTCAATTAAAAGTGAGGCTTCCCATTCCGCGGTTTCGATTCCCGCAGCGTGAAGACGGTTCGCAAGTTCGGTGTAGGTCATAAAATCCAATCCTTTCGGTCACGTTCTCTGTCTACATTCTAACATAAAAAGGCAAAAAAGGAAAGAGCTTTTAAAAAAAATTAAAAAAATTTGTAAATCCTATTGCATTTTGCGAAAAAAATGGTATACTGATAGTAGATTATTTTTGATGCGCCCGACGCATCGAAGAACGGAGGAATAAAAATGGAAAAGCAAGACGTTGTTGTTGTGGAAAAGAAGAATAATTTCTGGACTGCCGTTAAGATCATCCTGATCGTTGCGGGTATCATCTTCATCGCGGCAAAGATTTATCAGAAGATTTCTCAGAAGAGAAAGGCTGCTGAGCTTGAGGCAGAGGAAGACGAGTATCTGGATTTTGACGAGGCTGACTTCGCGCAGGACGAGCTCGAGGCAGAGCCCGAGGCAGTTGTTCTGACCGCCGAGGACGCACAATAAGCCCGATTCACCGCTTTCAACAGCTTTCCCGCAGAGAGTATTTCTGTGGGAAAGCCGTTTTATTTGTTTCAACCAAAAGGAGTTTGATCATACATGGCAAAATACAGAAAAAGCCGAATCAATGAAGAGATCCAAAAGGAAATGACTGTGATCCTGCGCAAGGTGAAGGATCCTCGCGTCAGCGACGCGTTTATCAGTATCACCGCCGCAGACTGTACGGCAGATCTCAAATACGCAAAGATTTTTTATTCCGCGCTGTCGGGTGACCCCAAGGAAATTGCCAAGGGACTTAAGGCGGCAAACGGCTTTATTCGCCGCGAGCTGGCTCGTTCGCTCAATCTGCGCATTACCCCCGAATTAACCTTCCTCCCCGATTCCTCGATTTCTTACGGTGCGCATATTGCATCGATCCTGGAGGGACTCGACATCACTCCTGAGGAGGAAAATGACGACGAGGAAGGCGAAATCAATGACTGAATCGGTACAATATTCTCAAATCAGCTTTGACACGGTGCTGGAAAGTCTATGCGAGGCGCGCGATACGCTGGTCTTGTTCCACCGCGCACCGGATGCCGACGCGGTCGGCTCTGCATTCGCCATGCGAATGGTGCTGGAAAGCCTTGGCTCGCGTGCTTATTGCGTTTGTCAGGACGAAATTCCGCTTCGGTTGCGCTTTTTGATGCACGGGATGCAGGAAAGCGTGCTGCCGGAATCTATCCCGGGTGATCTGCAGGACGTGCGAGTCATCAGTGTGGATACCGCTTCTCCCTCCCAGCTGGGGACGCTTTTTGCAAGCTATGGGGATCGGGTCGATTTGATGATCGATCACCACGGCGTGGGAGAGCCCTATGCCAATTATTACGTAAGACCCGATGCGGCGGCAACGGGTGAGATCATGTTTGATATTGTCAAACAGCTTGCAACCGAGGAAAAACTGCAGATTACCCCTGCTCTTTGTACCAATCTGTACGCGGCGATCAGTGCCGATACGGGTGGATTCCGTTATTCCAACGTCACGCCCGAAACGCATTTGCGTGCCGCAGAGCTGTTGGAAAGCGGGATCGATACCGCAAGGATCAATCATTTGTTGTTCTCGTCCAGAACGATGGAGGAGCTGCGCGCACAGGCGGCAGCCATCTCCAATCTGCAAACTCATCGGGAGGGAAAGGTTGCCATCGTGACCTGCCCGTATGCTTTGAAGGTCGCCCTGGGACTGCGGGACGAGCATCTGGACGGATTGGTGGAAACCGCACGCTCCCTGATGGGGGTCGAGGTCGCGCTTTCGATCCGTCAACCCAATGCCGAGGGGATTTTCCGCGTGTCTATGCGGTCTGCGTCTGATTTTGACGTTTCCGCCGTTTGCGCAAAATTCGGAGGCGGAGGACACAAAAAGGCGGCGGGATGTACGCTGGTTGCCGCCGATATGGACGACGCCATCCAAAAGCTTCTTGCAGAATTGCAACTGATTGCGGATTAACTGAATAAAACTCCTCCAATGTGGGAATGATGCTATCATCAAAACCGATTGGAGGATTTTTTTATGAACAACCGTTTACTTACCGTCAGCTTGATTTTGTGCGCCATTCTATTGGTGGTGGGGCTGATGCCCGTGCATGGAGAGGCAGCCGTATACAACACGGTGGTACGTTTGCACGTGCTGGCAAACTCGGACAGCGAAGAGGATCAAACGCTCAAATTGGCGGTGCGTGACGCGGTGCTGGAGGTAACGTCACCGCTTTTGACCGACTGTAAGAGCCAAGACGAGGCAAGGGCAATTTTGGAAGCACATACGGGAGAGATCCAAGCCGCCGCCGAAGCGGTGATCGAGCGTGCAGGCAGAGAGGACCCCGTAACGATTTTGTTTGGAATGGAGGACTACCCAACGCGCGATTACGAGAGCTTTTGCTTTCCCGAGGGAGAGTATCTTTCGTTGCGAGTCTGCATCGGGGAGGGCGCGGGACAGAACTGGTGGTGCTGTGTTTTTCCGCCGCTGTGTGTAGGCTCGGCGAGCGCGAGCAAGCAAACGGCAGAGGATGCCTTTATCCGGGTCGGCTTGACCCCCTCGCAATATAAGATCATCACCGAATCGGAGAAGCCCGTGTATCGGGTGCGCTTTAAGCTGCTGGAGGTGTTCCGCGGCTTGTTTTGAGCGCACGACTTGACGGACGACCGAACCGGGAAACGAATCGGCAACGCGCGGCAGAGGGGCAAGGCTCCAAACCGCGCGTTTTTGCACCATAAACGCAAATAAAAAGCATTTTTTTTGGAAAATAAAGAGAGATTTTTTGAAAAAAGTATTGACAAAAGGAGGAAGATATGCTATAATACGCGTTGTGAATGCGGCATCGCCAAGCGGTAAGGCAACGGACTCTGACTCCGTCATTACCTAGGTTCGAATCCTAGTGCCGCAGCCAAAAACAGAGGGTAGCACTTTGTGCTACCCTCTGTTTTTGGCTGCGGCACTCGTCGCTTCGAATCTTGCTCCGCAAGCGAAGCGACGCGGAATTAGGTTCGCATACCCCTGCGCAGAGCGACGCCCGCTTGCGAGGCGGCGGCAAGCAGTGGGTATCTTCGCACGAAGTGCGAATATCCTAGTTTAAAGGGAAGGATATTTTTGCGCGCGTCACTGCAGATTCTCACCTTGCTCCGCAAGCGAAGCGACGCGGAATTAGGTTCGCATACCCCTGCGCAGAGCGACGCCCGCTTGCGAGGCGGCGGCAAGCAGTGGGTATCTTCGCACGAAGTGCGAATATCCTAGTTTAAAGGGAAGGATATTTTTGCGCGCGTCACTGCAGATTCTCACCTTGCTCCGCAAGCGAAGCGACGCGGAATTAGGTTCGCATACCCCTGCGCAGAGCGACGCCCGCTTGCGAGGCGGCGGCAAGCAGTGGGTATCTTCGCACGAAGTGCGAAGATACTATTACCAAGGGGAATTTATTTTTAGCCACCCGATTGGGTGGTTTTTCGGTTTGGCTGCGGAACTAATACTTCAAGGCTTTGCTTCGCAACGCGAAGCGGAGTTACCATAATGCTCGTAGCCATCTTTTCTGACCTTAATAGCTGCAGGTCGGATAACCCCGGCGTTCACAAAAAGTCCGGAGTTTTTATATTAAAAAATGTTTGTTATTTAGTGTGTCTAAATTGTAAGTGCAAAGATATTAGAATATTACACAATTTCAAAAAGTTTTATAAAACATTTCAAAAAGCTATTGACATATTAGGTAAAATAGCGTATAATAAGTGTGACAAGGGACACCGATGACGGTTGCTCCCAGATAAGTGATTAAAAAGAAAACCGCCTTATGTGGAAGTTAGGCGGTTTCTTTTTGTTTATTTACGGCTCACAAACAGAGCCGCAAATGTAATGAGTACCATAGTAAAAGCAAACAAGGCTTCGTACGTAACCATACATCCAAACAAGGTGCATAATGAAAAATCATCGCACCACTCCTTCCTTGGGAATTCGGAAGGAGCAAAGAAATCTCCTTCCGTAAAAAGAAAGGAGCAACCGCCACCGAAAGGGTGTCCCCGGGTATTACTACCGACAGCAAGTATATCATATTTGATAGAGTTTGTCAATAGTTGTTAGGTAACAACCCAATATTTATTGCTTTTTAGTAAATTCTCAAAGTAAATGCAACAGTGCAATTTAGAAGTTGCATTTACTTTGAGAATTTACTCCTTTAAAAAATATAAAAAGAAAAACGATTTTCTATTGACAAAACGGAAAACAAAGTGTATAATTCCAATAGGGTCTTGTTTGACCGATTGATGCGGCAAGATCTGATTTTACTATCTACATGGAGGATTCAAAAAATGAAAAAATGGTTGTCTTTGTTGCTGGCGGTTCTGATGATTTTCACGCTCGTTAGCTGTAATTTGAACAATGAGGATTCCGAAGATGATGGCGATGACGATGGTGACTCTAAGACCGTGGAGCTTTCCCGCGGAACCATCGAGGGCGACGTCTACGCAAACAACACCATTGGTATTCGCTTTACCAAGCCCGATGATTGGGTATATTTGAGCGAAACCGAAATCGCCGCTGCCATGAATATGGGCGCAGAGATGATTTTGGGCAAGGATTACAAGGACGTGCTGAAGAACGTTCCTGCCGTTTACGACATGATGGCAAAGGATTTGGTTACGGGCAGCAACATCAGCGTGGGATACGAAAATCTCGCGAAGACGTTCTCCAGCAGCATTACCGAAACGCAGTATGCCGATGCGCTCAAGGTGCAGCTTTCGCAGGTTCCCAATATGACGGTGACCTTCCCCGATTCTTACGATCAGGTAACCTTGGGTGACACCCAATTTACCCGTGTCGTTTGTACCACCGTGGCATACGGCAAAACCATGACGCAGGTATACTATCTGCACAAGCAGGGCGGATACATGACTTACGTGATTGCCACTCTTGTAGGCGACTACACGGTTGCCGAGTTTGAGGCAATGATTCAGTAATTTTGCTCTTTATCAAAAGAAAGGGTTGTCTGATGACAGCCCTTTCTTTTTTTGCTTGACGTCGTGAAATCGACCGATTTATCATTTTGGTTTTCTTTCTTCCGCTTGGTTTGCGACGCTTGCACGGTATTCGTTCGGTGTGCTTCCCATGTAACGGCGAAAGCTTTTGGTGAAATACGATCGGTTTTCAAAGCCGCACAGCTTTCCGATCTCATGAACGCTGAGGTGTCCGTCCAAAAGGAGCCGAGCCGCCTGCTGACATCTCGTGCGGTTGACGTAAGCAACGAACGGATAGCCCGTATATTTGTGAAATTCGCGTGACAGATAGCATTTGTTGATTCCGGCAAAGGCGGCAACCTCGTCGAGCGAAAGATCGTTTGCATAGGAGGCACGGATATAGTCGATTGCCTTTTTTACGTATGCGGTGCTTCTTTCCCGGCGGTCATCGACGGCTGCGCTTTGACTGTAGCCGGTGCATAAAAGAAGCATGATTCGTAAGACCAGCGTTCGCGCCGTCAGCGTTTTATAGGCGCTTCCGTCGGGCATTTCGTATGCCGCGTTCAAGTCTGACATGAGAGCCAAAAGGGCGGGGTCGTTGATTTTTGGTTGATAGGAGAGGGCGGTGCTGTCAAAGCCGTTCGCAAGACAAAAGGCTCGGTCAACGATCAGATAACGGTAGCAAAGCGGCTCGCCGTCACCTGCCAACGCGTGCAGATGATTGGCATTGATGACTGCGACATCTCCTTTTACAACGGACATGACCCTGCCGTTATCGAAGAGGACTCCCCTGCCCTCGGTGAAATAAAGAATCTCAACGTTTTCGTGCCAGTTGGAGGCGGCAAACATCCGATTGACCGAACGAACTTTGCCCGGCTTATAGATGAACGGCAGTTCATTGTTCTCCAAATTGTGATTTTCATATTGGCGCATCGTTTTTCTCCGTTCGCAAAAATATCATATAAATCGCAAGAATGTGTTATTGACAATCTATTATACAGCATGTATAATAAAATTGTCAATACGATTTTTCAATTTTTTGTTATTTGGAGGAAATGAAATGAACAAACTTGGAGTTTTGATCGTATATACCGCCGAAACCGATATCTTTGCCGAGATGAAAAAGGCGCGCGAGATCGGCTGTGATTGCTGTCAGCTCAGCGTGTGGAATCCCGCCCTTTACACCGACGAGAATGCCGCTGCGATCGTTCGTGCGGCAGAGGAGAACGGCATTGAGATTTCCACCTTGTGGGCGGGCTGGTCGGGACCTAAGGAATGGAACTTTACGGGAGGACCCGTAACGCTTGGCATCGTTCCCGAACCCTATCGCATGAAGCGCACCGAGGAGATTTTAGAGGGTGCCGATTTTGCTGTCAAGTTGGGTGTTTCGCGCATTGCAACGCACGCGGGCTTTCTGCCCGAAAATATGACCGATCCGCAGTATGCCGCAGTGCTTGCCGCGCTTCGGTATATCGTCAAGGAGTGCCAAAAAAGGGGAATCTCGTTTTTGTTTGAAACCGGTCAGGAAACCCCCGTGGTGCTCTTGCGCGTGATCGAGGAGCTGGGCTTTGACAACGTGGGCATCAACATGGATACCGCGAATCTGATTCTTTACGGCAAGGCAAATTCTGCCGATGCCGTTTCGGTGTTCGGAAAATACGTGATGGATACCCATATCAAGGACGGCTTTTATCCCACCGACGGAAAGCAGCTGGGACGTGAGGTTGCCGTTGGCGAGGGCTTGGCGAACGTTCCCGAGGTCATCCGCCGCTTGCAGGCGGTAGGCTACACGGGCAACTATATCATCGAGCGCGAAATCAAAGGGGAACAGCAAACCAAGGATATCGTCGCAACGCTTGCTTATTTGCGGAGCATCTTGAACGGAAAGGCGGAATAAGGCTATGTTGAACGTGGCATTGATTGGATTTGGGTCGATCTCCCGCGTGCATCGAAAGGCGTATAAAAAGCTGGAGGAAAAGGGCGTTGCGCGGCTTACCTGCGCCTATGACGTCGATCCCGAGGCATTTCGGAAGAACGTGACCAACAACATTGACAGCAGTGAGGCACAGCCCTGCGAGGAGCTTCGTTTCTATACCGATCTTGACGAGCTGCTGGCAAACGAGAAGATTGATTTTGCCGATATCTGCGTTCCCACCTATTTGCACAAGGAAATGACGGTGAAGCTGTTGCGGCGGGGCTGTCATGTGCTGTGCGAAAAGCCGATGGCACTGTGCTATGACGACTGCGAGGAAATGATCCGCGTTGCAACGGAAAATCAGCGTCAGCTGATGATCGGGCAATGCCTGCGCTTTCTCCCTGCCTTTGATTATTTGAAGACCGTGATTGAGGAGAAGCGCTTCGGTGCGGTGACGGGTGCCTTTTTCAGCCGCCTCAGCTCGCTTCCGACGTGGGGGTGGAGGAACTGGTTTGCCGATACGCGCTGTTCGGGCGGCGGAATCCTTGACTTTCACATTCACGACGTTGATATGATTCGCTATCTGTTTGGCGAGCCCGATGCCGTCAGCAGCCGTGGGTATACCAGCTTCAGCTTGTACGATGCCGTGCACACCTCGCTGTTTTATGACAAGATCCCCGTCACGGCAATTGCCGATTGGACGCACGTGGGGATGAAATTCAATGCGTCGTGCTACGTCAATTTCGAGCACGCGACCGTCAGCTACGACGGTGCAGCACTTTTGACCGTTTCCCATAAGAGTGATAAAACGACCGAGTGTATCCCACTGGCAGAGGAGAACGGATATTACGGAGAGATCGCGTATTTCTGCGACGTGGTGGCGGGAAAGGTGAAGAACACCAAAAATCCGGCAACGAGTGCGGCAACCAGCGTCCGATTGATCGAACGGATTCGGGAAAGCGCAGACAGAGAGGGGCTCGTCGTTCGTCTTGACGGCAACGGATGACTTTGAATGTTTATGCAAAAGGGGCAGAGAATTCACCCGGGATTCTCTGTCTTTTTTTCGTGGGTTACTTTACATTTTCGGAAAACTGTGTTATAATGCGGGTAGAAAGGGTAGGGAAGTCTTACTCGGAACGGAAAGGATGAAAAGAATATGACGTATACGGCTTGCGGTTGCGAAGCAATTTTAGAGGAAAAACGGTTGACGCTGAAAAATGCGTTGATGGAGTATTGCATCGACGGTGTGGATTCGGTGACGGTTTGTGAATCGGATCACCTCAGATGCTCTGCTCCCTTTATGGAGGTGCGTGCCGTTTGCGGCGGACGTGAGGAACTCTATCAGACGTGGAGCGATCTTCCCGTCGTACGCATGAACCACTCGCGCGGAGAGGCACTTACGCGCATTTTCGGCGCGCACTGGACGGTTCGGAGCGTGAAGCTCAGAGCCTTTACCGACGATTCCGACGTGCTGGCAGAGGAGCATTTTGAGCCGACTTTCCGTTCCGGATTAAAAAAGCCTGTGGAGGGCGAGCTGTTTTTCTTGGAGGATGAGGAAACGGGAAAAGCGATCGTGATTTTTTCCGAAACTCCCGATTACCTCCGCGGCAAGCTGACCGTTACGCAGGGCAAGCCCAATTTTAAGCCGGGTGACGAGCGCGGCGGCGGGTACGTGTATTTGGATAACGGGGAAAATCCCGTTGTGATCGGCTTTTGCCGCAAGGGAGAATGCGAAGCCCTTTGCCGCAGCTACTATCGGCACGTCAATCGCAGACGCGAGCTGGTTACCATGTCCAACACGTGGGGGGACGCACACGGACGCGATTGTGTTTGTCACGATTTTGTGATGCGTGAGATCGACGCGGCGCGCGAGATCGGTGTGGATATCGTGCAGATCGACGACGGCTGGCAGATCAACGGTACGCGCGAAACGGCACCGAGAGATGCCTTTGGCTTCCGTGATTTTTCGGCAGAGGACAGCTGGGAGATCAACGAGGAGCGTTTTCCAAAGGGTCTGAAGCCGATCACCGAATACGCGACTCGCGACGGGATCCGCGTGGGAATGTGGATGGTTCCCTACAGCCTGGATGAGTTTTCGCACCTGGAGCGCGATTGCGCGGTGATTGAAAAGGCATACCGGGAGTGGGGCTTCCGCTTCTTCAAGCTCGATATGTATCAGGTGACGAGCGAGCGCGGCAAGCAGCGGCTCTTGCAGCTTTTGCGGCGCGTTTACGAGCTTGGTGACGACGTATCGGTGCAGATGGACGTGACAAGACATGACCGCCTGAACTATCTGTGCGGCGCGGAATACGGTACGATCTTTGCCGAAAACCGCTACAGCAAGCTTGCAAACTATTTCCCGCACCGTATTCTTCGACACCTGTGGACGATCGGACGTTATCTGCCTACGTCGCGCTTCCAGTTTGAATTGATCAACCCCGACCGCGACACCGCGCATTATAACGAGGGCGACCCCTTTGTGCCGTCGCTTTACACGATGGACTATCTGTTTGCCGCGGTGATGCTGTCAAACCCCTTGTTCTGGATGGAAATGCAATTCTTGTCCGCCGAGCGCAAAGCAGAGCTGGCACCGATTATGAAGGTGTGGCGGGAGCATCGTGCCGCGTTGGTTCGGGGCGACGTCAGCCCCTTGGGCGAGAAGCCGACGGGCAGAAGCTTGACCGGCTTTGCGGTCAAAATCGACGGAAAAACGCAATACGTGTTGCTTTTCCGCGAGGTAACCGACCGCACGGGCGCACGCTTTGAGATCCCCGACGTGACCGAAAACAGCCGTCTTTCGGTGCTGGCAAGCAATACCGAGACGTCCTTGATGCCCGAGAACGGCGCGATCCTTGCAAGCTTTTCGCGCGAAAGAGGATATGCGTTTGTCAAAATCGATTGAATAAAATGCCGATTTTTATTCGCGCGTGATACGGGAATTACCAAACGGCGCGAAATAATGCTTCTATATTGTACTAAAATATCGAATAATTATTCCAAATCTTAACTGCCGAAGGAGAATGAAGCTATGCAACTGAGAGCCCCTGCATACCCACTGATTACGATTGACCCCTATTTCAGCGTTTGGTCGCAAGCCGACCGCTTGACCGATGCACCGACCGTGCATTGGACCAATCAGCCCAATACGATTTGCGGGACAGTCACCGTGGACGGAAAACCCTATCGCATCATTGGCAACCTGCATGCCGACAGCATCCCTGCCATGAAGCAGACGCGCGTGGATTGCTCTGCCTTTTCCACGACCTACGTATTTGAAGAGGGCGGCGTGCGCTTGACCCTGCTCTTTACCTCGCCGCTTTTGCTTACCGATCTGCACCTGTTGACGCGTCCCGTCAGCTATTTGGAGATCAAACGTGAATCGATCGACGGCAAAAGACACAGCGTGTCTGTAAAAATTGCCGTGTCCGAGGAGATCTGCATGAACCGACGCGGTGACGACGAGGTGGATTGTGAGATTTTGTCCGAGGGTGCTTTGTCGATGGCAAAAATGGGCAGACGTCATCAAAGAGTGCTGGAGCGTCACGGTGACGATCATCGCATCGAATGGGGCTATTTCTATTTGACGAGTAAGGGTGAGGGCTCGGTATACGAGGATTCCGACATGACCTTCGTTGCCACCGAGGTCGACGTTAAAAATTCGGAGCTGATCACCTTTGCATACGACGATCTTTACTGCTTGGAGTATTTCCATGCCAAGCTGAAAACGGTTTGGAACAAGGACGGTGCGTCCATCACCGATGAAATTGCGTGCGCCCATGCCGATTACAAGGCAACGATGAAGCGTTGCGCGGCACTTGCCGACGCGATGTTTTCCGATGCCGTACGCGCGGGCGGCGAGAAATATGCCGAGCTTTTGGAGCTTGCATACCGTCAGACCATTGCGGCTCATAAGGTCGCACTGGACGAAAACGGCGAGGTGCTGTTCGTTTCCAAGGAGTGCTTCTCCAATGGATGCGCCGCAACGGTGGACGTTTCCTACCCGTCGATTCCGCTGTTCCTTTTGTACAATCCCGAATTGGTCAAGGGCATGATGCGCCCGATCTACCGCTACGCCTTGTCCGACGAGTGGACCAAGACCTACGGCTACGACTTTGCACCGCACGATGCGGGACGGTATCCGATTCTCAACGGTCAGATGTACGGATGCCCCGGACACGTTCGTCAGGACGGCGTTCGGTTGCTCTATGAAAAGCAGATGCCCGTGGAGGAATGCGGCAATATGCTGATTATGGAAGCGGCGGTAGCCGTTGCAACGCAGGACGCGTCCTTTGCAAAGGAGCACCTGGACACTCTGGAAACCTGGGTACAGTATCTGATCGATAACGGACGCGACCCCGCAAATCAGCTTTGCACCGACGATTTTGCAGGACATCTTGCACACAACTGCAACCTCTCGCTCAAGGCAATTATGGGCATTGCAAGTCTTGCGATCCTTTACGGAATGCTCGGAAGACGTGCGGATCAAAAAAAATATCTGAAGCTTGCGCGCTCGATGGCTGCCGATTGGGCAAAGCGTGCCGCCAACGACGACGGAAGCTACCGCCTGGCATTTGACGTTGAGGGAAGCTTCTCCATGAAATACAACATGGTTTGGGATAAGCTGTTCGGGCTGGATATCATGCCGCGCGGTGTGATGGAAACCGAATTCGCAAGCTACCGCAAACGGATGGATCCCTACGGGATGCCGCTTGATAACCGTCAGCACTATACCAAGAGCGACTGGACCGCTTGGACGGCAACGCTTGCCGAGCGACGCGAGGATTTTGAAGCGTTCATTGCACCGATGTGGAACGCATTCCATTACTCTCCCTCGCGCGTTCCCATGACCGACTGGTACTGGACGGTGACTTCCGAACACAAAGCGTACGTTAGCCGTACGTACGTCACGGGAGAGGAGAATGCCCCCTCCGAAAAGAGCTTCCGCAACCGTACCGTGCAGGGCGGACTTTATATCAAGCTGCTCGAATACAGGGGGATTCTGAATCTCAAGAAATAACCGACCCGAGGAATGAAAGGCGTGTGCGTATGAATGTTTTTTTGTTGACCGACATGGAGGGGATTGCGGGAATTGACCGTATTTCCGATTTGGAACGCGATACCGAAGACTTTGAAAAATCGGTCGAAAAGCTTGCGAGCAGCATAAATCTGGCGATTGACGCTTGCTTTGCGGGCGGTGCAGAGCGCGTGTATTGGCTGGACGGACACGGCGGCGGAAACAATGTTCCCGCCGCTAAGATCGATGCACGGGGTGTCAAATGCACGATCGAAGACTGGCATACGTTGCTTCAAAACGGTGAGGTCGACTGTCAGATCGCGCTGGGGGATCATGCGAGAGCCGGCACGGTTGGCGGCTTTCTCGATCACACGATCTCCTCAAAAAAGTATTTTTGCATCAAGCACAACGGGCGCGAAATGAGCGAATTTGCCATACAGGCTACCTTTTGTGCAAAATTCGGCGTGCCGATCGTTGCCGTGATCGGTGACCGTGCCGCCTGCCTGCAGGCAAGGGAATACGTTCCGGACGTGTTTGTCGGTGCGGTGAAGGAGGCGACCTGCCGCAACGTTGCGACCACCTATCCCCATGCCGATGAGATTCTTCGCAAAACGATCCTTGACGCACTGCATGGCTACAAGCGAGTATCTCTGATCGGTTTTTGTGAGCCGATCACGGTGGAGCAGACCTATTATCGCACCGATATGTGCGAGGCGGCATTGGCAAAATATCCGGCGGGAAGCGTGCTTCGGGTCGATGCGAGAACGCTTCGGAAAACGGTGGATACGGTAACCTGCTATCGGGAGCTCAGAATCTGAAGGCTGCGACGTTTGATCACCCGTCTGTCATTTTTTGTGCGTAAATCAGTGCTGGAGTTGGCTGACGGAGTCTTCTTTTAGAAACAATTTTTGACAATTTGTTGCTTTTTGTGCGAAAAGAATGTATTTGTTGCATTCTTTTCGCTCTTTTTTGTAACAAAAGTATCAAAAAAGAATGGAAAAGAAAGGTCAAATCAAACATTTTCTATTGACTTTTTTAGTGGGATGTATTATAATATATATACGTATATAGTTTTCGCCTGCGAGTGCGAAAAATCGGCTCGTATGTTGCGGCCAATCATAACCAAGATAGGAGATCAATGCCATGAACGTCAAAATGAATATTCCGTTTTCTCCGCCCGATATCAGCGAAGCTGAAATTGCAGAGGTTGCCGAGGCATTGCGGTCGGGGTGGATTACAACCGGTCCCAGAACCAAAAAGCTGGAAAAAGAAATTGCCGCATACGTTGGCAGTGAGATGTGCGTATGCCTTAATTCCCAGACTGCTTGTGCCGAGATGGCTTTGCGTGTTTTGGGGATCGGAGAGGGGGACGAGGTCATCACGTCTGCGTATACATACACGGCTTCGGCTTCGATCATCGCGCACGTAGGCGCGCGCATCGTGTTGGTGGATACGCAAAAGGACGGCTTTGAGATGGATTACGATGCCTTGGAAGCGGCAATCACCGAGCGTACCAAGGCAATCATTCCCGTCGATCTCGGCGGTGTTCCTTGCGACTATGACCGACTGTTCTCGATCGTCGAGCGTAAAAAAGCACTGTTCAAGCCGAACAATGAAATGCAAGCGGCAATCGGAAGAGTTGCGGTGATGGCGGATACGGCGCACTCGTTTGGTGCAAGAAAGAACGGCGTGATGGCGGGTATCTTGGCGGACTTCTCTTCGTTCTCCTTTCATGCGGTCAAGAATTTGACCACTGCCGAGGGCGGCGCACTGACCTGGCGGACGATTCCGGGCATCGATAACGCAGCGATCTACAAAAAGCTGCAGCTTCTCAGTTTGCACGGACAAAGCAAGGATGCGCTGGCGAAAACACAGCTTGGAGCATGGGAATACGACATCGTAGGTACGTGGTACAAATGCAATATGACCGACGTTGTGGCGGCGATCGGCCTGAAGCAGTTTGAGCGTTATCCCGATATGCTGACACGCAGACGCGAGATCATTGAACGGTACGACGCGGCACTCAAGCCTCTCGGGGTGAAGACGCTGCCGCATTATACCGATACGTACGCGTCGTCGGGTCATCTGTACTTAACGAGAGTTCCCAACATTACGTTGGAACAACGCAACGAAATCATCATCAAGATGGCAGAGCGAGGCATTGCCTGCAACGTCCATTACAAGCCCCTGCCGATGCACACGGCATACAAGGCACTGGGCTTTGACATCAAGGACTACCCGAATGCCTACGCACAGTTCGCAAACGAAATCTCGTTGCCGCTTCATACTTGCCTCTCTGACGAGCAGGTGGCGTATGTAATTGAGAATTACGTTGAGATTCTGAAACATTATCTTTGAGAAACGGGACGGTAAGTCATGTATACGGTACGAAAGGTTCATTTGTTTCAAATTGGACGCATCAATCGGGTCGCACGGATTTTAGACCGTTGCGGAAAGGATATGGCAGAAAAATACGATCTGCACCATTGGCACAATCCGCACTTGAAGAATCTGTTGATCGTAGTTCTGTGTGCGCTCAAAAACCGCATTTACCTTGTGTATGACGATGCGGGAGTGCCAATTGCTACTTTCCAAACCAAGCAGGTGGAGAAGAACATGCGGTTTGAAAAACTGGCAACAGACCCCTCGTTTTCGGGAAAGGGTGTTGGCTCGTTCTGCATGAACACCATTGAGGAGATGGCAAAGGCTGCGGGCTGCGGGAAGGTCTGCATGGAGGTGTACGATAAGAGCGCACATGCACTTCGCTTTTACGAGAACCGCGGCTATACGGTTTGCGGGACTGTTGATACGCTCAAGTATACCGAGATCAAAATGGAGAAGAAGCTTTGACGGGAGGTAGCGCAGAATGAAAAAAGTACTGGTCATTGGTGCGGGCTTTTTGCAGGCGTTTGTCATTCGCCGCGCCAAAGAAATGGGATATGAGGTCTTGGCGGTAGATGCCAACCCGAATGCAGAGGGCTTTCTTTATGCAGACAGCCATGCGGTGATCAACATCGTGGACGAAAAGGCTTGTCTTGCATATGCAAAGGAGCAAAAGATCGACGGTGTTTTGACAGCGGCAACCGATTACGGTGTGCTGACCGCGGCATACATTGCTGAGCAGATGGGATTGCCCGGGCTTCATTACGAAGCGGCAAAGCGGATCAAAAACAAATATTTGATCCGTAAGTGCTTGTTCGAGCATCGTGTAGACGATACCGAGCAGGCATATGAGGTGACCGCAGAAACCGATCTTGGGGCTTTGAAGGCGCAATTGCAGTATCCTGTGATGGTCAAGCCCTGTGACGGCTCCGGCAGCCGCGGTGCAAACCGTGTGGATTCCGCTGACGAGCTGGAGAATGCATGCAGCATCGCGATGGATGCGTCGATCACCCATCGGGCAGAGATCGAGACCTTTATTTTCGGTCGCGAATACGGTGCGGAGAGTCTTGTGGTAAACGGTGAGCCGCACGTGATGGCGATCATGCAAAAATGGATGACCGAGCCCCCGTACTATGCCGAGCTCGGACATGCAATTCCTTCCGATCTTTCCCCCGAGGTAGAGGCGCGCGCCAAGGCTTGCGTCAAAAATGCGATCAAGGCATTGGGAATCAATTTCGGATCGGTGAATATGGATATGCTGATCACGAAGGACGGTAAGGTGTACATCATTGACATCGGTGCGCGCATGGGCGGCAATATGATCGGTCCTTGCATCATTCCTTACGGAACCGGAATCGACTACGTGTCCAACATGCTTCGCAATGCGGTGGGGGATCCTGTGGATCTTTCCTCTGCGGGAGCAGGTGCGGTTGCTACGCGACTGTTGGCATTCCCCGCGGATACGACGATTCACAGCCTGCCCAACTTTGACGCGTTGGAACAGGAATACGGTGTGGAGATCTATCACCACATGAAGGTGGGAGATGAGATCCACCGTTACCGCACCAATCTTGACGGTTTCGGCTATATCGTTGCAAGAGGCGCACGCGTAGAGGATGCCATTGCAACCGCAGAAACGGTTCTGGAGAAGATTACGAAAAAACTGTTTGCTTGAAATTATCGCAGAAAGGGTTTGTTTTGCATTGGTGGCAAAGTAATTTACAGAGAGCGGTGTTCGTGCATTTTGTAAAGCTAATTTAATTTGGAATGAGGAGATCGAAATGAAAAAAATCTTGGTGATTGGCGCTGGTGACTATCAAGTTCCGGCAATCAAGCGAATTTCGGAACTTGGATACGAGGCATTTTGTGTGGATAAGAATGACAAGGCTCCGGGATTTCCTTTTGCAAAGGGATTCGGTATCATAGATGTGTGTGATAAAGAAGCTTGCTTGCGGTTCGCAAAAGAGATCGATGTTGATGGTGTTATGACCTATGGTGCGACAATTACATTGCCGACAGTGGTGTATATTGCAAAGAACCTTGGGTTATTTTCCTTGCCAGCAGAAACCGCGGAGATTTCAAAAAGCAAGTATCAGATCAAAAAATGTTTGTCTGAGCATGGTGCCAATATAAAAGGTCGATTCTTTGAAATTTGCACTCCCGATGATGCGCGTTTGAAATCGGTACAATTTCCCTGTATCATAAAACCGAGCGACGGTTCGGGAAGCAAGGGCGTTGTGTGTGTTACGAAATCGGAAGAGCTAGATGCGGCGGTGGAAACAGCATTTGCGGCAGCACGGAATAATGAGGTGTATGTGGAATCCTACATTGACGGTGAGGAATACAGTGTTGAAGCCTTTGCAAACGGTAACGACATTTATATCTATGCGATTGTCAAAACCGATTTTCGAAGAGTTAATGGAGAGGTTATCTATGGACATTGTTTGTGGCTAGGTATATCGTCCGATGTCGAGACGCTGATTTGCGAAGAAGTGAAGAAGGCGATGAATGCGCTTGGAATTACAATGGGACCTGCTAATTTTGATATCATTGTTTCCAAGGACGACGGAAAACCTTATATCATTGACGTTGGCATTCGAAACGGACAGAATTTGATTGCTTCTCATATTGTTCCGTATTCGCGCGGCATCAGTGAGCTTGATAATTTGATTTTTGCTTGTTTGGGAGAACCAATGAGCGTTGTCCCGATGTTCAAGAAAAACATTGCTACAAAATTGTTGATTTACCATCCAGGTGTTATTCGCGAAATTTTGCCGTATGAGCATTTAATCGGAACTTCCCACATCGTTGATATTGTAATGCGAAAGAAGGTTGGTGATATTTTGCCACCCTATAAAACAAAATCCGATACCTGCGGTTGGGTGATAACCGAGGGCGAAACCCCTGAATTGGCGTATCAATACGCAAACGAGGCCAGGGAAATTTTGAAAAAATATATCATCATCGAATCGAACTGAAGGAGGTTCTGTATGTACAAGTCGTTTTTGAAGCGTGTGTTTGACCTTTTTGTTAGTTTATTGGCATTCCCTTTCTTCTGCTTGCTTTGGTTTGTTGTTGCAATCGCGATTAAGCTTGACGATGGAGGTCCAATTTTTTATAAGGCCGAGAGGATTGGAAGAAACAGCAAAAAAATATACATGTATAAGTTTCGTTCTATGAAAGTAAACTGCGAGAACATTTTGAATCCGGATGGTAGTACATATAATGCGAAGGACGACCCACGTGTGACGAAAGTAGGTCGCTTCTTGAGAGAGAGCAGTATAGATGAGATCCCGCAAATTCTGAATGTTATCAAAGGGGATATGAGTCTTATCGGTCCACGCGCAAGCGGTTGGGGAGCACTTAGCAACTATCAGGCGGACGAAGTGGACAAAATGAAGGTGCGCCCGGGTATTAGCGGATATACGCAGGCATACTATCGGAACGGCTTGAGCGTGCGAGAAAAACGCCTGTATGATGCGTGGTATGCAAATAATGTGTCTTTTGGATTGGATGTTAAAATCTTTTTCAAAACCATCGCAACGGTGCTCAAGCGTGAAAACGTGTATACCAACGAGGCAAGCGACCAAGGCTCTGACAAAAACGAGACGTCGGTGGTCGTAGAAGAGCTGAACAAGGAAAAAAGCGAAGAGAAAACTTCGGTAAAATAAAGAAATGAGGTGCGAAAAATGGCAGTAAGTAAGAAACTGAAATCTTTTTACATGAATTTTTGGGATACGCCCGAGCTTTGGGCAGCCAATACCATTTCTAACTACCAGGAAAGAAAATATTTGAAGCGCTATCTTAACCGTAAGTGTAAGTTGACCGCGGAGCAGAGAAAGCAAATCAAGGAATTTTGGAAGCCCTATAAGTCAATATCTCCCAAGTGGGCGCAGTATTATTCTGCAATGAACGGAAAATTTGATCCCAGATATATCCCCAACGATCTGTACTATACCAAGATTGACCAGCATTTTAACAGCAGAAAGCTGGGGTATGGATTTAACGATAAGAACTACTATTCCAAGATCTTTGCAGGGATCAAGCAACCCGAGGTGATTGTTCGCAAGATCAACGGTTTGTTGTTTGATGCCGAGTACGCACAGCTGACTGTCGAGCAAGCAAAAGCACTGATTACAGCGGTTGACGAGGTGATCTGCAAACCCTCACAGGAAACGGGAAGCGGAAGAGGCATTGAATTTTTCCGTGCAGGAGATCAGGACAAGATCAATGCTTTCTTGACTGATCCGTCGTATGACGATTACATCGTGCAAAAGCTGATCGAGCAGCATCCCGATATTGCAAAGGTGCATCCCGACTCGGTGAATACCGTGCGTATTTGTTCGATTTTGATGGACGACGGTGTTTATATCCTTTCTTCTTGTCTTCGTATGGGAACCGGTTCGAGCCGTGTTGACAATGTAACGGCAGGCGGTATCAGCTGCGGAATTAAGCCGGACGGCTATTTGGACAAATATTCTTACACCTACTATACCGGTGAAAAGCGCGAAACGCATCCCAGCAGCGGTGTTCGCTATGAGGGCTTCTCGGTTCCTTCTTACGATAAAGCCGTGGCGTTGGTAAAACGCGCGCATCCTCTGATCGGACATTTCCGTCTTGTTTCCTGGGACATTGCGATCGACCGCGATGGTGATGCAATGCTGATAGAGGCAAATATGCGAAAGGGTGGAATCAATCTGCATCAGTTTGATAACGGTCCTTTGTTCGGGGATCTGACAGAGAGAGTTTTGAACGAAGTTTTTAAGAAATAAGAGGGTCTTATGATTACTTTTTTGGGTGACGTTGCGCTGATTGCGAAGGATTTGAAAAGTGAATATAAGCCCGCGTATCCGTACGTGCTGAACTTTGAATATGTGATCGGTGCGAAAGAGACCTATACACCGACTCCCGGAAAGATCAATTTATGTGCCGAGGATCACGATCTGGCATCCTTGTTTGGTGCAGAACCGATCGCGGCAAGCCTTGCCAACAATCATATTTACGATTTCGGAGAAGCAGGGTATGGTCACACCGAGCAGATCCTTTCAGAAAAGGGGATCGGCATCATCGGTGCGGAGCCGTATGTGATTGGCGAGTCGGTCTGTCTGCTTTCCTATATGGATTTGAAGGGCAACAGCGGTTTTTCCTTTGACTATGCGCGCGCAGAAGCCGATATCGCGCGGATGAAGACGGAGCATCCGTCTGCCAAGATCGTGGTGCAGATGCATTGGGGGATCGAAAATCATCCGAATCAAACGGCGCGTCAGACCGAGGTGGGGCATTGGTTGATCGATCACGGAGCCGACCTCGTGATTGGACATCATCCGCACTGTATTCAGCCCATTGAAGAATATCACGGGAAATTTATTTGCTATAGCCTTGGAAACGGTCTGTTTGGCAATATCAATCAACCGAGCCATTATGACGAAAAAGGCGTTGCCAAGCGCAAATACCGTTTCAAGTGGCGAAAGTGGAATCGCACGTCGCTTGCCGTGACGTACGACGAGCGCACCGATCGGATCACGGTTGATAAGCTGTACCAAAAAAAGAATACACTGACCTGCGTGGCGAAAGATGTACCTTTGCGTAAGTATCAAGGTGTCAAAAACCGTCACTTGGCCAAGCTGGTATTTCGGTTCAGAAAATATTATCTGTTCCTCGTCAGCAACAGCTTCGTGGATGGAAAACTGTTTGACCTCAATGCATTTCGTAGCGAATTAAGGAGATGATCTGATGCCGAACTTATTGTATATTACAAATATCGCGGGAAAGAGAATGTCATACAATTTCTCAGGCTCGGCCATTGAAGCGGCAAAGGCATTGGATATGGAATTCTACAGTGCGGCAAATCGTGCAAAATCCACGTCGGAGGAAATCCGAGAGGACGAGGAAAAATACGGAGTGCATCTGTTGCATATCGATTTGGCACGGAGTCCTTTTTCCAAACAAAATCGAATGGCATACAAACAGCTTTGTCAGATCATTCGGGAAAACAAGATCGATGTGATTCACTGCAATACCCCCGTTGGCGGTATTCTCGGTAGATTGGCAGGGAAAAAGTGCGGGGTGAAGCGCGTGATCTACCAGGTGCATGGTTTTCACTTCTACAAAGGGGCACCCAAGAAAAACTGGATGATCTACTATCCCGTGGAAAAGTGGCTGGCTCACTATACCGACACGCTGATTACCATCAACACCGAAGACTATGCGTTTGCAAAGAAAAAAATGAAGCTGCGCAAGGGTGGTAAGATCTGTTTTGTTCCGGGTGTTGGTATTGATACAGCACAGTTTTCTTTCAACCGTGACGTATTGCGCAACGAGAAGCGCGCAGAGCTTGGAATCAAAGACGACGCTTTTTTGCTGATCTCGGCAGGCGAGCTGAATACAAACAAAAATAACAGCGTGATCCTTTCGGCAATGCAAAGGCTGAGCAATCCCAAGATTCATTACGTTTTGTGCGGTGTAGGCGATCAAAAGGAGGTTTTGCAAAAGCAGGCGGATGATGCGGGACTTCATGATAACGTACATTTTCTCGGTTATCGCACCGACGTCAAGGAGCTGTATCAAGCCTCGGATTGCTTTGTGATGCCGTCCTTCCGCGAGGGGCTTTCGCGTTCGATTATGGAAGCAATGGCAAGCGGACTGCCTTGTGTGGTCAGCAAGATTCGCGGAAACGTTGACTTGGTGGATCACGAAAAGGGTGGATATACCTGCTTGCCGACCGACACGGAGGCTTTTGCCGATGCAATCGGTTCCTTGGCAGACAATAAAATCCTGCAGACGGAAATGAAAGCCCATAACCTTGAGAAGATCAAGGAGTACGAATTTTCGGTGGTTAAAGGAGAACTTGAAGCAATCTATCGCGAGATTTTGAAATGATAGTATGAGGTGAGCAGATATGGAAAGGCAAAAGAAGAAGGTATTGCATTTGTTGCAAAGCAATCGCTTCTCAGGGGCTGAGAACGTGGTTTGTCAAATCATCGGCATGATGCGGGATGAACCCGACGTAGAGATGGTCTATTGCAGTCGCGAAGGACAGATCCATGAAGATCTCGACGCCCGTGGAATTGCATTTTGTCCCATTTCGGAGCTTTCGGTTTCCGAGGTAAAGCGTGTAATCCGAGAGCAAAAGCCCGATGTGATCCATGCACATGATATGCGTGCGAGCTTCGTTGCTTCCCGTGCATGCGGAAAGATTACGCTGATTTCGCACATCCATAACAATGCCTTTGATTCACGCGGCTTGAATTTCAAGTCGATTGCATATTTGTATGCGGCAAAAAAAGCAAAGCATATCTTTTGGGTATCCAACAGCGCATTTGAGGGATATTTCTTTCACAAGAGGTTTCAAAAGAAAAGCACGATCTTGTATAACATCATCGATGTGACGGCTTTGTATGAACGGATGAAAGAGGATTCCTCGAAGTACGCTTATGACGTCGTTTACGTAGGACGCTTGACCTATCCCAAGCATCCGCAAAGAATGATTCAAGTGATGCGTCTTTTGGTAGATCGGTTGCCAAACGTCCGGATTGCAGTTGCGGGAACGGGAGATATGGAGGAAGAAACCAAGCAGCTTTGCAAAGAGTTGAAGCTGGACGAAAACGTCACGTTTTTGGGCTTTATGAAAAACCCTTTGAAGTTGATGCACGATTCCAAGGCAATGGTAATGACCTCCCGTTGGGAGGGAACCCCGATGTGCGCATTGGAAGCAATGGCGCTGGGGGTTCCGATTGTAAGTACACCTACCGACGGACTCAAGGATCTTGTTTTGGACGATGAAAACGGATATTTGAGCGACTCGGATGAAGGGCTGGCAGAAAAGCTTGCTAAGATCGTTTCCGATGAGATACTGTACGGTAAGCTTTCTGAGAATGCGCGCCAAAAAGCAGAGAAGATCAATGCAATTGAGCCTTATAAAAAGGCATTGCTTGGTCAGTATTATGAACTTTGATGGAAAATAACGTGCGAAAGGAGCAAGGCATGAAGGTAATACAGGTGATTCCGAGTCTGTCGTTTGCGGGCGCGGAGGTAATGTGCAAAAATCTGAGCTGTGAATTAAAAAGAAACGGGATCGACGTGTCGGTGATCTGTTTGTACGATACACAGACCGCACTCTCAGAGCAAATGGAGGAAGCGGGGATCAAGATTCACTATCTCGGGAAAAAGGGCGGGTTTGACCGTTCGGTCTATCGCAAGCTCCGTAAAATTCTGAAAGTCGAGCGTCCCGACGTGATCCATACGCATTTGCATGTTCTCAAATACGTGACTCCCGCTGCGTTTGGTCTGCATGCAAAGATTTTGCACACCGTGCACAGTATCGCCCAAAAGGAAAGCGGTTCTGCCGATAAATACGTCAATCTGCTGTCTTATAAGCTGTGTCGTATCAAACCCGTGGCACTGAGCACGATCGTGCAGCAAACCATTGTGGATACTTACAAGATCAAGGCGGCAAAGATCCCGATCGTTTATAACGGTGTGACGTTGGACAGATGCATTCCCAAGAGTGACTACAGCATCAAGGGCGCTGCTACCATTCTGCACATCGGCCGTTTTGAAGAAGCCAAAAATCACGTGGGAATGATCAAGGGCTATGCAAAATATTGCCAAAAGCATCCCGACAGCCGACTTTGGTTGGTTGGAGACGGTGACAAGCGCGCGGAGATCGAGGCTTTGGTAGCCGAGCTTGGCTTGCAGGAGAACGTGGTGTTCTGGGGCAAGCAATCGAACGTTTTTGAATATTTGCAAAAGGCTGATGTCTTTATTTTGCCGTCGCTTTACGAAGGGATTCCGTTGACGGTTGCCGAGGCGATGGGGTCCGGTCTTCCTATTATTGCATCGAACGTGGGCGGTATTCCCGATATGATCGTCAATGAAACGCACGGGTTGCTGATCGACGTGAACGAAGATGCACTGGCGGATGCACTGGAGCGCATGACGAACGATGTCGAGCTGCGAGCAAAGCTCGGACGCGCGGCAAAGGAGGAATCGGTTCGTTTCTCGGCACAAAAGATGACAGAGGATTATTGCGAGATCTACCGTTCCAAATAATATTTTTTAGAAAAGGCAGGGAGCAGGCATGAAAAGGATTTTGATTGCAATCGGTACCTTGGGCGGCGGCGGTGCTGAGCGTGTGGTATCGGTGTGGACGAAAAAACTGATCGAACAGGGATATGACGTGCATCTTTTGATTCACGGCCGTACTGATAATGAATACGAGATTCCTGAGTCGGCAGTGATCCATCCGATTGCGGCAACACCGAAGGACTATGCGGCGATCCCGTATCTGAAACGCTTGAAAAAAACACGTGAGATTGTAAAGAGTATAAATCCCGATCTGTTATTCAGCTTTTTGCCGACCATTCAAATCTGGATGATGTTTGCTACGATTGGACTGAAGCTGTACCGTGTGGAAACCGTGCGTAACAGCCCGTGGCACGAGATCACCGACAAAAAGGTAAAATTTCTTTGGAAAAAATGCTTTAAGCGTTGCAATGCGTTTATCGTACAGACCCCCGAGCAACAGACCTTTTTCAGTGAAAAGGTTGCAAAAAAAGCGATCGTGATCACCAATCCCGTTTCTCCGAATTGCTATGCCAATGCCAAGACCGAGTTTCCGCCAAAGATCAGACGCTTTGTGGCGGCAGGCAGAATTACATCGCAAAAAAATTATCCTATGATGCTCGATGCCTTCAAAAAGGCACTGGCTGAAAAGCCCGATATCACGCTGTCGATCTATGGCGGCGGAACCGAACAGAATGAAAAGGCGGTGCAGGATCGAATCACCGAGATGGGCTTACAGGACAATGTGTTCCTGATGGGAAAAAGCTCGACGATGCACCTCGAAATGAAAAAACACGATGCCTTTTTGATGTCGTCGGATTACGAGGGCATGCCGAATGCCCTTTTGGAAGCGATGGTGATCGGTCTGATTGCGGTGTCCACCGACTGCCGCACGGGTCCGAAGGACATCATTGACCACGGTGTGAACGGATATTTGACGCCCGTGGGCAATGCCGACGAGATGGCAAAGCATATTTTACATTTGACCGATATGACGGCAGAGGAGATCTCTGCAATGGCACGTGACGGACAGCGTAAGGTTGCCGATCTGTGCGACGATAAAAAGTCATTTGATACCTTGATCCGCTTGATCGAGGAGCAGCCCAATGCATAACCGCTTGCAAAAGATCGGATAAAGGAGAGACCGAATATGAAAAAAGCACTCATCTATTGTTATCATATGCCTACCCACAACGTGGCGAACGGCATCCGCTTGATCCATTTTGCGCACATGCTGAGGGAGCTTGGATACACGGTAGAGCTGCACGGTGTCGGAACGGAGAACGGTTGTGTATATGAAGAAGAGGGCATTCGTTCCTACACCTTTTCGGAGCTGAAGGGACACGGCTTTTCGGCACACTTCAAACGAAAGCAGAATCATTTGAACTACGTGAAAAAAAGCGTAGAGGGTATTGGCGAGGGCGACCTGATCATTTCTGCCTTTAACAGCACCGAGCTGTATGCACACAAATTTTTGTACAAATATGCAAAGCAGCATCGGGTTTCTTTCGTGAGAAGCCTTGTGGAGTGGTACAATATCCATAACTACGGCTACAAGTATTTCTACCGTTTTCTTTACTGTGAATATGTGATGCGTTTTGTCAATCGAAAGAGCAAGAACGTGATTTCGATTAGTACGTATCTGGAAAAATATTACCGCCGTCAGGGATGTAATTCCTTGTTTATTCCCACGATCGTGGATAGGGAGGCTTATGCCGACGGTGTACATACACCGAATGAGCGAGTAACGGTTCTTTATGCCGGCTCACCCGCACGTAAGGATTGCATCATGAACGCGATCTATGCGCTGGGGGAATTGACCTCCCAGGAAAGAGCAAGGATCCGATTCCGTATCTACGGTGTCAAGGAGGGGCAACTCAAGGCGCTGGGGCTGACCGACGAGTTCCTTTCCTGTGTGGGGGATTCTTTGGAGATCTGCGGACGTGTTCCGCAGGCTGAGATCAAGGCGCAGATCTACGCTGCCGACTATACGGTCCTCTTGCGGGAAAATACGCGCAATGCAAATGCGGGCTTTTCCACCAAGGTGGGCGAGAGTATGGCATGCGGAACGCCCGTTATTGCCAATCATACGGGAGACCTTGCAGACTATATCATCGATGGAAAAACCGGTATCGTTTGTGAGTCGGAAACCGTGGAATCCTGTACCAAGGCGTACAGACGTGCTTTGGAGCTTTCTGCGGATGCGTATTTGCAATTGAGAGAGGGAAGTAGACAGGTTGCATTGGATGCGTTCGACTATCGGAACTACATCGGTGCAATGGATGCTTTCTTGAAAAATATCAAGATCCGATAAGGGTCATATGGGGAGCGGCAGCGAAAAAGCGGGCAAGCTCCGAGGAGGATGTACGTGAGTAAAAGGGTATTGTTCGTGATCAAGGATATGAATCACGGCGGGTCGGCAACGTCACTTTTGAACATGCTTTATATGCTGAAAGACAAGGGCTACGAGGCGGATCTCTATTTGATGCAGCATCGAGGGATCTTTTTGAAAGAGGCAAAGGAGGCGGCACATGTAGTGCCCGAATCCTTCAGGCTCTCTGCCAGCCTTTGCGAGGGCTCGGCAGTGAAGCAAAGGTTCGGACTCAAGGGTATTATTTACCGTGCATATTTGAGCTTTCTCAAGCGCGTGCGCTCACAGGATCGAGTTCAGGAATCGATTTTTCAGCGTGTGGGTAAGGGGATCAAGGGATATGATGCCGTGGTTTCTTATCAGGAAAATATCACAACCGATTTTGCCAAATATATTCCCGCTGCCAAAAAAGTGGCATGGGTGCACACTGTTTACGACCGTTTTACTGTCAATCTCTCACCCGAGGCGGTCTATCAGACCTACGCGCGATTTGACCGGATCGTTTGCGTTGCCAATGCACCGGCAAAGGCATTCTGCAACGGACAGCCGCGCCTTTCCGATCGGGTAACGGTTCTCAATAACCCCATGAACGTGCAACAGATTTTGGAAAAGGCGAAGGGGGACTATCCCACAAAAGACGGCTTTAAGCTGGTGTCTGTGGGGCGGCTGTCTCCCGAAAAACGCTATGAGAGATGCCTTGAGGCAGCGGCAATGCTGCAAAGGGAAGGGTACGCATTCCACTGGTATCTTGTAGGCTCGGGAGTGGAGCAGGCAAAGCTTGAAAAGCTCCGCTTGGAGCTTGGAGTAAAGGACTCTGTTACCATGACGGGAGCGTTGGAAAATCCGTATCCCTTGCTGAGGCAGGCCGATCTTTTGGTGATTTCCTCGGAATACGAGGCACAGCCCATGGTGGCAAATGAAGCATTGATTCTTGATGTTCCCGTCATCACAACCGATTATGATTCGGCACACGAGGTTGTGTCGCACGGCATAAACGGTATCATTTGCAAAAAGAACGCGGAATCACTTGGCAATGCAATTCGCGCTTTGCTCAATGATCCTATGGCATGGGAAACGTTGAAGCAGGGTGCGCGGGCGTTCCAATATGACAATGAAAGAATCTTGCGTACCGCAATAGATTTGATATACGGAGAAACTGTATGACGAATGTTCTGAATCCATTTCATCCCACCCCCGAATCGGAGGCGCGGACCCGAAAACGGTCACTGTTTTCTAACCCCTTATTTTGGTTGCTTTTGATTTGTACCGAAATAGTCTTTTTGCAGTATCCTATGTATCGGTTCATGGGACCGATCATCGCTCTTCTCTTGGGATATCTGTACTTCATCAAAAGAGAAACCATTTTCGTAACTGTTTTCATCATCCTTGCAAACACCGACCTGAAGGCGGTTTTGATCTCGTCGGTGTCCTTTCAGCAGCTCTTGTTCGCGTTTATCGCGGTGGATCTTGTTTTACAAGTCAAGCTGAGCACGATGATCAAATCCTTTTTGTGTGCTTCCTTGGCGCTGGTGATGCTGTTGCAGCTGTTCCTGGTAGGATTTATGGACATGCCGTCGGTATTCTATACCTTCCTGTTTGCCTTTGCGCTGGTGCTTCAATTCTGTCAATACCGCGACAGAAAAGAAGAAATGATCGAAAAGCTGACCTTTGCCATCATGATCATCGTGGGACTGATCGCGTTGCATACTTGCATCACGGGCGGTGTAACCTTCCAGGACGAGGAGAATATGTCGATCATTCGACGCGGAACCCTCGGTGTTGGCGTGGGAGATGCAAACTTCTCGTGCCTGCTGTTGTGCACGGGTGTCGCAAGCGCGTTTAACTGCCGATCGGTCAACCGGATCCTGTGCTGGATCTTTGCCGGGCTGATGATCAGCGCAATGCTGGTAACACTTTCTACCACAGGCTTTATTGCATTGATCGTGGTTCTGTTGCTTTCGGTCTTTACCAATGTCAAACTGGAGAAAAAGCTGCGCAATGCCATTCTGGTGGTCTTGTTCATCCTGCTGTTGGTGCAAATTTATCTGCTTCTGCCCCCCGAGTATCGGATTAAGAATCTGGATGCTTATATTGCACGTATGGAATCCAAATATCTTGCTCTTGTCAACGATGACTATTCCACTCTGACCACGGGACGAAGCTCAAATGCAGAAATTTATCTGGGATATATCCATCGCCAGAGCCCGCTTCGGATCCTGTTCGGTGGAAATACGTTGATTCCTCCATCCCTCCATTGCGGTGCATCGCATAACACCTATATTGACTTTTTGCTGCGCTTTGGATATGTGGGAGCTGCGATTTTGCTGTTCTTTGTCGTACGTTCGTTCTTCAGAACACTTGCGGGCGATAAGAACTCGCGTTACCGCAAGGTTTCGCTTTGCTTGAAAGTTTTGTATCTGTTCTTCGCCTTTACACTGTCTATTTACAATCACGCAACCTTTGCGATGATGTTCTTTGTGTTCTGGATTCTTTAACGGAAGCGGAGTTCCGTAATCAAAAGAAAAGAAGGTAGAATCGTGAATAAATTTACGAAAAATATCGGTGTCGCTTTTATTACACGAGTGATCGTGATCCTTAGCGGCATCATTGCACAACGGTATGTATTGGTATCCTTTGGCTCCAGTATCAACGGTCTAACCTCAACCATCAGTCAGATCATGATCTATGTCGAGCTTTTGGAGGCAGGACTCGGTACTGCGTCGTTGCAAGCACTTTATAAGCCCTTGGCGACAGGAGACCTTGCAGGTGTCAGCGGCATTTACAATGCAACCGCGCGCATGTACCGCAACATCGGTCTTGTGTTCGTGGGAATTTGGGCGGTCATTTCCTTTGCCATGCCCTTTACGGTGGACATGGAGGGGGAGAAGCTGACCTATTGGTTGGTTTGCGGCATTGTGCTTTTGTCGGGTGTCGGGCACGTTCTCCGCTATATGTTCATGGGAAAATGGACGGTGCTGATCCAAGCCGACAACCGTATCTACTATATGAACATCATCGATACCGTTACCACGGTGCTCAATTGCGTGGTTAAGGTTTGGATGATCAACGAAGGCTTTGATATCATCTCGGTGCTGTCCCTGAATCTCGTTTGGAGCTTTGCGCGCTTAATTCTGTTGCGTATCTACGTCAAAAAGAACTTTGGATATCTGGATCCCAAGATTCCTCCGAACTATGAGGCAACCAAAAAGCGAAAGAACGTCATGGTCCATCAAATTGTCGGCCTTGTGACCAACCATACCGACGTTCTGATTTTGACCGTATTTGATTCTCTGAAGGCGGTCAGCGTTTACTCCATTTACAGTTACGTTTATAACAACATCCAAAATATTATGACCACCACCTTTTCGCAAGCCCCTGCCGCAACCTTCGGTAGGCTCTATGCGGCAAAGGATCAACGGCTGAATCGGTATTACCGTTCCTACGAGGTATTTTTCTTTACTATTTTGCACGTCGTTCTGGTGACGGCACTTTTGATGACAACACCGTTTGTCAGACTCTATACATCGGGTGTTACCGACGTCAATTACATCGATGAAATGCTCGTGATCCTGTTCGTGCTGGTGCAATTCTTCAACATGGTGCGAATTCCGTCTCTGATCATGGTGAATGCGGGCGGCTTTTTTGCCGAAACGCAAACCGGTGCGATCATAGAAGCTACAATCGGTATTGGAGTGTCGATTCCTCTGTTCTTTGTGATGGGCATGAAGGGCTTGCTGATTGGCAAGATCGTTTCACTTTTGTACCGTTCTATTGATATTATCGTGTACGTTTACAGACACGTGTTGAAGATGCCTCTGTGGGAGGTCGGTATGATTCTTGTCGATCACGTGGGCATTGGCTTGTTGGCTATTTTTGCATACCGCGAGTTTTTGCAACCGCAGATCACTTCCTGGACGCAGTGGTTGATGTGGTCGGGAATCACATTCCTGATCGTCACAGGAGTGTATGCCGTGAATCTCTTCGTTTTCTACAGATCCTATATCAAGGACGCATTGCAGCTGATCAGACACAAAAGAGGGGCATAAATTATGAAAAGGTTTGTATATAAGATTTTGATCAAAATTGAGAACTTCAAAAAGCGAATGAAGAAGGAAGAGTTGAAAGCTTCTTTGCTTGCTTGCGGGAAAGACGTTTCCATCGGAGACAATTGTGTGATTACTCCGAATGCGGTTTCGGTTGGTAACCGCAGCACACTCGGAAGAAATCTGTTGGTCCTTTCTTCACGGGCAAAGCTGAAGATCGGAAACGATGTGATGTTCGGCCCAAATGTTACCGTTGTGACCGGTGATCATAAAATCGATGTGCTCGGACGTACCATGGCATCGATAAAGGAGGAAGAAAAAGATCCGGAGAACGATCAGGATGTTATCATTGAGGATGACGTTTGGATCGGTGCTAATGTTACCATTCTCAAGGGAGTGGTGATTGGAACCGGTTCGGTGATCGCTGCGGGAAGCGTGGTAACAAAATCGGTTCCGCCATACCAGATTTGGGGCGGAGTTCCGGCGCTTGATCAAGCCTCGCTTTTCGGATGAGGATCTTCAAACACACATCCGCTTGCTTGCAGAAAATCGCAAAGACTGAAACGATAAAAACTGTGATGTTTTATGTTGAATAAAAAATATTTGAAATAATATTTGGAAAAGATAGGAGCTTATTATGGGACTTTTCACGAACAAAACCTTATTGATTACGGGTGGTACCGGTAGTTTTGGAAATGCGGTTCTGAACCGTTTTCTGCGTACCGATATCGGAGAGATCCGTATTTTTTCGCGTGACGAAAAGAAGCAGGATGACATGCGCCATGAATTTCAGGCAAAAATGCCCGAGGTTGCCGAGAAGATCAAATTCTACATCGGTGACGTACGCGATCTTGCATCGGTGAAAAATGCGATGCATGGGGTGGACTATATTTTCCACGCGGCTGCCTTGAAGCAGGTGCCGTCGTGCGAGTTTTTCCCGATCGAAGCCGTAAAGACGAACGTATTGGGAACCGAAAACGTGCTGACTGCCGCAATTGAGGCAGGCGTGAAAAACGTGGTATGTCTTTCCACCGATAAGGCGGCATATCCCGTCAATGCAATGGGCACCTCCAAGGCAATGATGGAAAAGGTCATTGTGGCAAAGTCGAGAACGGTAGCTCCCGAGAAGACCAAGATCTGTTGCACCCGTTACGGAAACGTGATGTGTTCGCGCGGCTCGGTGATCCCGCTTTGGATCGAGCAGATCAAGGCAGGCAATCCCATTACGATCACCGATGGCTCGATGACGCGCTTTATCATGTCGCTTGACGAAGCCGTGGATTTGGTGCTGTTTGCCTTTGAGCATGGCGAAAGCGGTGATATCCTGGTACAAAAGGCACCTGCTTGCACGATTCAGACCCAGGCAGAGGCGGTTTGCGAGTTGTTTGGCGGCGATAAGAATGCCATTAAGGTGATCGGTATCCGCCACGGTGAAAAGATGTATGAGACGCTTTTGACCAATGAGGAATGTGCCAATGCCATTGATATGGGAGATTTTTACCGTGTGCCTTGCGACAAGCGCGGCTTGAATTACGATAAATTCTTCAATAAGGGCGATACCGAGCGCAACCCCTTGACCGAGTTCAATTCCAATAATACCGAGCTTCTAAGTGTGGAAGCGACCAAGGCGAAGATCGCGTCCTTGTCGTACATTCAGGAAGAGCTTGCAAAGATGGAGAGGGCATAATGAATATTCTGATTACCGGGGCTAAGGGCTTCGTTGGCAAAAATTTGACTGAAGCACTGAAAAGTATCCGTGATGGGAAAGACAAAACGCACCCGTCTTTGACAATTGACGAGATTTACTGTTACGATATTGACTCTACCCCCGAGGAGCTGGATGTCTACTGCCAAAAAGCCGATTTTGTGTTCAATTTGGCGGGTGTGAATCGTCCGCAGAATGCAAGTGAATTTATGGAGGGCAATTTTGGCTTTGCTTCCACGCTTTTGAATACGCTGAAAAAATACGGAAACAAAGCGCCTGTCATGATTTCGTCCTCAATTCAGGCAACCTGCATCGGCAGATACGACAGCGACTACGGAAGAAGCAAAAAAGCAGGCGAGGAGCTTGTATTTGACTATGGTTGCGAGTGCGGTGTAAGGGTTTACGTATATCGATTCCCCAATCTGTTCGGAAAGTGGTGCCGTCCCAATTATAACAGTGCGGTTGCCACCTTCTGTAACAATATTGCAAACGACCTGCCGATCACCGTTAATGATCCCGCGGTAGAGCTGGAGCTGCTCTATATCGACGATCTGGTGGACGAAATGATCGCTTGCCTGGAGGGACGTGAGCATCGTTGTGAGTTTGACGGGATCAAAACCGTTTTGGTTGAGGACGGCAGATATTGCGCGGCCCCGATCACGCACCGTGTGACCTTGGGCGAGATCGTGTCGCTGTTGGAGTCTTTCCGCGATCAGCCTACGTCACTGATGATGCCCGAGATTCCGTATAACAGCTTCGCCAAGAAGCTTTACAGCACATACCTTTCTTATTTGCCCCGTGAAAAAACCATCTTTCCCTTGAAAATGAACGTGGATGCACGCGGTAGCTTTACCGAGCTGCTCCGTACCGAAAAATGCGGACAGTTCAGCGTGAACATTTCCAAGCCGGGGATTACCAAGGGACAGCACTGGCATCATACCAAGTGGGAATTTTTCATTGTGGTCAGCGGTCACGGCTTGATTCAGGAGCGGAAGATCGGCAGTGACGAAGTTTTGAATTTTGAAGTTTCGGGAGAGAAAATCGAGGCAATCCACATGCTCCCGGGATATACGCATAATATTATCAATTTGTCGGATACCGAGGATTTGGTAACCGTCATGTGGGCGAACGAATGCTTTGATCCCCAAAAACCCGATACTTTTTTTGAGGTGGTAGAATAATGGAAATGAAATTGGATTATTCGGACGTGCATTTTAAAAACGACGGCAGACTCAAGCTTTTGATTATTGTAGGAACCCGTCCCGAGATCATTCGCCTCGGTGCGGTGATTAACAAGTGCCGCAAATATTTTGATTGTATCTTGGCACATACGGGACAGAACTATGACTATAATCTTAACGGTGTGTTTTTCAGAGATCTGAAGCTTGCCGATCCCGAGGTTTATATGGACGCCGTGGGCGACGATCTGGGCGCAACGGTTGGAAATATTATCAATTGCTCCTATAAGCTGATGAATCAGATCAAGCCCGATGCATTGTTGATTTTGGGTGATACCAACTCTTGTTTGTCTGCGATTGCCGCAAAAAGACTGCACATTCCGATTTTTCACATGGAAGCGGGCAACCGCTGCAAGGACGAGTGCTTGCCCGAGGAAACCAACCGTCGTATCGTGGATATTATCAGTGACGTGAATTTGGCTTACTCCGAGCATGCAAGACGCTATCTGCACGAGTGCGGACTGCCCAAGGAAAGAACCTACGTAACCGGCTCTCCCATGGCAGAGGTGCTGTCCAATAATCTTGCCGATATTGAGGCAAGTGACGTCCATCAAAGATTGGGATTGGAGAAAGGGAAGTATATTCTTCTTTCGGCACACCGTGAGGAGAATATCGATACCGAGAAAAACTTTACCAGCTTGTTTACCGCGATCAATAAAATGGCGGAGAAATACGATATGCCGATTCTGTACTCTTGCCATCCCAGAAGCCGTAACCGGTTGGCTGCCAGCGGATTTCAGCTTGATAAGCGTGTGATTCAGCACGAGCCTCTCGGCTTCCACGACTACAACTGCTTGCAAATGAATGCATTTGCGGTGGTTTCCGACAGCGGAACGCTTCCCGAGGAAAGCAGCTTCTTTACGTCCATCGGAAAGCCGTTCCCTGCAGTTTGTATTCGTACCTCTACCGAGCGTCCCGAGGCATTGGACAAGGCTTGCTTTATTTTGGCAGGTATTGACGAGAACAGCCTTCTGCAAGCTGTTGATACGGCAATTGCACTTAACGAAAACGGCGATCACGGGATTCCCGTTCCCGTTTACGTGGAGGAGGTTTCCACGAAGGTGGTTAAAATTATCCAGTCCTATACGGGAGTCGTTAACAAAATGGTTTGGAGAAAATTCTGATGGAAAGAGTTTTTGAAGCGTTTCGGAATAAGTACCAAAAAGCTCCCCCCTACACAGCCTTCACCCCCTACCGCATTTGTCCCTTGGGGGCACACAGCGACCATCAGTTGGGGAAAGTAACGGGGTTTGCCATCGACAAGGGAATTCACATTGCGTACGGACCTAAGCAGAACGGTGTCATTGAGATCTCATCCCTGCAATTTCCGAAGCGCGCACAGTGGCACGTGGCATCTACTCCGTCGATCAGGGAAAACGACTGGGCGGATCATTTGCGCGGTGCGACCATTGCGCTCAATAAGCGCTATCCACTCCGTACGGGTCTTTGCGCTGTGATTGACGGCGAATTGCCGATTGGCGGACTTTCGTCCTCTGCGGCTGTCATTATTACGTTTTTGTCTACCTTGGCACACATGAACGGTATCAAGCTGGATGCAACGGAAATGATTACGATCTCCAAGGAGGCCGAAAACAAATACGTCGGCGTTGCCTGCGGAAAGCTGGACCAGAGCTGTGAGGTTTATTGCCGCAAGGATCACCTGCTGTACATGGATCTTTTGGATGACAGCTACGAGCTGATTCCCACAAATCCCGGCATGAAGCCGTATAAGTTTGCCATCTTTTTCTCGGGCGTGGAGCGCACACTTGCAGGCTCTGCGTTTAATATGCGCGTGGACGAATGCCGTTCTGCGGCATACGCACTGAAAGCCTTTGCGGGGATGCCTTACGGAAAATTTGAAGAAACCAATCTCCGTGACGTTCCGCGCGAGGTCTATGAGGAATACGGCAGTCGGTTGCCCGAACCCTGGCGCCGCCGTGCAGAGCATTGGTACACCGAGTATGCACGCGTCGAGGCGGGAGCCGCCGCTTGGCGACGGGGTGATTTGGACGACTTCGGACGTCTGTGCTTTGAAAGCGGTCGTTCGTCCATCTATAGTTGGGAAACGGGCTCGCCCGAGCTGAAGACGTTGTACGAGATCATGACCGAAACCAAGGGTATCTATGGCGGACGTTTCTCGGGAGCCGGCTTTAAGGGCTGCTGTATGGCATTGATCGATCCCGATTATGAGGAGGAGATCTGTGCCAAGGTTAAGGCTGCATATTTGAAAAAATTCCCTCAATTAGAGGGAAAATACTCGGCATATATTTGTCGGAGCGCGGATGGAGTAAAGCTATGAAATGTTTGATTTTGGCGGCGGGCTATGCGACCCGCTTGTACCCCTTGACCGAAAATTTCCCCAAGCCCTTGCTCACGGTGCAGGGAAAGACCATTCTCGATTGGTTGATTGACGATATCGATACGCTGGGCGCAATTGATGAATATATCGTGATCTCCAACCATAAGTTTGCGCATCATTTCGATGCATGGGCTGCAAAAAGCACGAAAAAATTGACTGTAATTGATGATGGAACCTCCAGCAACGAAACGCGTTTGGGGGCTGTGAAGGATATTCAGTTTGCGATCGACAGCCTTGGCTTGGATGACGAGCTGTTGGTGATCGCGGGTGATAATCTGCTTGATTTCAGTCTGACCTCCTTTATTCGCTATGCGCAGGAAAAGAAAACCTCTTGCGTGATGCGTTACTACGAGCCGAGCGATCAGCGTCTTTTGAAGTGCGGTGTCGTTACCGTTGATGAGAACGACAAGGTGCTTGAAATGACCGAAAAGTCGCCCACTCCCGCAACACATTGGGCATGTCCTCCGTTCTATTTCTACACGCGCGAGGATGCAAAACTCGTGCAAAAGGGAATCGAGTGCGGCTGCGGTGTGGATGCCCCGGGCAGTTATATCGCGTGGCTTTGTAAGCAGACCGTGGTGCACGCCATGGAGATGCCGGGAAGTCGCTATGATATCGGCAATTTGGAAAGCTACGAAAAAGTACAGAAGGAGTATCGTGGAATATGCTGACACCGAACGTGAATTTGCAGAATAAAACGGTTTTGGTAACCGGAGCCGCGGGATTTATCGGTTCTAATTTGGTGCGGGAGCTGCTGCGCTCGGTTGAACCGATTCATATCGTTGGTATCGATAATATGAACGATTACTACGATCCCGCCATTAAGGAATACCGTCTTGGCGAGATCGAGCGTCTTGCCAAGGAGCACCCCGCGTCTGAATGGACCTTTGTCAAGGGCAACATTGCCGATAAGCCGCTGCTTGACGGGCTGTTCTCCGAATACGGCTTTTCTGTGGTTGTCAACCTGGCGGCACAGGCGGGCGTTCGCTATTCGATCACCAATCCCGACGTGTATATCGAATCCAACCTGATCGGATTTTATAATATTTTGGAGTGCTGCCGCAACAATCCCGTGGAGCATTTGGTGTATGCTTCGTCGTCGAGCGTGTACGGTACCAACAAGAAGATCCCGTATTCCACCGACGATAAGGTGGACAATCCCGTTTCCTTGTACGCGGCAACCAAAAAGAGCAACGAGCTGATGGCACATGCCTATTCCAAGCTTTATAATATTCCGTCTACGGGCTTGCGCTTCTTTACGGTTTACGGTCCTGCGGGACGCCCCGATATGGCATATTTTGGGTTTACCAATAAGCTACTCAAGGGAGAAACCATCAAGATCTTCAATTTCGGAAACTGCAAGCGCGACTTCACATACGTTGACGATATCGTGACCGGCGTGATGCACGTGATGCAGAATGCGCCAAAAAAGGAGAACGGCGAGGACGGGCTTCCCATACCTCCGTACCGCGTTTACAACATCGGTAACAACAGCCCCGAGAATCTTTTGGATTTCGTGGATATTTTACAGCAGGAGCTGATCCGCGCCAAGGTGTTGCCCGAGGACTATGATTTCGAGGCGCACAAGGAGCTGGTTCCGATGCAGGCGGGTGACGTTCCGATTACCTATGCCGATACCTCCGCCCTGGAGCGTGACTTCGGCTTCAAGCCCTGTACCACCTTGCGCGAAGGGTTGCGCCGCTTTGCCGAGTGGTATCACGATTTTTACCAAACCAAATAAGACGTTTGAACGAAACGCTCTGTTGCCATGGAGAACACCTCGTAGGGACAGTCTGTTTTTTCATCTTTTAAATCCGATCGTGTGCGGAAAGGGTTGCGTGCCGAGTCCGTGTCGCGATAAAAATCAATGTATTCAGTAAGGAGAAAATTATGAAAATAGCAGTTGCAGGAACCGGTTACGTGGGATTATCCATGGCCGTTTTATTGGCACAGAAAAACGACGTAACCGCAGTGGACATCGTGCCCGAAAAGGTGGAAAAAATCAATCGGCGGCAATCGCCTATCGTGGACAAGGAGATTTCCGAATTTTTGGCTGAGAAGGAGCTGAGATTGGTTGCTACCACCGACGCGGAATCGGCGTATCGGGATGCCGAGTTCGTGATCGTGGCAACTCCCACCAATTACGATCCGTCCAAAAATTATTTTGATACCTCGTCGGTAGAAGCGGTGATTAAGCAGGTGATCGAGGTCAATCCCGATGCCGTGATCATCATCAAATCCACGGTTCCCGTTGGATTTACCGAGAAAACGAGAGAGTCGTTCTGTTGTGACAATATTCTGTTCAGCCCCGAGTTTTTGCGCGAGGGCAGAGCTCTTTACGACAACCTCTATCCCAGCCGTATCATCGTGGGCGTTCCCGTGAGAAACGCAAGACTTCAAAAGGCGGCACAGACCTTTGCGGGACTGTTGATGGCGGGTGCGCAAAAGGACGAGATTGAGGTTCGGTATATGAATCCCACCGAGGCGGAGGCGGTAAAGCTGTTTGCCAATACCTATCTTGCCTTGCGCGTGTCTTTCTTTAATGAGCTGGACACCTATGCTGCGGTGCGCGGATTGGATACCAAATCGATTATCGAGGGTGTGGGATTGGATCCCCGTATCGGTACGCACTACAACAATCCGTCCTTTGGCTACGGAGGCTACTGTCTTCCCAAGGATACCAAGCAGCTGCTTGCCAATTATAACGACGTTCCGCAGAACATTATTTCCGCAATCGTGGACGCGAACAGTACGCGTAAGGATTTCATTGCCGATCAGATCATTGCCAAAAAGCCAACGGTTGTCGGTGTATACCGTTTGACCATGAAGGCGGGATCCGACAATTTCCGTCAATCCTCGATCCAGGGCGTTATGAAGCGGATTAAGGCAAAGGGCATTGAGGTGGTGGTTTACGAGCCTACCATGAAGGATGCTGCGTTTTTCAACAGCCGTGTGATTCGCGATCTGGACGAATTCAAGCGGATCTCCGACGTGATTCTTGCCAACCGCTACCACGACGATATTGCCGACGTGCTTGACAAGGTTTACACGCGCGATCTGTATTTCAGAGATTGATTTTAAAGGAGATTACCATGCTGCAAATCGGTATGCAAGCCCCGAATTTTACGTTGCTTGACCAAAACGGGAAAGCGGTTTCGCTTTCGGATTTTTTGGGGAAGCGCGTGGTTCTGTATTTTTACCCCAAGGACAATACCCCCGGCTGTACCCGACAGGCGTGTGCATTTGCCGGCGCGTATGGCGAGTTTCAAAAGCGTGGGGTTGCCGTGATCGGAATCAGCCGCGACAGCGTCGCGTCGCATACGAAATTTGCAGAGAAATATGGGCTTCCCTTTGTGTTGCTGTCCGATCCCGAGCTGCAGGCAATAAACGCTTACGGTGTATGGCAGGAGAAAAAGCTGTACGGCAAGGTGAGCATGGGCGTGGTCCGCACCACGTTTCTGATTGATAAGGACGGTATGATCGAAAAAATCATGCCAAAGGTCAAGCCCGATACCAATGCGGCAGAGATTCTTGCGGAGCTGTGAACGTAAATGGCGAATAAAAGGAGGGAAGGCACTGGCGGTTTCGTCTGTGCTTCCCTTGCTTTTTTATCAAATACTCGCTTTTGCGGGTCCGATTGATATAAAATGGACACTATTACAAGCCGTTCTGTCTGTTTACAACAGAAATTTTTTATGGTATAATCATTTTGCTCATAAAAAACGGACTTGGAGGGGCTATGAAACGTACGTTTTTGAACATCACGGTTGCTTCCTGTATTACCATGGTTGCTTATATTGCACTGTATGCATTTTGGGGAGCCATTTTGAATGCGCTGAAAAATCCGACGTTAAAATTGTTTTTGGTTTGTTTTATGACAACAGCCGCTTTTGGTTTTTTCTTATTGTATACGTCAAAAATCAGAAAGTCGGTTGGAGAGGAAGAGGTGCTTTCGGATTATCGGGAGCAGGCGTATGAATCGGTTCAACGTGATTTTCAACTGGTTATCAAACGCGAATCGAGAACCCTTATTACGATTGTCGGAATTGCCTTGACCTGCTTTGCTTTGAATTTGCTTTATGGACTGCTATTTGATAAAAGTGCTGCATTTCCCGTAACGCTATTATTTGCCCCGATTTGTATTTTTGATTCTGTGATCAAGATTCCGTTTCTCGGATATGCTTTGAGTGCAGTGCTTGATTGTGTTTCGTATGTGGTGTTTCTTTTGATTTACCGAAAAAAGAAGTTGGATTATTGGGAAAAAGACAGAGGGTAAGACGAGTATGGAATTAAAACATAAACTGAAACAACTGCGTACGGATCGAAATATGACGCAAGAGGCTGTCGCCGAAGCTCTTGGTGTGTCCTCGCAAACGGTTTCCAAGTGGGAACGTGGATTGCTGTCCCCCGACATCAATCTGTTGCCGAAAATCGCCTTGCTTTTCAAATGCTCCATTGATTTTCTGTTTGATATGGGATTTGCATGGGGAATCGACCATCGGCGTGAATTTGAAGCCAAGCTCCATGGCTTGCATGAAAAGAAAGACTGGATTGGTGTATATAACGCATGGATTGAGGAAATCGATCTGAATCCAACCACCTATAAGAATTATCCCGATGTGATGATTCACGTCTTTCGCAAGAAGCTTTACGACAACGGACGCGTGGAAAAAATGATTTCACTTGCCGAACGGGCGGAGAAATGTTGCCCGAACGACGATATTCGAAATGAAATTTATCGAATCATGCTCCAGATTTGTTCCGAGGCAGACGATCCGAAAATCAAGGAAAAAGGGAAGTATTATTACCAAAAGCTGCCTCAGCTGCGCCATAGCCGTGAGGTGTATGCAAGCTTCGTTATGGATGGGGACGCGTACCGCACGCAATTGTTGCGGAATATGATTTATGCAACAGATCTTGTGGAATGCTCCATTCGGCAGTTGATTTTACCCGATATGTTGCCAAAGGAAAAGCTCTTCTATTATTTGAAGGCAGCTGCTTTGTACGAAACTATTTTGGACGGCAAATATGCGGGCTTTTATGATCCCCCTTTGCTTTGCGATTATCTGAAAATCGCGGTATTGTACGAGCAGATGGGGCAGAGGGACAAGGCGGAAGAATACGTTCACCGCATTGTATGTATGCTCGAACGGCATATGATTGCTTCCGAACATTCCAATCAATCCAAGCTTTTATATACCACAACGCCTGCCAATGCGGTTTCTACCGAGCAGCTGTGCCAAAATTTCTTGCAACAGACGATAGAGATTGACGAACTGGGTGAATTTCGACCGATTCTTTTGGATCTGCAAAAGCGGTACAATGACTATGTTGCCTCGCAAAATACAAAGCCCTGAATTGGCAAGTAATTCAAACCCAAAAACTATAGGGAGCAAAAATGAAATATTTTGTATACTTTTTGTTGACGTTTGTTGCGCTTTTAATGTTTTTGCCCGCGAATTCAACCTCCGAAATTCGCAATAAGCCGCTTTTGATTTTGATCCTTTCGTTGATTTTTCTGGTGATTTTGGTTCGTTTGTTCAAATACATTTTCTTTATGACAAAAACGAAAAAAATGCTCAAGCGGAACAATATCACACTGAAGCAAACGAGATTCTTACCGTGGGCTTCCCGTTTTCACGGACGCTACACCCTTACCTTTCAGTGGGAAGACAAGGTGGTAGAGATGGTGCTGTTATCAAGAAAACGAACCTATCAACGTTACCATTTTGATCGCGTTGACCGATTGGAATTCTATCGGGCAAATCGAGTTGTTTTCAACTCTATAAAAGCGTATGGCGGTACAATTTCCAAGCTTGTTGAGGTCAAACAGGTTGGCAAGCAAAATTTAAAATGGGATGATTCGTCACAAATTCGTATCGTTCTTTTTGATAAATTGCCGGAGCAAATTTCCGACACGAAAAAGAAAGAATGCCTTGGAACAGGGGATCGAATTTGTGCATCCGACGTATATTTGCTGGATTGGGAATCTTTTTGTGACTACATAAGCCGCGATGTTTGACGGAGTATGAAAGAATACCATTGGATTTAACATTGCTAAGCCAGAATAAAAGAGGGGAAGTACCCATGTTTGACGGGTGCTTCCCTTGTTCTATTCTCTTACAGCAACTTCAAAATATCGGGGAAAAGCTCCAGGCTGCGCGCAAGGATTCCGTGCATCCCCGCGATGGCGATGCCGTAATTGACGATGGGGACGGCTTGCGCCACGGCAGAGGCAACGCGGTGCTTCATCGCAGCTTCGTTGAGCATACAGCCGCCGCAATGCACGATGACACGGTATTCGGAGAGGTCCGTGGGGAACTCTCCGCCCGAGGTAAAGCGGTACGTGGGCTTGACTTTCGTGAAATCCTCAATCCATTTCGGCATCTTGACGGTGCCGATGTCGTTGCACTGACGGTGGTGGGTACAGCCCTCGGCAATCAGCACGCGGTCGCCGTCCCGTAAGGCTTTCAGCGCGGAAAAGCCCTTTACCTGCGTGGCAAGGTCGCCCTTATAGCGCGCCATGAGAATCGAAAAGGAGGTCAAGGGAACGTCACGCGGCGTATCCTTTGCGACCTTTCCGAACACCTGAGAGTCGGTGATGACCATACGAGGCTTTTTGGCGAGAGATGCCAGCGTTTCACAGAGCTCGGTATCCTGACAAACCACCGCGGTCGCGTGTGCGTCCAAAATATCGCGCAGAACCATCTGCTGCGGCAGGATCAGTCTGCCCTTTGGTGCGGCTTCATCGATGGGGGTCACCAAAACCACAACGTCGTTTTTCGAGAGGAGGTCACGGACGACGTAATTTGGATTTTTCAGCGATTTTGCAAAGGCTCCCAATCGGTTTTTCAGCTCCTCCACGCCTTCTCCCGATTTTGCGCTGACGTACAGCTCGTTGTCATCTACCAAGGCTTCTTTTTTGCACAGATCGGACTTATTGAAGGCAACGAGAAAGGGAATTTTGCGTGTCTGCAATTCTTTTTTGAGGTTGAGATCGGTTTCCCCAAGACCCTCGGAGGCGTCCACCACCAATACGGCAATATCGGTAGCCGTTAGGGCTTCCAATGCCTTCTTGACGCGCAATTCGCCAAGCTCTCCCTCGTCGTCAAGCCCCGGGGTATCGATAATGACTACGGGACCCAAGGGAAGCAGCTCCATCGATTTTTTGACGGGGTCGGTGGTGGTTCCCTTGATGTCGGATACCACCGAAAGGCTTTGTCCCGTAAGTGCGTTGACAAGGCTGGATTTGCCTGCGTTTCGCATCCCGAAAAAGCCGATGTGCAAGCGTTCGGCACGGGGAGTGGAATTCAGTTCCATGGCGGCTCCTTTCTGTCAGAAGCGGAAGTCCCGACGGTTGGAATTGCGAATGCCTCGGATGTTTTCCTCTGCGATGGCGCGCACCTTTTCCTTGGGGATGCGCTTCAGCTCCTCCTCGATCATTTTGTAACCGATCTCACGGGTTTCGGGCGACGCGTAATCCTCCAGATATTCGCAAAGCGTCATCAAGGCATTTGGATGGCAGCAGTTGAGGATCTGTCCCGTTTTGCAAAGACTCATAAAGCGGTCACCCGTGCGCCCCTCGCGGTAGCAAGCGGTGCAGAAAGAGGGAATATGTCCGCTTTCCATCAGCCAGCGCACCACCTCGTCAAGCGAGCGTTGGTCGGAAACGTCAAACTGCTCGGTATCGTGCGGACGCTCCTCTGCCGAGTAGCCGGCATAGCCACCCACCGAGGTGCGCGAGCCTCCCGAAACCTGCGACACGCCAAGGCGCAAGAGCTTTGAGCGAACCTTTTCGGTTTCGCGCGTGGAGATGATGATACCGGTATAGGGAACCGCCAAACGGATGCAGGCGGTGATCTTTGCAAAGGTTTCGTCGTCGATGCCGTTATCAAACTGATCGGGGTCGATATCGTCGGCACGCTTCAAGCGGGGGACACTGATGGTGTGCGGCCCCACACCGTGAACCGCCTCTAAGTGTTCCGCGTGCAAAAGCAGTCCCGCAAACTCATATTTGTACAATTCAAGACCGAACAAAACACCCAGCCCCACGTCGTCGATGCCGCCCTCCATTGCGCGGTCCATCGCCTCGGTGTGGTATGCGTAGTCGTGCTTGGGACCCGTGGGATGAAGCTGCTCGTAGCTTTCCTTGTGGTAGGTTTCCTGGAACAGAATGTAGGTTCCGATGCCCGCTTCCTTGAGCTTGCGGTAATTTTCCACGGTGGTTGCCGCAATATTGACGTTGACACGGCGGATGTCCCCGTTTTTGTGATGGACGCTGTAAATGGTTTTGATCGATTCGAGAATATACTCGATGGGATTATGCACGGGATCCTCGCCCGCCTCGATGGCAAGACGCTTATGTCCCATATCCTGCAGGGCAATGACCTCGGCTCGGATTTCGTCCTGCGTCAGCTTTTTGCGTGCAATGTGCTTGTTTTTGAGATGGTACGGGCAGTATACGCAACCGTTGACGCAGTAGTTTGAGAGGTACAGGGGCGCAAAGATGACAATGCGGTTGCCGTAGAAGGCAAGCTTGATTTCCTCTGCAATTGCATGGATTTTTTCAATCACCTCGGGAATCTCGCAGGCGAGAAGCACCGATGCCTCGCGGTGGGTAAGCCCCATGCAGACGTGCCCCGTTTCGGTCTTTTTCGGTCTTGCTTTTTCCAGGATCTCCTCGATCAGGGGGAGATTGTTTTTGTTTTCCTCGGCATACGCCAGTGTTTCGCGGATCTCCGCATCCGAGATGAATTCCTCGGCTTTGAGGGACTTGGGGTTATAGATTGCCATTGTATCGTTTCCTTTCTGACCTTTCGGTCACGGTTTGTCATTTTGTTTTAGGGTATCGGCTTGACGTCGCCGCGGTCGGTGACCACCTCGTATCCGATTGATCGCATACGCTGTGTCAATTCGTCCTTGCACTGTGCAGATTCCGACCCATCGGAAAGCTTGTTGTCGTAGAGCGCGTATTTCGCCCGCACCGATGCGGGGGAGAGGTTGGGCATGACGACGTTCGCGCCCGAAAGAATGCCCATTTCACGTCCGCCCGGATGAATCGTGCCGAGTGCCGTGGTGGCAGGCAACAAAAAATTGGGACGGATCAAGCGCAGAATGGAAAGCAGATAGCAGGTCAGCTCTGCGCTTCCCGCGGGCTCGTGCCGAAACGGGGTGTCGGATTGCGGAATGAACGGTCCGATGCCGCACATATCGGGCGCAAATTGCTCGACGAATTGCAGGTCGCGCGCGAGCATGGACGAGGTCTGATAGGGGGATCCCACCATAAAGCCGCAGCCTACCTGATAGCCGAGTGACTTGAGGTCGGTAAGACAGCGCATCCGATTGTCAAAGGACAATTCTTTGGGGTGTAGTTTTGCGTAATGGGTTGCGTCGGCGGTTTCGTGACGGAGCAGGTAGCGGTCGGCTCCCGCCTCCTTCAAGCGTGCATAGCTTTCGCGGCTTCGCTCCCCCAAGGAAAGCGTAACGGCAACGTCGGGGTGCTCCTGCTTGATGGCTCGAAGCAACAGGCAAAGTCGGTCGTCGGTCCAAAAGGGGTCCTCGCCGCCTTGCAGAACAAAGGTACGGAAGCCGAGCGTATATCCCTCGCGACAGCAAGCAAGAATTTCCTCGTGGGAGAGTCGGTAGCGTTCACAGCTTGTATTTCCTCGGCGGATGCCACAGTACAGACAATCGTTTTTACAGACGTTTCCGATCTCGATCAAGCCGCGGATATAGACCGTATTCCCATAGATCCTTTTTCGCGCTTGTACAGCCAGATCGGCAAGATAGGCGGTAATTTCGGGGGCTCGTCCGTCGATCAAGGCACGGTATTCGTCAAGCTCCAACCGATGCTCGCGTGCAAGGCGGTCGGCAAGCCCAAAAAGCTCCTTACGCATGGGCTCCCACGCCCGAATAGGCGGTTTTGACGCTGACCCCCGAAAGGTTTCCGATCTTTCCCGAAAGCGTGGAGATGGTATTCTGCGGAGCATCCAGCGCAATGCTGATGATGCTGATCGCACGCTTGCGATAGGGAATGCCCATTCTGCCGATGATATATTCTCCGTACTCGTGAAGCAGGGAATTGATCTCGTTTACGGCTTCGTTGTTTTCCACGATGATGCTCATCACGGCAACTCTTGTTTCCATGGTTCCTCCGATCCGACCGTTTCTTGATGGAACGGTCAAAAAAAGACGGGTCGCTCCCTTGGATGCGACCCGTATGCCAAAACGGAAAAGACGAAAAGCCTTTTCCCGATTCTCTATACTCGCACCTTTCACGCAGCCGCAGCTTAATGTCAGGAGTTCCCTTACAGTATAGCACGGTTTTGCCGCTTTGTAAAGAGTGTTTGTTGAAAAAAAGAGGATTTTTGCTTCTTTTTTTGGGAATGCTGCGTCGGATTTGGAAGGGTTTTGAAAAAGTTTCGCGATTTTGTTAAAAAATAGTCAGAATAAAAATCAAAACCGCTTGACATTTGGAACAAAATTTGATACAATAGATAAGGTATGGAACTATCATGATATCATCAAAAAATCTTTAAGAAAAGGAGCAATACCATGGCCCGCTTAAGTGACGCATCAATTGCCAAAATCAACGAGATCTGTGACAGATACGTTGATGAAAAAACCCCTTTGATGATGATTTTGTCTGCGATTCAGGAAGAGTATGGATATATTCCTCTTGAAGTACAGGAAATCGTATCTGAAAGAACCGGTATTTCGGTTGCCGAAATATACGGCGTTGTTACTTTCTACTCTTTCTTCTCTCTTCAGCCGAAGGGAAAATACGTAATCGGTTGCTGCCTCGGTACCGCTTGCTACGTCAAGGGCGCACAGCAGGTTATCGATAAGTTCTCCGAGCTTTTGAACATCGCTCCCGGCGGAACCACCGAGGACGGTATGTTTACGCTTGACGCTCTCCGTTGCATCGGCGCTTGCGGTATCGCTCCCGCTGTAACCATCAACGGTAAGGTTTACCCCAAACTGAAAGTATCGGATGTTCCCGCTGTCGTTGAGGAATACCGTAAAATGGAGGCTTGACGGATATGGAAAAGATTAAGAATTATGAAGAGCTTTCTGCGAAATGTTCGGTTTGCGCGGATCGCTTCGGTAAAAAGATCGCGGGCGGCAGCGGCAAAAGAGCCGTTGTGCTTTGCGGCGGTACCGGCTGTATTTCTTCCAACTCCTTGGAGATCAAGGCAAAGTTTGAGAAGCTGGTAGAAGAGAAGGGTCTCTCCGATAAGGTTACCGTAAACCAGGTCGGATGCTTTGGCTTCTGCTCTCAGGGTCCCTTCGTAAAGATCTATCCCGAGGATACCCTTTACCGTTTGGTCAAGATGGAGGACGTTGAGGAGATCATCGAAAAGGATCTGATCGGCGGCGAGATCGTTGACCGTCTGCTTTACGTTGACCCTAAGACCAAGGAAAAGGTCGTAAAGCAGGATGAGATCGAGTTCTACAAGAAGCAGGTTCGTATCTCGCTGCACGGATGCGGCGCGATCGATCCCGAAAATATTGAAGAAGCACTGGGTACCGGTGCATTCCTGGGTCTTGCAAGAGCATTGCAGATGGACAGAGCCGACGTAATCAAGGAAGTGCTTGATTCCGGCTTGAGAGGCCGCGGAGGCGGCGGATTCCCCACGGGCAGAAAGTGGCAGTTCGCTTACGCACAGCCCGAGGGTGCAAAGTACGTTGTATGTAACGGTGACGAGGGTGACCCCGGCGCGTTCATGGACAGATCGATCCTCGAGGGTAACCCCTTGGCGGTTATCGAGGGTATGGTTATTGCAGGCTACGCAATCGGCGCACAGAACGGTTATTTCTACGTTCGTGCAGAGTATCCGATTGCCGTAAACCGTTTGAGATTGGCGATCAAGCAGGCAGAAGAGCTGGGACTTCTCGGTGACAACATTTTGGGAACCGATTTCAGCTTCCGCGTACATATCCGTCTTGGTGCGGGTGCGTTCGTTTGCGGTGAGGAAACTGCACTGCTGAACTCTATTGAGGGTAAGAGAGGTATGCCCAGACCGCGTCCTCCGTTCCCTGCAGTAAAGGGTCTTTGGGATTCTCCCACCATCGTAAACAACGTAGAAACCTTGGCTTGCGTTCCCTACGTTCTGCGTGAGGGCGCTGCGAAGTTTGCTCAGTACGGTACCGAAAAGTCCAAGGGAACCAAGGTGTTCGCGCTTGGCGGTAAGATCAACAACGTAGGTCTTGTGGAGATCCCCATGGGTACCACTCTGCGTGAGCTGATTTATGAAATTGGCGGCGGTATTCCCGACGGCAAGAAGTTTAAGGCAATTCAAACCGGCGGTCCTTCGGGCGGATGCTTGACCGAAAAGGATCTGGATTCGGTAATCGACTTTGATACGCTGGTAGCAAAGGGCTCGATGATGGGCTCGGGCGGTGCGATCGTTATGGACGAGGACAACTGCATGGTTGACGTTGCGAAGTTCTATATGGAATTCATTTGCGACGAGTCCTGCGGTAAGTGCTCTCCCTGCCGTATCGGTACCAAGCGTCTGTTGGAGCTCTTGACCAAGATCACCGACGGTAAGGCTACCATGCAGGATCTGGAGGAGCTGGAGGAGCTGGGTCGTACCATTCAAACCGGTTCCTTGTGCGCACTCGGTCAGACCGCGGCAAACCCCGTTCTCTCCACGCTGGCGCATTTCAGAGATGAATATATCGCTCACATCGTGGACAAGAAGTGCCCTGCAAAGGTATGTAAGAATTTGATGTCTTACGTCATCGACGAGGACAAGTGTATCGGCTGTGGACTTTGCGAAAGACAGTGTCCCGTAAACGCGATTGTTAAGACCGATTACGTTGCACCCGGTCACAAGCTTCCTTCCAGAAGAATTGATCAGACCAAGTGTATCAAGTGCGGACTCTGCATGTCTTCTTGTAAGAAGATTCAGGCAATCGAGAAGAAGTAAGGGGGAAACGATCATGGCAAAAGTAAATATTAAAATCGAAGGCATTTCCTATCAGGTTGAAGAGGGAATGACCATTCTGGATGCCGCAAAGCAATGCGGTTACAATATTCCCACTCTTTGCGCGTTCAACAACGGCGAATGCTCCAGAGGCTCCTGCCGCGTTTGCTTGGTTGAAGTAAAGGGCGCGCGCGGATTGGTTGCATCCTGCGTTTATCCCGTAAACGAGGGTATGGAAATCATCATTTCCTCTCCCAAGGCTGTTGCGGCAAGACGCGCATCGGTAGAGCTGTTGCTCTCCAACCACTCCATGAAGTGCCAGCAGTGCGACAAGAACGAGTACTGCGAGCTGTTGCACGTAGCGAAAGTAACCGGCGCACGTGAGGATAGATTCATCGGTTCTCAAACGCCCGTTACCGTTGACCAGATCACGCCCTCTATCGTGAGAGATACCTCCAAGTGCGTGCTGTGCGGCCGTTGCGTGGAAAGATGTAAGAATGCACACGGCAAGGGTGTTCTCGGATTCGAGAAGAGAGGCTTCAACACCATCGTGGCTCCCGCTGAGAACAGATCCTTGGCAGATTCTCCTTGTATCCTTTGCGGACAGTGCGTCAGCGTATGTCCCACCGGTGCATTGATGGAGAAGTCCGAAATTGCTTTGGTTGACGAGGCAATGAAGGCAGGCAAGTACGTTGTTGTTCAGACCGCGCCCGCAGTCAGAGCAGCACTCGGTGAGGAGTTCGGCATGAAGATCGGTACTCCCGTAACCGGCAAGATGGTTGCGGCACTGAAGCGCCTTGGCTTCCAAAAGGTATTTGACACCAACTATGCGGCAGACCTTACCATTATGGAAGAGGCTACCGAGCTGCTTGGCAGAATCAAGAACGGCGGCAAGCTGCCGATGATTACCTCCTGCTCGCCCGGATGGGTCAACTATGCGGAGATCAACTATGGCGATCTGTTGGGTCATCTGTCCTCCTGCAAATCTCCTCACGAGATGTTCGGTGCGATCCTGAAGCATTACTATGCAAAGGAAATCGGTGTGAACCCCGAGGATATGTTCGTGGTTTCGATCATGCCTTGTACTGCTAAGAAGTACGAGAAGGAAAGAGATCAGCTGAAGACCAACGGTTTGAAGGACGTTGACGCAGTTCTGACCACCAGAGAGCTTGGTAAGCTGATCAAGCGTTCGGGTATCGACTTTACAAAGCTTCCCGATGAAGAGTTCGACAACGACCTCGTTGGTGATTACACCGGTGCCGGCGTTATCTTCGGTGTAACCGGCGGTGTTATGGAGGCGGCTCTCAGAACTGCTTACTTTGCACTCACCGGCAAGGAGCACGGACTTGTGAAGTTCGAGGCTGTTCGCGGCTTCGACGGACTCAAGGAAGCCGAGATCGATATCAACGGTACCAAGCTTTGGATTGCCGTTGCACACGGTATGAAGAACGCAAAGGTTCTGCTTGACGACATTCGCGCAGGCAAGAGCAAGTATGCGTTCATCGAGATCATGGGTTGCCCCGGCGGTTGTATCGCGGGCGGCGGTCAGCCTTTCGTGAAGCCCCAGTTCCTGCCCAACGAGGATGCAGATATTCTGGATACCTTTAAGGCAAAGAGAGCTGCTGCGCTCTACTCTGAGGACGAAAGACAGACCGTAAGACAGAGCCACAACAACCCCCAGATCAAGGCTCTTTACGAGAATTTCTTGGGCGAGCCCAACTCTCACAAGGCTCACGAACTTTTGCACACCACCTACGCTGCAAGAGTTGCGTTTACCGAGAAATAATTTGAGGTAGGAATGTTTTATGGAGGGGAGAGGGACTTTTGCAAAAGTCCCTCTCCCCTCCAAACCACCCCTCTCCCCAAAATCTTTTGAAAAAGCAACAAGCAGGGAATGAGTCGCTAAACGTGACTCGTTCCCTGCTTGTTGTTCAAACGCTTTCGCGTTTGAGGGTGGTACCTATTTTTTTGTTTTTTTTCGGTTTGCTGTTTACAAACATTCTTTTTTGTGGTATAATAATCTTGCCAAACAAAACCGAATAATGAATAAAAACCCGAAGCATGGGTATTTTTATCTTTTGATAAAAATACAGATGCTCTTCTTTTGCACATGCTTTAGGGTTTGTATAAAAGGTTTTGTTTGGCGACAAATGGAGCTATGTATTTTTTGTGCGTTGGCTTCGGTCGGCGCACTTTTTATTTTAGGAGAAATCAGTGATGAAGAGAGTGTTTGTTTTATTGCTTGCACTATGGTTGACGATTTTTTGTGTATGTGTCCTATCGGCGTGTGTAAAGAAAGTGGACGAAAGCACAGAGATTGAGAAAGCTTTAATCGGGGTGTGGAAACCGGAGAGTGGGGATGTCGATAAAACGCATATTGTTTTTTACGAGGACGGAACCTGCTGGGTAAATTATCAGGAAATAGGTTACTGGAAAATGACGGGAAACAAGCTTTCCTTGCTGGGCGCAAAAAATGGATATTTTCAAGAGAGTAAAAATCGATTTATAGGGACACTGATATTGGCAGAGGATACGCTGACCATTGAAAGTCCAACCATTGACGGTTTATGGCATAAAAAGAGCCTGGTGTATAAAAGAATCTCCTGATAAACGATAGAAAAAACAGATCCTGCAAAATCCGATCGGATATATGCAGGATCTGTTGCTTGAAAGGTTCTTGAAAGGGGTGTTGGGGAAACTTTTTATCAAAAGTTTCCCCAACAAAACGCATCCTCGCGCCCCCCACGGCAGAGCCGTCAGGGTGGCGGTACCTGACGGCTAACGGCAGTATATCGAAGTTCGATGCAAAAAAATAAAAACTCTCACATACAAAAAATGCTGTGAAAGTTTTGCGGGGGTTTGTGGGAGCTTTTTCAAAAGCGCCCCCACAAACCGCATCCTCGCGCGCCCCACGGCAGAGCCGTCAGGGTGGCGGTACCTGACGGCTAACGGCAGTATATCGAAGTTCGATACAAAAAAATAAAAACTCTCACATACAAAAAATGCTGTGAAAGTTTTTGAAAGGGGTGTGGGGGAAACTTTTTTTAAAAAGTTTCCCCCACATATATTTCTCTTATCTTTTTCTCTTATCTTTGAACTCTGCCGCTGCCGTCGCCGCCTGCGAGCTTTTCAACCTCGGAGACAGACACGCGGTTGTAGTCCCCCTCAACCGAGTGCTTGAGAGCCGATGCGGCTACTGCAAATTCGATTGCCTCCTGAGAGGATTTACCGGAGAGGAGCGAATAGATGAGTCCGCCGCCAAAGGAGTCGCCGCCGCCCACGCGGTCAACGATGTGCAGATGGTAGGATTTCGAGAAGCAATAGTCTTTGCCGTCGTAAAGCATACCTGCCCAGTCGTTATCGCTGGCAGAGATCGAGGTACGAAGCGTGATGGCTACCTTCTCAAAGCCGAACTTGTCGGCAAGCTGCTTTGCAACCGATTTATATCCCTCGTGATTGAGCTTACCGCCGTAGATATCGGATCCCTCGGCTTCGATACCGAACACGTCCTTTGCGTCCTCCTCGTTGGAGATGCAAACGTCAACGTACTTGCAAAGCTCGGTCATTGCCTCGCGCGCCTCTGCGCGGGTCCAAAGCTTGCCGCGATAGTTGAGGTCGCAGGAGATTTTCACGCCCTTTGCCTTTGCCGCCTTACAAGCGTCCAAGCAGATTGCCGCGACGTTTTTGCCGAGTGCGGGGGTGATTCCGGTGAAGTGGAACCAATCGGCACCCTCAAAGATGGCATCCCAATCGAAGTCGGAAGCCGATGCTTCTGCGATTGCCGAATGTGCGCGGTCGTAAATGCAGACCGAGCCGCGTTGAGAGGCACCCTTTTCAAGGTAGTAGATACCAACGCGATCGCCGCCGCGAACCACCTTTGAGGTGTCTACACCGAAGTAGCGCAACGAATCGATTGCTGCCTGCCCGATGGCATGCTTGGGGAGCTTGGTGACGTAAGTGCTGTCCAAGCCATAGTTTGCAAGCGAAACCGCGACGTTTGCTTCACCGCCGCCAAAGGTTGCCTGCATCTGGTCGTTCTGGAAGAAACGGTAATAGCCGTTGGGTGCCAGGCGAAGCATCAGCTCGCCGAATGTTACAACTCTCATTGAATGACCTCCATCAATTTCTTGCAATTTTCTTTGATATCGCCCTTCATCATAAAGCTGCCGCCAACGGCAATGATTTTTTCAAAGGCGAGAAACTCACAAATGTTGTTCATGTCCACACCGCCCGTGGGGAGGAATTTGACCTGCGGGAAGGGTGCGGAGAGTGCCTTGATGGCAGAAAGACCGCCGTAGACGTTTGCGGGGAAGAACTTGAGCGTGGTGATGCCCAGCGAAAGAGCCTGCATAATTTCGGTGGGGGTTACGCAACCGGGGATATAGGGGACGTCGGCTTCCTTACAAACTGCGGCAACCTCGGGAGAAAGACCCGGAGAAACGATAAAGGTTGCGCCTGCAGCGATTGCGGCGTTTGCCTGCTCGGCATTGATAACGGTACCGGCACCGATGTGCATATCGGGGAATTTTTCAACGCCCAAGCGAATTGCGTCTGCCGCGCAAGCGGTACGGAACGTAATCTCGGCAACGGGCAATCCACCCTCGCAAAGCGCAGACAGCGTGGGAACGGTATCCTCGATGTTTTTGATAACCACAACGGGGACTACGCGAACGGTATCAAACATGTTCTTTTTCATCTTGTATTCTCCTGTTTTTGATAGATCTGTTGTTCAAAATGATCGGGTCTATTATAAATCAAAACCACCGTAATTTCCTTGACAATTTTGACGGATAATCCCGCTTTCTTTGTTTTTTTGATATTACCAACATTTTTATTATAGCATGGGAATATCGCCTTGTCAATATACATTCTTGCTGTTTGGTTTGCAGATATTGTTTTTTTCTTTTTAAAATCGGCGCGGATTCTTTCGAATTTCTTTGTTTCAACAAAAAAAGGTAAGGAAATGGTAAGTTTCTATTGACACGGAAAGGGGTTTTGTTGTATAATAGGGTAACTCTAACGAGTATTTTTGAAAAAAGGAGTCGTTGATATGAGAGCTGCTTTTTATGAAACTGAAATTACACCGCCGCTTGGTGGGATGATGTGGGGACATTACACCGATTTACGCGCCACTGACGTACAGGACCGTTTGTATGTCAAGGCTGCGGTAATCGAGGATGCGGGAGAGCTTGCGGCAATCGTTTGTATAGACAGCTGCGCATTGCCTGCCGAAATGCACGATATTGTTACCAAGAGAATCCAAGAATATACCGGCATTGATCCCTCGCGTGTTTGCCTGACCAGTAACCACACGCACTGGGGCGCAACCTTTTCGGATTCTCCCGAGCTGAATTGCTATGCCGACACGGCTTACCGTGACGTTTGCTTCCGTTTGACTGCCGATGCTGTGATCTTGGCATACAAGCGTTTGGGCGATGCAGAGGCAAGCTTCGGTGCTTCCGAACTGCACGGATATTCTTTCTGCCGCGATTACGTTATGGAGGACGGCTCGGTTGTTACCTTCGGACGGGGTCCGATGAGCGTTAAGGGAATGCTTTCCGAAATTGATCCTGCCGTTTCGGTGGTGACCTTCCGTCGGGACGGTGAGCCGATCGGTGCGCTGATCAACTATACCAACCACCAGTGCTGCTGCGGACATATCGAGGCATACACGGGCGACTATTCCTCGATTCTTTCCAAGGAGCTGAAAAAGGTATATGGTCCCGATTTCGTATCGCTCTTTTTGCAGGGTACTTGCGGTGATATCAACCATCTCAACGACGACCGCGTGACGAAGGCAACTCACGATACCTACCGCGAGATCGGTCGTGCGTTGGCAAAGAAGGTGACCGAGGCAATGCAATCTGATAAACCGATCGGAAGCGGAGTACTTGTGAAAAAGGAGCTGATCCGTATTCCCACTCGTCAGGTGGATTCGGACGGCTTGAGGCAGACGTTGCGTGAGATGCTGGCAAACGATACCTCAACTATGCGGATTCGCAATTTGGTATACTATCATGCGACCAACAAGGACACCTACAAGGAGCTGTGGATTCAGATGATTGTTCTTGGTAACACCTGTATTTGGGCATTGCCGGGCGAGGTGTTTGTGGATTTTGGACACAGACTGAAAGCCGAGTCCAAGTTTGCCAATAATTTGGTAGTGGAGCTTTGCAATTCTTATTGCGGCTATATTCCCACCGAGCAGGCGTTTGCGCCCGAGTGTGATTTGTATGAAACCTCTTTGTGTCATCACAGTTGCTTAATCCCGGAGGCGGGAACCATGATTGTTGACCGTCTGCTTGCAATGATGGACGAATAATAAACGACAAAAGCGCGCACGGATTTTCCGTGCGCGCTTATCTTTTGGTTATATTTTTTTGTATTTGCCCTTGCTGTAGCGATAGCTGATTATTGCGACGAAGATCGCGTTGAAGATCGCGTTCAGTGTCCACGAAACCGTGAAGCATGCCATGACGGCATCGAAGGTGTCAAACTTAGGGTAGATCAGCTGCATCCAGAATATCCGAAAGCCGAGCGTGAAAAAGATTGAGCTGATGCTTCCGAAAAAGGGATAGCCGTATGCCTGCAGGGCATGGAGAAGCACGTTGTTGGTCAAGGAAACAAAGGTAAACAGTGTGACGAAAAACATACGTATCATGCCGTAGTAAATCGCCTCGTAGGAGGAACGTCCCAAAATCAACCCGAGCCAAATTTCGCCACTCAAATAAGCGAATGAGCCGAGAGCTCCCGTTATTAAAAGACCAAATCCCAAGCAATACCAAAACGATTTTTTGACGCGGTCTTTATTGTCGGCACCGATATTTTGTCCCATAAAGGTGGTTGTTGCATGTGCAAAGCCACTTACAAAAGAGGATAAGATCGCATGAATATGATTTCCGGCGCTGTTTCCCGCAACAGCCTCAACACCAAAGGAATTGATGGCAGGAGTTACCTGCAGATTTGCAATGGGATACAGGAGATTTGATATGGAGGTAGGGATGCCGTATTGAATCAAACTTCGGAAAGCCCTGAAATCAAATCGCATTTTCTTGATTGATACGCGCGCAGGTCCCTCCATGTGGCATAGGTGATGGAAGACGAGTGCGGCACTGATGATTTTCGATACAACCGTTGCAATGGCAACTGCGGCAACCTTTTGCTCCAAGCAAAAGCACAGAATGATGTTCAAAACAACGTTGACAAGTCCGCTGACGGAGATATAGATCAGAGGACGCTGCGTATCTCCCATGGTTCGCATAATGGCGGCACCGTAATTGTAGAGCAGCGTAATCGGAGCCGCGGCGATGTAAATCTGCAGGTAAAGCTTGGCACCTGCCAGGCAGTCATCGGGACATTTTACCAAATCCAAAAGGGTAGGTGTCAGGAGAATTCCAAGGACTGCAACGATGATACCGAAGCCTACGGCGGTAATCAGCGAGGTATCGATGACGGAGCGCATCTTTTCCTCGTCCTTTTGACCGATGTAGCGCGCCAGGATGATAACGGCACCGGTGGAAAGCCCCGTGATCCCGTTCAAAACCAAGCTGGTGATGGTATTGGTTGCACCGACCGATGCTACAGCCGTGGTGTCTGCCATATTTCCAAGCACCGCGGTATCCACAAGGGTGAATAGCTGTTGCACCAGAGTTGTTAGAATCAAAGGAATCGTATAGACGAAGATTAGCTTCACTAATTTGCCTTGCGTGGCATCTACCTTTCGCATGGATTTTTCTCCTGTTTCTTTCTTTTTCGATAAAAATTATAACATACCCTATTGACAAATACAATAAACTAAATTATAATGAACCTATAAAATTTTACAGTAAAAACAGGTGAGATATGCAGATACAGGTAATTGCTCAACGACTTTTTGAAAATCTCGAATCCTTTGAAAAGACGACGGTGACCTCTCGTTGGGATCGTTTTGCAATGGTGATGGATGGGACGTATACCCTTTCTACCGACGACGGTGCGGAGTCGCAACCTATTTACCCAAATGAAATTGCCTTTATTCCGGCAGCAACCACGGTTACGCGCAGTCTTACTGCTCCTTTGACGTATTTTCACGTTTCCTTTATGGCACAGGCGGAGCATCCTTTTCGATTGGCACTGCAGCAGGGAAAGCTGAGATTGCCGAAGGAGCAAACGGATTCGATTTTTAACAGTATTAAGCAGGCAATTTTAATGCCGAACAATCAAGAGCTGATTGAGCATATTTTAGAGTATATCTTCGTTCAAAACTATTTGTTTGGCGCGAAAGATCAGGTAACCCACCGCCCGCTGAGTGAAGCGGTGCTGCGGACGATTCGCTATATGAATCAGCATTTGCACGAAAAGATCGACGTGGATATGCTGGCGGCGCGCGTTTATTTGAGTCATTCGGGTTTGATTTGGAAATTTCGGCAAGAGCTGAATACAACGCCGTCACAGTATTTGATTTTGCTTCGTCTGCGTTACGCAAAGCAGCTTTTGATTGACCACGACTACAACGTCACCGAAATTGCCGAGATGTGCGGATATTCCAATCCGTATTATTTTACCAATGCTTTTCACCGATTTTCGGGAATGAGTCCGACCGATTTTCGAATGCATTACGTGGAGCAGCTCAGTACAGGATCAGCGATCAAATAAAAACAGGTGTGAGCCAAATGCAATCTGCATCAAGCTCACACCCTATATTTTTTTGCGTTTTTTGTTCGATTATCTTTGATTGGAGGCATAATATTGGTCGCAGATTTCTTGTGTATCACCAACAGCTTTGATGTGTCCGTGGTCCAACCAAATCACGCGGTCGCAAAGATTTCGAACCTGGTCCAAATTATGTGATACCAACAAAACCGTGGTACCGTGGCTCATCATCTCGGTCATGCGGGCATGGCTTTTTTCCTGGAATGCCATGTCGCCGACGGCAAGGATTTCATCCACGATCAAAATGTCGGGATTGACCTGTGAGGCAATCGAAAAAGCCAAGCGCATAATCATACCCGAGGAATAGTTTCGAACCGGGTTGTTGATAAACTCCCCAAGCTCGGAGAAGGCTACGATCTCGTCGTACTTGGATTTCAAAAAGCTTTCGGAATAGCCGAGGATTGCTCCGTTGAGAAAGATGTTTTCGCTGCCGGTCAGGTCAAAGTCGAAGCCACTGCCCAATTCCAGCATGGGAACCACGTTTCCCTGCAGCTCCACCGAGCCTTTCGTAGGGGTCAGAATGCCGGAAATCACCTTGAGCAGCGTGCTTTTGCCGGCTCCGTTGTTGCCGATGATTCCAACGACCTCACCGCGGCGGATCTCAAAGCTGACGTCCTGCAGCGCGACGAATTCATCGTATTTCAGCTTATGCTTCATCAGCGCAACGAGGTATTCCTTGATGCTGCTGATTTTATCGTTCGCCATTCGATAGCAAACCGTAATGTTTTGGGCTTTAATCATGGGGGCGAGTCCTTTCTTCTTCAATGGGGAAGCAACGTGTCGGTCAGAGATTGAAGATAAATTTATTCTGGCTCTTTCGGAACACCAAAATACCAATCAAAAGAGGCACGCCGCAGAGCAGGATGCAATAGAGATACGACATAGGCTCCGGGGATTTTCCGTCTACGAGGATGCTGCGGATAAACCGTAGAATCTGATACATGGGGTTCAAACGGTAGACGCTCATAAAGCGGTCGGGGATGATGGACTCCGGATAGAATACGGGAGTCAGATACATCAAAAGCATGGAAACGATGCCCCATAGGAATTGCGTGTCGCGGAAAAACACCATCAGTGCCGCCAGAATGAGCCCGACACCGTAGCTGAACAGAAAGAGCATCAGCAAAACGAACGGGAGCAACAGAATGGCAAGGGTGATCGGGGTTCTTGTAATCAGGAGCATGATCAAAAGCGGCACCAGTGACAGCAAGAGGTTGATCGACGAGGAAAGCGTGCGCGAGAACGGATAAATATACTTCGGCACGTATACCTTGTTAATCAGGGTCGCGTTTCCGACGATGCTCATCAAGCACATATTGGTGGCTTCGTTAAAGAAGTTGAAGCAGATAATACCGCTGAGCAGGTAGATCGAAAAATTGGGGATATCCGACTTGAAGATGGTGGAGAAGACCACGTACTGAATGCTCATGGTGAGCAAGGGGTTCAAAAAGCTCCACAAAACGCCCAGCACCGAGCGCTTATATTTGGTTTTGAAGTCACGCGCCACCAGCTGCTTGGTTAAGAAGCGGTACCGCTTGAAGGAATACAGGATCTCAAGGATCGCGTTCTTTTTTTCTTTCAGGTGGCAATAGGCAAGGTATACGAGCAGCAGACCGAAGAGAAGTGCTGCGCCTGCGTAAACGTACCAGTAAATCGAGCCGAAGAGATGCAGGTTGTTTCCCGCAACGGTAAGACAAAGACTGCAAAAGAGATTTGCCTCGTCCGTTTTGATGCTTCCGTTGACGTAAAGCGCATCCTTTTCCGACACGTCAACGGCGACGTTGGCACGTCCTGCGTTGACGGTGTTTCCGTAATAGAAGGTGACGGCATTTCCGCTGACACCGTGTAAGCTGGTTACCGTCAGGGTATAAGTCTTTCCCTTGGCATTTTCAATCGATTCTCTCGGGGTGATGACCAGTTGTGCGTTGTTTTGCACTCTGGAGGGATCGGCAGTGTTGACTTCCTCCGAAAACAAAAGCGTTCCGGCTTCATCGGTCAGTTCAATCTTCAAAACGTCGGTGTTCGTGCGATCCATGGTGGCGAGCAGAAGACCGACCGATTCCAAGGTATCGGTTTGGCACGTAAAGGACTGCTTGAGTGACATTCCCTCCAAAAGCTCACCCACGTTGCCCTTTCCGCTGACGGGCTTTGAGGAGGAGGGTGTGAAATAGAGGCTGTCACCGGCGGCAAAATAGAAGATTGCGCCCACCAACAAAAAGACCGCCATGAGAATCGCACAAATGCGAATTGTGCTGTTTTTCATAAATCTCCTTTCGGTTTTTCGGGGCATCAGCCTTCCGATTTATTGTCGTCGAGTTCTTTGATGTAACGTGCAAGAGCGTCTTTCCAATCGGGCAGACGGCAAAAGCCGTTTTGGGTCAGCTTCTCCTTATCCATGCGCGAGTTCAACGGACGAACGGCACGCGTGGGATACTGCGAGGAGGGGATGGGATGGATTTTTGTGCTTTTCTTGCCAAGTCGCATGATTTCCTCGGCAAACTCAGCCCAGGAGCAAAGCCCCTCGTTGGTTGCGTGGTAAGTGCCGAAACGGTCGGTGACGATCATGTCGCACAGCAACAGGGAGAGGTCATAGGTGTAGGTAGGGGAGCCGATCTGGTCACATACGACGTTCAAATCGGTCTTGGTTTCGGCAAGACGCAGCATGGTTTTGACGAAATTGTTTCCGTTTTTGCCGAACACCCACGAAATACGCACGATAAAATGACGGTCGGAAGCCTTACGCACCGCTTCTTCTCCCAAGAGCTTGGTCTTTCCGTAAACCGACAAGGGACCCGTGGGATCCTCGGGTCGATAGGCAACGTCGCCCGTGCCGGGGAAGACGTAATCGGTGGAGATGTACATCATCTTGGCATTGATTGCGGATGCCGCCGCCGCGATATTGGCAGGACCCTCGGCATTGACGCGCGTGCACAGATCAACCTCGTCCTCGGCTTTGTCTACCGCCGTGAATGCCGAGCAATGGATGATCGCATCGGGGCGGTAACCGGTGATAAACTTGACCGAAGCCTTTCGGTCGGTGATGTCAAAGTCATCGATGTCAACCCCTAAGTGGTCGATCTTGCGATCGGCAAGGACTCTGCACAGATCGTAGCCCAGCTGACCCTTGACTCCGGTAACCAAAATTTTCATAATAAGCTAAAATCCTTTCGTATCGTCACAGTTAAAGTGCGCCTTTTTGGATCAGACGCACGGCAAAACGGAACAGTGGGGTGGGGAAGCGCAATGCAAACAGCTCAAAGAGCGAGGTGACGCGGTTGACGTTTCGCGTTTTCCAAAGGGCGCGAAAGCCGCCGCGCTCGCGGGAAAAATTCTTTTTGCGGGCGTCGGTCCATATCTGCGCCTTTTGCAGCTCTTCCGAATCGGCATATTGCTTCAGGCAACGCAATCGGGCATCAAAAACGGCAATGCGACGGTCAAAATAGTCCTGCTTGGTACGCACACCCGTCATCACACCGGTCTGGTTGCCGCCGTATACGCGGTATCGCATTTGCGGCTCGTCCAAATAATCGATGGCACCGTCAAGGGCTGCGCGGTATGCCAGATAGTGGTCGTGTACCAGCTCGTTCGGGAACGGGAGATACGAGCGTGCGCGCTTACGCTCCATCATCATGGTACAGCCCATCACAAAATTGCGATAGATCAATCCCGATGCCAGACCGTTGCCCCGTAAAAAGGTGTGTCGGCGGCGGTGCGCCTCCATCGTGGGGGCGATTTCCTTGCCCTCCCCGTCCATCACCGATACGTTGGCGCAAACCGCGACGGGAGAGAGCCGACTTTCTTCCAGCAAGCGTACCGTATTGGCAATCTTTTCGGGAAGCCACACGTCGTCCTGATCGCAGAAGGCTACGTAACGCTCGTCGTTGCAATCGCATACCAACGCGGCAAAGGTTTGGTTCGAGCCGAGGTTTTGCTCATTTTGATGCAGGGTATAGGGGAATTTTGTGATATGAGCCGCCAAAAGCTCCTGCAAGCGCGACAGAGGGTAGGTGGGGGATGCGTCGTCGCGCACGTACAGACGGATATGGGGATAGGTTTGCCCGTTGAGCGAGTCCAAAAGCTCAATCAGCCAATCCTCACGCGGCTCCCAAACGGCAAGAAGCACCGCAACGGTCTTTTGTGCCATACCAAAAAAATCCTCTCTTTTGTCGTTGCATTTCGTATAATTAAGTACATTATATCATAGAGTGCCCGAAAAAGCAACCACGTTTGCAAAAAAACAGCAGAAAAGCCGATCTTTTATCGTTTTTCGGTTGTGATTTTCCGTTTCGGAGTCGGAATCTGTGCCAAAACGATGGCGGCGAAAACCAAGGCGCAACCGAACCATTCGCGAATCGAAAGCGTGTTGCCCGAAATCAACCAGCCGCCGAGCGTTGCAAAGACGCTTTCCAAGCTCATCGTGAGAGAGGCAACCGTCGGCTCGGCATATTTTTGACCTACGATTTGCAGCGTGTAGGCGATTCCGCCCGAGAAGATTCCCAAGAATAGAATTTCCGGAGTAGCGGACAGGATTGCGGAGAGGTTGGTCTTTTCCAAAATCAGTGACAGAACGAGGGAGAGCATACCGCACACCGCGAATTGGGTCATGGAGAGCAAAATTCCGTCCACGTCTGAGCCGAAGCGGTCAACCGACAAAATATGTAAGGCAAAGCTTGATGCGCACAGAAGCATCAGAACGTCCCCCGAATAGATGCCCGAAATGCCGCCAGAGAGGCAGAGCAGGTAGATTCCCACAACTGCCACCAAAACGGCACCGACCAATGGAACACTCAACCTTTTGCCAAGGAAAATTCCGAAGATCGGAACCAAAATGACGTACAGGGCGGTCAGAAACCCCGCACGCGCTTCCGCGGCAACGCCATCGGGATAGGCTACGATGCCAAACTGCTGCAGATTGACGCTGACCGACAAAAGAAAGCCGCACAGAATACCGGGGAGCAGCCAGCTGCGAAGTCGTTTTTCTTTTTTGGGAAGGATCGGAGTCCCCTTCCAAAGGCGGCGCAACATTAAAAACAGCCAAAGGAAGAAGAACGTGACGATCGATCGGGACGCGTTCAGGGCAAAGGGCGGAATTTTATCGGCAGCTCCCGTTTGTGCCACGAATGCCAAGCCCCAGATCAATGCGGCAAGGCAGAGCAACAAACTGCCCTTGAGATTTCGATTCAGTTTCATAACAGCTCCTTTTTATACCTCGTCGGAGGGATCTTTTTTCGTTTTCCAAAGGCGCAGATAGAGGAATGCACCGATCAACGGGCAAAGCATGCCGAGTAGCATACCGATCTTCAGCCCCAGCTGATCGGGGGCAAGCGAAAGCTTTTCGGCAAACGAAACCAGCGAGGGATTTTTCGAAACCGCATCGGTTACGCTTCCCACCAGCTGCGGGATCAGTGCCGCGCCCATGTCACCGCCCGCCGCCATCATGGCAAACACGAAGACACCGCCTGCGGGGAATCGGGTGGACGCCACCAACAAGCAGCCGGGCCAAAGCATCGAGGCGCAAAGTCCGGTCATGCCGCACGCGATCAAGCCGAGCGCGGGAAGATTGGATACCGCCGCGGTCAAATAGCAGAGGACCGCACCGCACGCCCCCAAAAAGAGGACGCGTTCCACGTTTTTTCCCCGTTTTGCGAATAAGGAGCGTCCCAGACCAAGCATGACCGAAAACAGCGCAACACCGCAAAGGTCCCCCACGATTTTGGGGATTCCCAGTGCCTCTTCAACGTATCCCGAGCACCACTGTGCCATCGTGCATTCGGTAGCACCGCCCATGAACATGGCGAAAAAGCAGAGCCAAAGCCCGGGGCTGCGGAAGAGATGAAAGACGTTTGCCGTCTTTTGCGGCGTTTCCATTTCGGGAATGCTTACACGGGAAAAAAGAATTGCCGAAATCAGCGGAATCAGGGCAAAAAGCAAGGCGAGATATTGCCAGTTGTCATTCCCGAATCCCAGCAAAAACAGGCTGGATATTGCGATGACACCCACTACACCCCATGCGTAGATCGAATGCAGCTTGCTCATTTCTCCCTCGGGATTTTCGCTGGGAATCGCCGCGATCACGGGACTGATCAGCACCTCGGAAAGCCCTCCGGAGCAGGCGAAGATCACAGTGCCGAGGATCAGACCGACGTAGACGTGATCGGCGAAGAAAAAGGGGAACAGCGCGTAGATCAAAAGACCGATCACGGTCAGAATCGGGTTGATTCGCACCGCAAGGGGAATATTGAATTTGTGTGAAAAAAAGGAAAATAAGAGGTCAACGGTCAACTGGGTGAAAAAGTTGACCAAGACCAACAGTCCAAGCAGCGAATAGGAGATGCCGTACAGCTTGTGAAAGGTAACGAACAATAAGGGCGAGAGATTGCCAACCACCGACATGGAAAGATTGGTGGTGTAGCAAGCCGCTTTTAAACGGGTGTAAGAGGATGACATGGACAGCTCCTTTAACAAACGATTTTGATATGCTTCGGTCATTATAACACAGAAGCCCTCATTTTGCAAGTAAATTTCTCTTTTTCGGGCGCAGACACGGGATATCTTACAAAACGCGGCTGTTTTTTTGCGCTTTTCAAGCAAACGCCTCTTTCTTGCTCTTGACAAGGAGGCAAAGGTTTGCTATAATGTATGTTACTTTTGGCGAACGTATCGATTGGAGCTTTGTGATGGAAAGAGAAAAATTTTCGTCCCGCTTGGGATTTATCTTGATTTCTGCCGGATGCGCGATCGGCCTTGGAAACGTGTACCGCTTCCCGATTATTACGGGGGCTTATGGCGGTGCGCTTTTCGTGCTGATCTACTTAGGGTTTTTACTTCTTTTGGGAATTCCCGTCATGTGTGCCGAGCTGTCGGTCGGACGCGCCAGCCAGCGCAGTATCGCGTCCTCCTTTCAACAGCTTGAAAAGCCCGGACAGAAGTGGCACCTGATGCAGTATCTCGGGATTGGCGGAAACTACCTTTTGATGATGTGCTATACCACCATCGCCGGTTGGATGCTGATCTATTTCGGAAAATACCTCTCGGGCGATATTTTTTCGGTTGGTACCGATGTTTCGGCTCTGGGTGCGCATTTTGGCGGAACGGTGGGGAACACGTGGCTGATTCTCGGCTCTACCTTGGCAACGATTGCTCTTTGTCTTTTGATCTGTTCACTGGGACTTCAAAAGGGTGTTGAACGTATTACGAAGTATATGATGATCGCGCTGTTGGTTCTGATCATCGGGCTTGCGGCTTACTGTTGTACGCTTTCGGGCGCGGGAAGGGGCTTGAAGTTCTATCTGATCCCGTCGGCAGAGGGAATGAAGAATACCAATGTCGGTACGGTGATCACCGCAGCCATGGGACAGGCATTCTTCACACTGAGCGTTGGCATCGGTTCGATTGCGATTTTCGGAAGCTATATTTCCAAGGAGCGTTCCTTACTTGGCGAGGCGGTTACCATCACCGCGCTTGACACCTTTATTGCGATTGCATCGGGCTTTATCATTTTCCCGGCTTGCTTTACCTTTACGGGCGGTGTGAACGTAAACGCCTCCACGGTTGACCCCTCCTTCCTATTCACCACGCTGTCGAGCATTTTTAACCACATGGGACCGGTGACGGGACGTATCGTCGGCACGCTCTTTTTCCTCTTTATGATTTTTGCGGCATATTCCACCGTGATTGCCGTATTTGAGAATATCATCTCCTTTTGGCTGGAGAAGACCAAGCTTTCCAGACGTACGGTTTGCCTGATCAACCTGGGGTTGATCTTTGTGCTCAGCCTGCCTGCGATCTTCAGCAAGAGCATTTGGGAGCAGATCAAGATTCCCAAGATCGGCGGCTTTTTGGATATTGAAGATTTTGTGGTGTCCAACCTTTTGTTGCCGATCGGAAGTATGGTATACGTGCTGTTTTGTACCTCTCGTTATGGCTGGGGTCGGGAGAATTTCCAAAAGGAGATCAACGCAGGCAAGGGCTTGAAATTCCCCAAGTGGCTGTGCGTGTATATGACCTACGTTTTGCCGATCGTCATTTTCGGGCTGTTGGTTTACTCCTTGGTAGGGAAGTTTATTTGATGAAATGAAAATGAAAAACCGTATAAAGGACTCCCCGAATGCGCGCATTCGGGGAGCCCTTTGTTCTGTTATTTGCGGCCGATTTTTTGATACGCCTCAAAACGTCCGATCAGATAGCGACCCATGTCCACCATCAGGGAAACGGCTTTCGGCATGAGTGCGGGGGGCAGTCCCATGAAGAAACGGTCGGCTTCAAAGGTGAATTCACCGTCGTAGTCGATCTCGGCAAGAGCCTTCATGATCTCTTCCCAATTCATTTTTCCAAGTCCCGGCAGGGTATGCTGATCCTTGGTGTAGTCGTTGTCGTGGACGTGCAGAGCGTGCAAACGGTCGTGCCCCAATGCACGGATGAGATCCTGCGCCTCGGAGCCCACGACACCGCAATGTCCAAGATCCAGGCAGGCTACGAAATGCTCGTCGTCAAGCGTGTCCAGGTAGCGGATAAATTCCGATGCTTGGGAGCAGGTATCATGCCCCAGAGTCTTTCTTTTGACCTCGCGCTGGAACATATTTTCAAGTGCGATTTTGATGCCGTATTCTTTTGCGTAGGGGAGAAGACCGCGGTAATACTTCATGTTCTCCTCAAAGCGTTCTTCCTCGTGCCCCAAATACTCCTCGTGATGTACGGGATGTACCACGGCAATTTTACAGCCTGCCAGTGCAGAAACCTCCAACGCGCGGATCGTGCGGGGGATCAGACGTTCCTCAACCTCGTTGGGATTTGCCCAGTTGAACCGAAAAGGAGTATGCGATTGGTTAAAGAAAATCCCTTTCTGTTCGGCATAGGCGCGAATTTCGGCAATGCGGGCGCGATAACCGTCCGTGCAAAATTCGTTATCGTCTTCGGTCATGGTAAAGAGCGAGAGATCGATGGCATCGTAGTCTGCCTCTTTCATGATGTCGATGGCACCGAAATATCCGAAATTGCGGACCAAAGTGTTACTGGACGACGAAAGAATCATAAGTCATATTCTCCTTGCGTTTCTGATTTGTAGCATCATTATAACACATTCAAGAGAGTTATACAATAGTTTACGAGATTTTTTGGTGATTTGCAGCCGTGGACTTGAACGCTGCACACGCGCCGTCTGCAGTTTTTTGAGAAAGTGTTCACCTTTTTCGGCGCGGTTCTATTTTCTCGGTGGCTAAACGCCACCGTTTCGCAAGCGGAACCGAAAATAGAGGTGGGGTTCTGCGAAACCTATTGTCCGTACCAAAACAAAAGGCACCCCAAGGGATACATACCATAAAGCAGTTTTTACCTGCCGAGATATCAACCTTGTAGGGCGGTGGCTTGCTGCCGCCGTTACGAAGAGTGAAAATCCAATAAAGCGGCGGGAGATAACCCCCCGCCCTACAACAAAAGGAGTACGGATATTTTTGTCCGTACTCCTTTTCACACGCCTTGCCTTGCAAGGTATAGTGTGTTACACCGTTCAGGTGTACTGTCAGGTGGTAATAAGCCTCGTCAGATTGTCAAGCCAAGTGCAACACTTTTTTCAAAAAATCATTGGGAGACAAAAAACCAAGACATTTACGAGGACGATTGTTGATCAGAGAAACAACAGCGTCCAACTGTTCCTGCGT